>DAIOFF010000128.1:0-7724 GCA_036745855.1 Scrofimicrobium sp. | reverse complement strand
CGGGTACTCACAATAGACGCGCTAAATGCCAGGTACCGAGAAATCGCTGTCAGGGTGGTAGGTGGTCAGCCCAGGCTAGAGTTCGCGGGCAATGCGTTTGCCCAGGTTTCTGTGGAACAGTTGTGTGCGGAAATTGCAGAGGCCAGATTTGAAGAAGCCAGTTTACTGCTGGATGTTAGAGAGGCCGATGAGTTTAAGGCCGGTCATATTCCATTTGCGATTTCCCGGCCGCTAAGTACGCTAAAGAGAATAAAGCCCTCTGAAAAAAATGGTATATCGGTTTTGCCTGCCACGGGTGGAAGACAGGTTTACATATATTGCCAATCAGGGGACAGGGCGCGACAAGCAGGAGAAATAGTGAAAAGCCTAACCCAAACAACCCCTTTGCTGGTGAAGGGAAGCTTCGAAGCCTGGCTGGCAAGCGGGTACCCAGTTGAATCTTCAGGAAGTATCAAGTGAGTGTGCGCAAAGATCACCAGCTGTCTGTTCCGCCTGGGGAATACCTGGAGCGCATTTTAGATGTGGCAAGACGCAGTGCAATATCGGACACCTTGTCACTGCCTCTTCAAGAATCTTTTGGACACGTTTTGGCCCAAGATGTTTTTGCGGGCACGGACATTCCGTCGTTTGCGAACTCTGCAATGGATGGATTTGCGGTACTTGGAAGTGATCTGCGCGGCGAAGACGTAACTTTGCAGGTTGTTGGGGATCAACCTGCTGGGTCTGCCCGCGCATTGTCGATTCAGGCGGGGCAGGCCGTAAGGATTATGACAGGTGCGCCTCTTCCAAAAGGCGCAGACACCGTGGTTCAAAGTGAGATTACCGAAGACCACGGAAGTGCCGTCACCGTGGCGAGCAGTGCCAGACCCTGCGCGAACGTACGCATGCCAGGTGAAGATGTGCAGGCTGGCAAAAAGGTGCTCAGCCGGGGAATGCGGCTGTCTGCCCAGCGCATTTCGGCCGCGGCTGCATGCGGGGAATCCAACCTTCTGGTGTACCAGGTCCCCAAAGTTGGGGTTATTTCTACAGGGGATGAGCTAGCCGAGCCGGGGCAGACGCTAAAGGAGGGGCCACCACTAAAGCTGGGTCAGATCTTCGAATCGAACTCATACATGCTGGCTGCCCTTGTCGAAAAGTTCGGTGCTAATGCGCGCCGCTATAGGGCTAGTTCTGATTTGTCCGAGGACTTGGCGGGTGCCTTGGATAAAGCCGCTTTGGAAAATGATGTCATTTTGCTTAGTGGTGGGGTCAGTGTCGGCAAATATGATGTGGTGCGAAACCTGCTTGATGGCAGTAGTGGTGCCTGGTTTACAAGGGTCGCTATTCAACCTGGCAAACCTCAGGGGATAGCGGAATGGAAAAATACTCCGGTTTTGGCTTTCCCAGGTAATCCTGTTGGTTCTTTTGTGTCTTTTTATCTGTTTGGTAAGCCATTCATAAAAACAATCGCGAGGGAAGTTTTGTCGCCGACTTTATACGTCCCTGCCCGTGCGGGTGCGGACTGGAAATGCCCAAAAGATAGGCGGCAATATACACCGGTTTCAATAGAAATGGAAGAAAACGGTTCCCTTATTGCCACGCCAACAAATGCCGGAGGTTCTGGATCACATTTGGTGACATCACTGGCCTCCGCGCAAGCCCTAGCTGTGGTTGAGCCTGGTAAAGACAAAGTGCAAATGGGCCAAGCGGTGAAAGTTATGTGGATTTGATGACTGAGGCAAACAATCCTTTTTCGCATCTAAATGATGCTGGTGAAGTCCATATGGTTGACATTCATGGAAAAGATAAGGGGTACAGGGAAGCTACTGCATCAGCAATAGTTCGTTGTGCTCCGGCCACTATTGAAGCTATTGCTACTCAGGCGGCTCAAAAAGGTGACGTGCTGGCAGTAATGCGCGTTGCTGCGATTATGGGCGCAAAACGAACACCCGAAATCATCCCACTAGCGCATCCAATAAGCATTCATGGTGCAAATGTCACTATCGAGCTAAACGAAGATTCGATTCTCATTCGGGTTCGCGTTAAAACTTCTGACCAAACTGGAATCGAAATGGAAGCCCTAACAGGTGCCAGCTGCGCGGCGCTAACTGGGATTGACATGGTAAAAGGCATGGATCCGCATGCATACATAGAAAGAGTGTGGCTTGAAGAAAAAATTGGGGGCAAGCGCGGGTGCTGGAGGCGGGACTGAACGTGGGTGACCTTGCGGCTATTGTCCTTGCGGGTGGGCGGTCAAGTCGCCTCGGCAAAAACAAAGCAATCGTCAAGCTAACTGACGTAACGATGCTTGAAAATGCTGTGCAGGCGGTGAAAAATGCGGACCCCATCGTGGTCGTGGCGCCGAAGGACACGTTCGAATGCGCGTTTGATGGAAAACCGCCTGGAAATGTTGTGCGGACTTTAGAGGACCCGCCGTTTGGTGGTCCAGTTGCTGGGATTGTTGCGGGACTGCGGGCCATTCAAAGCGGTAATATTAAACGCGTAGCCATTGTCGCGTGCGATGTGCCCGGTGCGCCTGAAGCAATCAGGCGACTTGGCGGGCAAGAGATGGGCGTCGACGGCATTGTTGCCGAAGATCACGATGGTTATGCTCAATATTTGCTAGGTATATATAGCATTGTTTTTTTACGAGGTGTATGTGAAAATGTGGGGTCAGGTCACGAAAGATCGGTGCGATCTTTCCTGGGGGGTGGAAGACTTCGGCATGAGCCGCTATCAGACTTTTTAACCAAAGACATTGACACGCCAGATGATATGGCATGGGTGAAAACAAGAGATAAGGAAAAATATGGGTGGAAAAGAACTTGAAAGCTGGGAAATATGGGCGCGGCAGGTGGCGGATACCTTGGGCGTCCCGGAATCAGATTTTGTCCCAGAAAAACTACTGGATATGACTGGCGTTGTTGCGCACAACCAGGCTAGGCCTGCAGCGCCATTATCTTCATTCTTGGCTGGGTACGTGCTTGCAAAGGGCGGGTACGGAAACCTAGATCAAGTGATTGCTGAGATTGAAAAGCAAGCGGTCAAGGGGAAAGAATGAGTGTTCGGGTTCGCTACTTTGGGGGAATATCTGAGGCAACGGGAAAAGAGGAGGAAGTTCTACCGAGGTTTGATGTATTAAAAGACCTTGAAGAATACCTAACTGTTGCTTATGGAAACGCGATTCTTCCCGGTTTGCTTGCGTCAAGTTATTTAGTTGATGGCTTGGCAACAACGGATCGCAATCAATCGATTGAACGCGCGGCGGTTGTTGATGTTTTGCCTCCCTTTGCGGGGGGATAGCGGCAAAGCTAAATAACGGTCATTAGCCGCCTATCTGACTCATTCCTTTTTTGGGTCGCACATAGGCGGCTTTTCCGATGGCGTGGCCAGCTCCTTTTTCTAAAGTAGCGCGGGACATTATCTCCAGTAATTCTTCATCAGTGGCACCCGCTCGCAAAGGCGTGGCCAAATCGGTCTCAACATCACTGAACAGACAGGTGCGAAGCTTCCCGTCAGCTGAAAGCCGAAGGCGGTCACAATCTTTGCAAAATGGATTTGTCACGGAAGCGATTATTCCTACAGTGCCGGGACCCTCATTAAGCTGCCATCTGGCGGCCGGCGCACTGCCGCGGCCTGGGAGCTTCGTCAGAGTGTAACGCGCAGAGAGCTCGGACAAAATGTCGGCCTGCGTAATGATGGAAGATGAGTCCCACTTGGCGTGCCCCAATGGCATTTGCTCAATGAATCGAAGCTCAAAATCATTCTTTAGGGCAAAAGCGGCCAGCGGCAATACCTCATCATCATTGACCCCTGGTATCAAAAGGGTATTAATCTTGATTCTCTCTATCCCCGCGGACCTAGCTGCGCGAAGGCCCAAGAAAACCTTGTCAATATCATCACGAAGAGTTAGCTCTTTATATCTTTTGGGATCAAGAGTGTCTAATGAGACGTTTAGCCGCCCAAGACCGGCGTTTCTTAGTGGGCCGGCAAACCGATCCAATAGGACTGCATTTGTGGTCATAGAGATGTCTACAGGGTCTTCAGGCGTAGAAAGAGATGAAAGGCGGCGAA
The DNA here is from genome assembly GCA_036745855.1 of Scrofimicrobium sp. Taxonomy (GTDB): domain Bacteria; phylum Actinomycetota; class Actinomycetes; order Actinomycetales; family Actinomycetaceae; genus Scrofimicrobium. The sequence continues at coordinate 3,671 of DAIOFF010000128.1, read as the reverse complement.
TAATATCTTGAATATCTGGGCGAATAAGTGGCTCACCGCCTGTAATTCGAAACTCCCGGAAACCCGCGCTGTACGCAATCCTTGCAATTTCAAATATCTCATTTGGAGTCAGAAGTGCTGACTGCTTCATCCACAAAAGGCCCTCTGCTGGCATGCAGTATGTGCACCTGAGCTGGCATTTGTCGGTGATAGAAATGCGCATACTGCGGTGGACTCTACCGAAGGTGTCCACCAGTTTTGACCTAGCGGGGGCAGTCAAGGAAGCCTGGACCATTTTTCGCTCCCATCATCAAGAACCTGTTTCTTCCACACTGGCAGTTCTGCTTTCACCCGCTCAACTATTTCCCCAACTAGGCTTATCCCGGGCCTGCGGTGAGGCGCTGCAACCAGAGTCAATAATGCGACCTCGCCAACTTTTACAAGTCCGACGCGATGAATAACCAAAACATGAATATTGGCCGCATCTGGCGCGCCCATTGTGGCCTCGGAAACAATCCTTTCCAAAATAGTTTCAGCCTCTGGGTGGGCAGAATACTGAATCGCAACCACGCGTGCGTCTTCGGTTTCAGGGTCATGATTGCGGATTTTGCCAATGAATGCACTGATAGCGCCATCCGCATCCGTGCCAAATGACGACAAAAGGGAAGGCACATCAATGGGCGCCGTCTGGATAGATGCGAATACTTGGTTTTCAGATCTCATGAGGCTCAAAACCATCCGTAATATTAGGGACGCGATCAACTTGGGAAAAGACATGCGGAAGTAAATCCAAAAGCGGATTAGTTAAACATTGAACGGCATTTAAGCTACCTGGCAGATTCACAATTAATGCCTTTGGACGTGCCCCAGTGAGTCCCACAAGTCCGCGACTCAGCGCGCCAAGTGGGGTTTGACCCAGCGAAATATTCATCAAGTATTGCGATATTCCAGGCAGGGGCTGCTCAATAAACTGGTAGGTCGCCTCAGGTACCACATCTCGCGGGCCAACCCCGGTGCCTCCTGCCGTGATGATCAGACGCGAACCTGAGCCAATCGCCGCGCTAATCGCATCCGAAATGGCCTCCATTTCGTCAGGGACAATCAATGGTGAGGCACAAAGGTAACTGCGGCCTTGAACCTGCTTTTGAAGAAAAGCTCCCGACGTATCTGTCTGTAACCCAAAAGCGCAGCGATCAGAGGAAACAATCACCGCCGCCTGCAGTGCGTCCATTTACGGCCTCCTCCTTAAACACGAAATTTTCGTGTTAATTATCGCATATGTGAAATCAACCCCTATGAGGATGACTTAAAAACGGTCATGCCGCACAGCATGAAGCTCACTTGCCAAAGCATCAGCCGCGTCCCCCCAGGTCCCAACCGATATTTCACTCAAGCGCTGCCAAGTGGCCGCCAAACGCAACTCTTCAGCAATGCGCACGCCGTCCTGCCCCGGAATCGCATCAGAATGCCACCACGCCGATTGCACCATGAGGACACCCCGCTTGCGGTCAGCCTTCAGATCAACCCGGATCGGCACGCGATCATCAACCAAAACAGGCAAAGAATAGTATCCATATTCGCGTTTATGTTTGGGTGTATAAATCTCAATCCGATACTCAAAATCAAACAAACTAAGCGTTCGACCACGATGCCAAATAAGCGGATCAAAAGGAGACAGCAGTGCCACATTATTTGTTTTGCGAGGCAACACTGCCTTCGCATCTATAAAAGCCGGTACCCCCTCTATGGAAACCTCAATAACTTCCCCGTCCTCCACCAGTTCACGAAGCGGTGCCTTAGCGTCAGATGCCTTGAGCCTAAAGAAATCCGCCAAATGAGAAAGCGTGCCAATGCCATGATTCTTTACCGCTATCCGCATCAACTCACGAAACGCCTCATCTTTTGGTACAGCCCGTTGAGCGTGGGCGGGAATGGACTGTTCGGTGAGTGCATAAACACGTCGGAAATTCTCGCGGCGGGTTACCACGGCCTCGCCAATATAAAACAAAGACTCAAGGGCGCGCTTAGAATCAGACCAATCCCACCAAGGTCCCCGGGTGCGTGGCTTTTCCTCCAAATCCCCAGCGGTAAGCGGACCGCGGGCGCGAAGCTGATCCTTCACCCACCTGATGACTTCGGGATGCGAGTAATACCAGGAATCCTCCTTGGCAATAGACTGTTCGAACTCCCTCATTCGAAATGCAAACAATGGGCGATTCTCTAGAGGAATAATCCCCGCACAATGCGGCCAATATTCAGTGAAACCAGAGTCCCCACCAAAAGCTAGCCGGTCCAGGTCCGACATTTCATAGTTCCCAAGCCGCGTAAACAAAGGCATGTAATGGCTACGCGCGAAGACATTGACTGAATCAATCTGGACTGCGCCCAGACGTCGCAAAGTCCCTGCAATCCTTCTAGGAGAACCCCCAAGGCGCTGTGCCTGAAGCCCTGCAGCCTTTACTGCAATCCGGCGCGCCTCTGGTTTGCTGAGAACATCCTTCATATAGAGAGGCTAACAGCGTTTAGACCTCAACCTTGACGTCGCTTTGATGGGCAAGAACGGTGTGGAAGTTCTCCAGTGTGAATGCGCCTGCACCGTGGTCTGGGGACAAAAGTAGGTCCTTGATTCGCTTAATCCCTATGAGTGCTCCGCCAAGCGCTGACGAGAACTGATCGAGATCTGAGGCCACGATAATAGGGGAATCGAGGACCTCATTCTTCACCGTTTCAATGACCTGGGGCAGATAGTAAGGTGCCAGAGGTGCTGGTGGGCCCCCAATCACAACTATCTCAGGGTCAACTACTGCGATGGCCAAACTCAGTGCGGGCGCAATGCTCTCAATGTAGCGGACCACAGCGTCTATTGCGTCTGAATCACCTTGTAGTGCAGCCCGGGTTGCGTGGCCTAAACGGTCATCCGCTGGATACGCATTGAACCAGTCCATGTGTTCTTCGGACGGAAGTAAAGAGTTCTTGGATAGATCGCCTGAAAAGCCCGTCGCCCCCACCCGAATTGTATTACCAATCACAACGCCTAGGGATGGCCGCCTCCCTAATCTCACGAAAAGGATATCTGCGTAGCCGCGGGCCCTACCAACTTTTCGCTCCGCCCAAGCGGCTGAGCGGACGTCGTTTGCAAAATAAACGGGGCTTTTGAATACGTCCCCAAATAAAGACTCTGGGCTCTTTCCCATCCATTCTGGCAAAACAATTGAGTTGACGATTATTCCGTCTGAAGAAACCTGGCCTGGAACAGTTATGACTGTAGACCAGATAGGTAAAGAGCCGGTTTCTTCCAGAAGAGTGTTTGCGATTTCGCGAATCATTTGCTTGCGCTCAACCGCATTCGCGCCTTCATGTAGGCGGTCTTCCGCAGTGCCAAGGACTTTTCCCCAAAGATCTAGCGCCACAAGACGAATCGCGTGTGCTCCTATGTCAACGCCAATGACGCAACCCTTTGGCATCTGGAGGGTGAAATACTGCGCTGGGCGCCCGCGGCCACCCCCAGTGGGTTCGCTGGACTTTGCCCAGCCTTTTTCCTCAAGCCCGCGTAAGACTTCCCCGACAGCTGGTGGTGTAAGCCCAGTTCGGGCTACCAATTCAGAGATTTTTTGGGGAGCCGTACTGAGTGCAGAATGTACGACTTGTTCGTTCCAGTGTCGAAGTGAACTCGGGCTTGCTGGCCCGACGGG
>DAIOFF010000127.1:0-7747 GCA_036745855.1 Scrofimicrobium sp. | reverse complement strand
GCCTGACAATCGACCAGTTAACCGCTTTAGTGACCGAACTCGTTGATGCCGGAATCGATTTCATTAAAGACGATGAGCTCCAAGGCAATGGTCCAAAGTCTCCCTTGGAAGCCAGAATACGCGCTGTCATGCCAGTTCTGGACGGATACGCCGACCGCACTGGTCGAAAACCCATGTACGCGTTCAATATTACGGATGACCTAGCAACCATGCGTAAAAACCACGACCTGGTACTGGAAGCAGGCGGGACATGCGTGATGGCCTGCGTAAACCTAATTGGTTTGGCAGGACTGGAAGAGCTGCGCAGTTACAGTCAATTACCGATTCATGCGCACCGCACCATGTTTGGTTCGTTTGGACGCTCAGAACAGATAGGTATTGCGTTTAAGGCCTGGCAAAAGCTGGCTCGACTCTGCGGTGCCGACCACCTCCATACAAATGGAATCAGCAATAAGTTCTATGAAACTGATGCCGAAGTACTAAAAGCAATCAACGATGTCCGCACACCTTTGCTTGGGTTGACACCTACCGTTCCGGTCCTTTCATCAGGACAATGGGCGGGCCTTGCTCATGACACGTACGCAGCAACTGGAACGACCGATATGCTAGTGCTGGCTGGAGGCGGCATTCATGGGCATCCACTGGGGTCAGCCGCGGGCGTCGCTAGCATGCGTGATGCTTGGGCGGCCGCCGAACGTGGCATTTCATTGAAGGAAGCAGTCGGCCACAGCGTGGCGTTACGGGAAGCAGTCGCAGCATTTGGATAGGAGAAAGCCAGGATGGCTCCCACATTTGCCTTTTATGGCGATGACTTTACGGGAAGCATTGATGTCTTGCTTCAGCTCTCACGAGCAGGATGGTCAAGTCGGCTCTATCTCGATCATGCCCTCGTGGACTCAAGTGAGCTAAGCCGATTCCCAGTTGACGCTGTCGGTATTGCAGGGATAGCTCGTTCACTTTCTGGCGACGAACTCGACCGCGAAGTTGTAACCGCGTTCGAGGCACTGGGCTCTTTAGCGCCAGCATTCGTTCAATACAAGACGTGTTCAACCGCCGATTCCTCACCAACAGTCGGTAGCCTAGGCCGCGTTCTCGAAATCGGAAGGTCTTTTTTTGGAGTTCAACCAATACCAATTCTTTTTGCCCAACCAGACTTTGGAAGATTCACGGCGTTTGCCCACCACTTTGCCCGTGAAAATGGGACAATTTATCGCTTAGACAGACAACCAACTATGGCAAATCATCCATCAACTCCGATGACTGAATCCGACTTGACGATTCATTTGTCGAAGCAAACCGATATTCCAATTGGGTCTATTACGGTAGACACCTACACCTCGGTGAATCGTGTCGCAAAAACACTCGGATCGTCGAATTGCGCTGGCGTAGTTATGGATGCGGTATCTGGAAGTGACCTCGAAATCGTTGGAAACGCGATTGTGGATTCTACTGTCATATCACCAAGGTTCGTCATGGGCTCAGGCGGAATGACTTTAGCCATCGCCTCAGCAATCGGGAAAAAAGTCGCGCAACCAGTAGCTACAAAGCTCCAAAACCGAGGGATGCCGATGCTGGCAGTTTCTGGCAGCCAGTCTGCGCAAACACAGCGGCAAATTGCGGCTGCCATCGATTTAGGATGGAAGCACTTTGAACTGCCCTGGAAAGCACAGCAAATCCCTCCTGTGACAACTCAAGCAATAATGTCCCTAAGATCTGGGAACTCAGTAATCCTAACCATGGAAAAAGCCTCCTTCGCTGACAATCCAGTTGTTGCCCTAACCAACTTGTTGGCCACGGCAATCCAAGATGTCATCAATGCAGGGGCTTGCTACCGAGTCGCTATCTGCGGAGGTGACACTTCCAGTAGAATCATGCGGCTGTTAGGTGCCAGTTCACTTGAAATTGCCGCAAACCCAAGTGACAACCTAACCATTTGTAAAGCGCTTTCTAATAACCCCCGTATTGATGGACTTGAGATTGCGCTCAAGGGCGGACAAGTCGGCCCAAATGAATACTTTGAAATCATCCGTAAAGCTTGACTATTCTGCCTCAAACTCAATAATCCATGAAGCTTGCTTCTTGGGAACCAAGTAACGATCAGGGAGCTCAGGCCCACAAGCACCCGAACCAATTCCCTGCTGGGCAAGATCTATGTTCACCCAAATGCGCCCAGAATCCTGCAAATCCAACGGAGTCCGAGCCTTGGCAAGTGCCTGCGACGTCCACTTTCGTACTGTTAGCCCAAAATCTGGTTTCCCAGAAATCTTGATCTTATGTAGGCTGTCTCTGCTAATCTGCGCCCATCGCGTCCCCGAACGATTACCATTCTCTTGAGGAACCGCATATTGCGTCTGCATGTCATCAACAGAACTAAAGAACTGCCCAAAGTATGCAGCCTCACATGAGTCCACATACGATTCGCCAGGCCCCATCCCCAACCACCGCACTTCTTCATAGTCTCCTGGAAGTGACAACCGCACGCCCAGACGCGGCGGTTTGATTTCTCTGTGTAGGTAAGGAGTATCATCCCAAGGACCTAAGAACTCGACGGATACCTCTAGTCGTGCTGAATCTTCAAATCCACTCCATGTAAAAGTGAATCCAACAGAATGCGGGTGCGCCGCAGGTCCCGCGCTCCCCTCGACAATCACTTGTGACTGCCGGACCTCAACATGGTCAACGCGTTGAACTAGACGGTCTAACCCAACAGCATGCCAAATTGAAGCTTGATCTTTTGCAAAAGCACCGCCATGGTCATTTTCTGTTGGAGCCCGATACACGTCAATTTCGATATCGCCCACGTCAACGTTACCGATTCTTTGCAATCTTCCTTCAGTTGTCAACACGGCAGGGCCCACTTTCAAGAACCCCTCAGTGACTTCTACATCAACAGGAATGAGGCTTTCTACATCAGGCAGCACTCTCGCTATTTCAGCTTGGCCTACAGATACGACATGACCTGCATCGGCCCAAGAGGTTTCACACTTTAGGCACGCCTCGATTCGTAAGCGCCAATCTCCCGGGTTAGAAAGCACATCTTCTTGCTCAACCACTCCAGGTACTTCCACTTCGGTGGCACTGCCCGGACCAACGTGCGGCACCATCAGTGTCCCCTTTCTCATGAGGACTCCATCGCATTCGAGGAACCAGTGAAAATCCAGATGATCTAACGCGCTGAACTGATATTTATTTGCAATATTCACCGACATATCCGCGTTTACGTCGATCTTGACAGGCGCAAATACTGCAGCTACTTCCGCAAGTGCAGGTGATGGTGTGCGATCTGCAAATAAGAGACCATCCAAGCAATATCGTCCGCCTTGTGGCTCATATTCTTTGACATGCTCACCTTGCATTATGAACTCGTTTCCGCGATCGTCGAAAGTGCGAAAACCGTGATCAATCCATTCCCAGATGAAGCCGCCACAGAATCGATCATATTCATCCAAAATTGATTGATAGTCGCGAAGTGAACCTGGACCATTTCCCATTGCGTGAGCATATTCGCAAAGCAAAAACGGCAAGGCTCTAACGCGGGCAAATTCCTCGTCACTAATGCCGTTTGGGCGAGGCTCAATCCGCAAACCGATTTTCTTTAGCGCCTCAAGAGAAGGATACATAGTCGAGGCAAAATCAGAGTTAGCAAATCGAGGGTCACGTTCGTAGTGAATCATCCGCGATGGATCCCGACTGCGAATCCATTTTTCAACCAGATCAAATCCTGGTCCTGACATACTTTCATTTCCCAATGACCAGATAATGATACTGGGATGGTTCTTATCGCGTTCCACCATCCGTTTAATTCGGGACTTCATTGCAGGAAACCACGATTCCACGGTTGGAGGATTATTCTCCCACCCCTCATAAATGAAACCGTGTGTTTCAAAATCACATTCTTCTACCACCCACAGTCCAATTTTGTCGCACAGTTGCAAGAAATACGGGTGCGGTGGATAGTGACTAGTTCTGACTGCATTGATGTTTGCTTTCTTCATCATTTGCACATCGTGGAGCATTGTTGCTTTATCTAACGATCTTCCCCGAATCCAGTCATGCTCATGCCGATTCACCCCTCTCATCTTCAGTGGCTTGCCGTTGGCAAAGAGAACTCCGTCGGTAATTTCTACCCGGCGAAATCCAATTGCTAGTTCGACGGTTTCGCCCTCGGTCACCAGTTTTCCTGAGTACAGAACAGGCTCTTCAGCACTCCACGGATTCACGGGGACTCTAACAACTTCGCCAGTGCCTATATCAATTCCCAATTCTGCAACCAAGACACGTCCTTCTTGGTTGCAGTCGACACTCAGGATCCCCTCACCTGTGTCGGGATCAAAATCAGCATGAACAAAACAGTCGGACACACCATTAGTCGGTCGCTCAACAATCTCGACATCCCGAAACAATCCTGGAAGCCACCACATGTCTTGATCTTCCAGATATGTTCCCGCCGACCAGCGATGAACCCTCACCAGAAGTACATTCGTACCTGGTTTAAGCGAACTGGCAGGTAGTTCAAACGGAAGTCGAGACCCACTCGCCCAACCAAGTTCCACACCATTAAGCCATACTGCAGCCAGTGAGTCCGCTCCTTGAAAACGTAAGACTGGATCTTCCCAGTCCTGTGGCATTTCGAACTCCAAACGATAGTCCCCTGTCGGGTTCTGAACCGGAATGTGTGGCGGATCAAGTGGAATTGGGTATGCCGTATTTGTGTAAAGCGGACCGTCGATAGTTTGGCGTAATGATGCGGCTTGCTGTGCTCCTGGAACTGTCACCTCTTCAAGCACCCAGTGCGACGGGACTTGAATCTCATCCCAACCTGTGTCGTCGAAACCAAAGCAAGAAATTTGGCTACCTGCCCCCGCGCCTTCAGCTGTTGCCCCCAGTCGGAACTTCCATGTGCCATTCAGGCTTAGGACTCTTGCATCGCTTTGCCCCTGATATCTGGGGGTAAGTATGTTCTCACCTGGCAATGTGCTTTCCCAGTACTGCTCTATCATCGGACACCTCTGTCTGCATCAAAATAGAACCAACAAAATGCATACTATTGCAAGTTTGCATATATTTGCAACTAGGACAAAGGAGGCCCCGCAAGTGAAAACTCACGAGGCCTCTGATCAGTTGATTTAAATCAGCCTTCCTTAAATGCCGAATCCATTCGCGACAACCCATCGGTTGCACTGGAATCGCCAGCTAAGATTTGCTGCGTGATTTCGAATAGCGTCTGTTGAACATTAGCGTTTGGCCACTGCTGGTCCATGAAGGGGTAGGTTTCGCCGGCGTCTACCTTCGCGATCATTGGATCAAGTGCGGAATTGAGCTCAATGTCACCAGCAGGCAACGCATTGATAGAGGCAGACAACTCCGTATATATGGCAATTCCCTCCTCGGAAGTCAGGTACTCCATCAATGCCTTTGCTCCTTCGGGGTTTTTTGCATTGGCATTAATAGCGTAAGAGCCGCCTGCGGCTGCAGGAATAAAGGTTTGACTGGCGTCATTAGTTGCTGGTAGAGGCTGAAAAACGAACTCAGTTCCTTCAGGGGCACCATCAGTGATTGCTGTCAAAGATGACGACACTTGAACTGAGGCAAGCGCCGATCCGCTGGAGACCTCTTTGAGCGCCTCTTCATAAGTTGTCCCTAAGTAGTTCTCTTGGAAACACCCTGCATCTGCCATTTCGAGGTTCTGTTCCATGGCATTCACCCAAGAAGAGTCAGCAAACGTTACCTCTCCTGCGTTCATCTTGGATGCAAAATCAGGGTCAGCCTGGTAAACGAGAGTCGAAGCCAAAGCGAACGGAATCAGCTGAGTTTGCCAACCGGTGGCTGCTGCCAACGAATAAGCGGCTTTACCCTTACCCTTCGCGTCCTTGCAAAGTTTAAGAACTTCATCCCAAGTTTCAGGTACTGACAGACCAAGTTCATCCATTGCTGTCATATTGTAAGCAGGACCAATGACAGACATATTAAGGGGAGCAATATAGGTTTTGCCGTCGACCTGCGCTACGGGTTTTATCCCATCAGGAATATCTTTTGCGAACGCATAATCCGATAAATCTGCAATCAAACCAGCATCAACCAAGACCTCCATGGTCATCGGATTTCCTTGCCCAGGCCACGCAAAGAAAACGTCTGGGCCCGTTCCCGAAGTTAGTTGAGTACGCAATGTTGTCTGAAAATTGTCCGTATCGGCAATAGTCGTCTCTACATTGATTCCGGTCTTTTCCGTAAACTTCTTAGCGATCTCATCTACGGCAGCCTTTTCCGATGCGGTTGATGCCCAAGTGACGGCGTCACCTGATCCTCCTGATTCGCCACTCATTGCTCCACCTGAGCCTGAGGGACTGTTGGTGCAACCGGTCATGAACGTCAGTGCCGCCGAGGCGGTTACGGCCATTCCCAATAGCAATCTACTTTTCTTCACGATTCCTCCAATTCCCCTGTGTCTCCTTGTATAGATCAACACAAAGCTTTTATTTATCCTTTGAGTCCGCTAGCGAACCCCTGAATTACTGTTTTCTGCAGCAAGAAATAGACAATCAATACAGGTGCCACCGAAATAACCAAACCCGCAAAAACGAGATTCCAATCAGAAACGTACTGCCCAACAAATGAGTAGAGCGTAACTGGAACAGTTTGTTGACCAGACCCACTCAAATATAGAAGCGGAGTCAAGAAGTCATTCCACACATTAAGAACGTTGAGGATAACCACAGTCCCTGTGATCGGACGCAAAAGCGGGAACACCACCCTCCAGAACATCTGCATTCGGGAGGCTCCATCGAGCGATGCCGCCTCTTCGTATTCCTTCGGCATTGTCCGCAAGAAACCTGAATACAAGAAAACAGAAAAGGGCATCTGCACGCCCACGTAATAGAGGACAAGTCCCCAAACGCTTCCCAATAATCCGATGTCGCGCATAGTTTGATAAAGCGGGATCATCCCTAGCTGTGGGGGCAGTAATAGTCCCGCTAAAAACAGGAAGTAAACGCCATTTGACCATTTACTGCCAATCCGCGATAACGGATAAGACGCCATTGCCGCGAAGACAACCAACAGACCAACACTCACTATGGTCACGATCGTAGAGTTCACTAAAGCATTACCCAGGTTTCCCTGAACCCAGGCATTACCAAAGTTCTCAAAAGTTACTTCTGTCGGCAGATCAAGTGCCCCAGCTTGATCACTTGATTTTCGCAACGACATGTTGACCAGGACATAAACCGGCAAGAAGAAAAGCACCGCTGTCGCAACCATCAAGATTTCTAACAGAAAGGTTTTTACTGTGTATCTTTTCGTCATGATTCACTCTGCGTTCTGTTTATTCAGACCGAAGTACTGAAAGCTAGAAAGGATTGCAACCAAGATCGCCAAAACAAATGCGATTGCAATTCCGTATGAGAAGTGTCCAAGTTGGAATGCGTTCTTGTAAACCAGTGTCGATAGAGTCTCAGTTGACCCTCCTGGCCCTCCGTTGGTCATGACCCAAACTTGGTCAAAGATCTTCAGGCCACCGATGATAGAGAGCATAAGGTTGATCGTGATCGAAGGAGCCAATTCTGGACGAACAATATCCCAAAATCGTCTGAATGGACCCGCCCCATCAACATAACTTGCTTCAATAATCTCATCGGGAATTCCTTCTAGATTGGCTAAGAAAATCACCATGGAATACCCGGCAAACTGCCAGATGACCACAAGCGTGACAGCCCACATTGCAAGACTGGAATCCCCTAACCAATTTTGC
>DAIOFF010000126.1:0-7807 GCA_036745855.1 Scrofimicrobium sp. | reverse complement strand
TTAGTTTTTCAGCAAATGGCTAGATTGTGACCTAGAAAGGGTGCAAATGAAAAACCACCGGGATGTCAACCAACGGTTGGTGTACCAACTCATTCATCTTCACATCCAACGCGCTGATGTTGCCTATAAAGTTGAAACGATCGTAGTCAATCACTCTCTTTACCCAGTCCCGACCTCAATCAAATCAAAACGCGTCAGCCACAGCGGATGCAAAGGACACAAACACGCGTCAGCATTCGCCATGATTCGCGCCACCCCCATGCCGCCTTGACACACAACATGGGCGTCATGAGGCATTACGGACTGCATAACTTATATGTCCATTTAATCCTGCAATGAACTTCAAAATCAGGGGATGGAAGTCTCTTTGGTGGCTCCGCCGCGTAGGCCGAATTCCCTTTTCTTCAGCGGATTATCAGATGACGGGTATACGCATATGTTGGATGGCAGGCGGGAGGGCGCTCTGCCTTCGGACCTGAAGGCATTGGGCTGAAAGACTATCGTAGGCTCGAATCATGGACGAACTAGTTTTGACGCTTTCTAGCCCGGATCGGCCAGGCATTGTCCACGCTGTCACGGGTGCTATTGCGAATGCTGGTGGGAATATTTTGGAGTCCCAACAGTATGGCGATTTGTCTTCGCAAAAGTTTCATATGCGTGTTCACGCTGCGGGCGTGAATGATTATGAGGGGCTTGTGCGAAGCATGACTGAGGTCGGCGAAGCTTTGTCGCTTGACTGGCAGTTGACGCCTGCTGGGGAGAAAGTGAAGACGTTGATCATGGCTTCAAAGGAGGGGCATTGCCTGTCTGACCTGCTTTATAGGGCGCGGGAGGGTACTCTTCCGGTTGAGGTTGTGGGTGTTGTGGCAAATCATCCTGATCTTGAATCAATGGCAGAGTTTTATGGGGTGCCGTTTCATTTTTTGCCTGTGAAGAAGGATCAGAAGGCTGCGGCTGAAGAGAAGTTGTTGTCGATTATTGACGAGGCCGACGCGCAGTTAGTTGTTTTGGCAAGGTATATGCAGATATTGTCTGACAAAGTTTGCCGGGCTATGCAAGGAAGAATCATTAATATTCATCATTCGTTTTTGCCTTCTTTTAAGGGGGCTCGCCCATACGCCCAAGCACATGCGCGCGGGGTTAAGATCATTGGAGCTACTGCACACTATGTCACGCCTGATTTGGATGAGGGGCCTATTATCGAGCAGGACACTATTCGCGTGAGTCATGCGGATTCGGTGGCTGACTTGGTGGCGCAAGGTCAGGATGTGGAGCGTCGGGTTTTGTCGCGGGCTGTCAGGTGGCATGCTGAGCGGCGTGTGCTTTTGAATGGCAATACGACTGTGGTTTTTGACTGATGAAGGGGTTCTTGTTTAGGGTCGTGGCGAACATGGCTGGGCTTTGGATCGCTGTGCAACTGGTTTCGGGAATCTCAGTTCCAAGTGGTAGTGAAACATGGCATGCTTGGGCGTACTTGGCAGCTATTGCGGCTATTTTGGCGCTTGTTAACTCTTTGATTAAGCCAATTGTGAAGGTTGTGGCTTTTCCTCTTTACTTGCTTACTTTTGGTTTGTTTGCTCTTGTGACTAACTGGCTAATGCTTTGGCTTACTTCGAGTATTTCTGTTTGGTTTGGGACGCCGCTTGAGTTTGATTCGTGGCAGTCTATGTTTTTTGCAGCGATCATCGTTGCATTTGTTTCTTCAATAGTAAATGCGATTATTAAGCCGCGGTCACGTTAGAACATTCTTTCTGTGTTGTATGTGTGAACTTTGGTTGTGGTTTTGTCGCTGAGGTGAAGTTCGGTTGCCCGTTTGTTTGCCCAGCTTGCACCTGCGGGTTCTGCTTCAGCTAGCCTTGCGGCCTCGGCATAGTTCAAAATGTCGTGGGGCTTGCCGCGGTCAGTGTTTTCGTAGTAAATCACTGTCCCGTCGTGTGGCTCACCTAGGTTTGGAATGAAATCTTCGACGTTTACTAGTGCCAGAGAGTTGGGGTGGCTGTTTCCTGGACGTTTCGGTGAGCCAAGTGTCGCAACGGCGACTACGTTGTATCCATTTTTGACTTGGGAGTTATCTGCTAGGCCTTGGGCGACGATTCCGCCTTGGGAGTGGCCAACGAACTCGACGGGTTCACTGGAGCCAATCCCAGCCATTTGCATTGCTGCAAGTACTGCGCCTTGTTGAACTGAGGATTCTTTTCCAAGTTCGTTCATGTTTGTTGTCATGTCTTGTGGGTTTGGGGTTCCGGGGGCCAGGGTTTTGGTGCCGTTGATTAGCACAGTCCAAGAGCGACCGTCTGGGCCATTATGTTCAAGTATTCGCACTTGTCCGTATTTTTGGGATCCGTCTAGTGACTTCACGGTGTCTGCAAGTGTTAGTGGTGTTTTGGTTGGGGTCTGGCGCGGCGGCGGGGTAATTGAAGAGTTCTCGAGTTTTTCAAAGGTCCATTTTCCTTTGGAATATTTTGCTTTTACTTCGCCATTTTCGCCGCGTATTCCAACATTTTCGATGGATTTCTTCCATGGGAGTAGGAATCGGATTAATGATTGGTAGTGTTGGATGATTCCAGCTACGGGGTTTTTGAGCCGCCTTCCGATGAATATGCCTTGAGCTAGGGTGGAAATGTCCAGGTCTGTGGAGAATGCTTTGAGTGGGGACGCGGACGTTGGAAGGCAGGCAGCATAACTTGCTTGCATACATGCAAGGGCAAGTGAGATTGCTTTTGATTCGGCGTGGTCATAGAGCTGAATGGCGCGTTCACGCCAAAATAAGAGTTCGCGCGCACTTTGTAGAATTGCCGAATATGCAGTGTGAGCATCTGTAACAGCTTGACTTGCCTCCAGGAATAGCACACCGCTTTCTGGAAAAATGAATGTGTACCAGGCAGAAGCTAAAGCATTCTTGGAGCCTGATAGTCGGTCCACACAGTTTTGCCATTCTTCTATGGCAAGGCGTAGTTGCTTATTTGAGTTGTCAAGGACTGAAGTGTCGACTTTTGTTTCTTGGTTGAAAACCCACACGTTGCTTGGCATTGGTTGCTTATCCGTTCGTTTGAATCCAAATCTGGTAGTTTTCGCAGGCTGTTACTGCGGTTCCTGTAAGTGCGCTGGCGGCTGATACGTCAAGGGCCAGTGCATCGCGTTTTGCGGCTTCTGCCGCTGCCGCCGTTCCTGTCCAACCTTCGGGCGTGGATGCTGTCAGGTTATGGGTGGCTGCCTGGGCCGACGCGTCTGCATCGACAGCATTTGAGGTTGCGGTTATCGCTGCCGCCATAAGTGTCATTGGTGCCATGGCGAAAATGTATGGCAATAACGGTGGCGCGCAAACTGAGAGGTAGCAAACTTGTGGAAAACCGCGCACAATCGAACTGTGGATGAGTTTGTGAAGACGGAGAATCCGGATACTCCCGGACAGATTGCGTATGAGGCGGCAGGGCTCGCTTGGCTGTCTTCCGCTAATGCTTGCCCTGTGGTGAAAGTGAGGGAGGCAAGACTTTCTTGGATTAAGGAGGAAATGCTTGTAACCACGCGTCCGACGCCGAAGGCGGCGTGGGAGTTTGGCAAGGGATTGGCTAGGCTGCATCGGTCGGGTGCGGATGGGTTGGGTAGCCCTCCACCAGGGTTTACTGGTGATGGTTGGATGGGGATGGCACCGCTTTCGCTTCCAAATCTGCATGGCAGTTGGGGCGTTTTTTATGCAAAGCACAGGGTGAGGCCGTATTTGCGTCCGTTTTGGGGGCGTGATCTGGAGGTTTTGAAGGCTTTTTGTGGGCTTTTGGATTCTGGGCAGTTAGATCATCCACAACCTGATGGGGTGCAGGGTTATGCCCGCACGCATGGGGATCTTTGGAGCGGTAATGTGGTGTGGACCCCTGATGGCGCAACACTCATTGACCCGGCTGCACAAGGCGGTCACGCTGAAGAGGACATTGCGGCGCTTCACATGTTTGGTGCGCCGTACTTGTCGAAGATAATCGATGGATATCAAAGTGTGTCCCAGTTCGCATCTGGTTGGGAAGATCGTGTGGCACTTCATCAGATGCACATTCTTGTAATCCATTCTTACCTGTTCGGTGGTGGGTATGTGGGCCAGTGTGTGGAAGTGGCAGCCAGTTATTTGAAAAGCGCGGGATAATCTATCTATGACAGTAAATTTCCCTGTGAGTCCTATTGATGACGAGGCCCTTTCTTCTCTTGATGGTCGTTACCGGCGGCAGACCGCTTCGCTGACTGCGTTTCTTTCTGAGGCGGCACTGAACCGCGCGCGGCTTTTTGTTGAGGTGGAATGGCTCATTTTCTCACTTGAGAAGGGAATATATCCGGGGCTTTCTGCGCTTTCGTCTAGTGATGCAGAGTTCCTTCGCGCTGTGCCTAGTGACTTTTCAAGCTCAACTAGGTCTGAGCTGGCTGCTTTTGAGAAGGAAACGCGCCATGACGTGAAAGCGGTTGAGTATTTGCTCCGTTCCCGTTTGAATGAGGTTCGTCCTGATTTACTGGAACTGGTCCACGTTTTTTGTACGTCAGAGGATATTAATAATCTGTCGTATGCGCTTTGTGTCAAGGGGGCGGTTGCCGAGGTCTGGAGGCCTGCCGCTTGCGGTTTAGTTTCGCGGATGGAGACTTTTGCGAAGAGGTTTGCTGATTTGCCAATGTTGGCACGTACGCATGGTCAGGTTGCTACCCCGACGACGCTTGGTAAAGAAATGGCGGTTTTTGCCCATCGGTTATCCCGTCAGTTAAAGGCTTTGGATAATATCGAGTATTTGGGGAAGTTTAATGGGGCAACTGGTACTTTTTCGGCCCATGTTGTGGCATTGCCAAAGGTTGACTGGCCAGAGATATCGCGTGAGTTTGTGGAGCATTTAGGGCTCACGTGGAATCCGCTTACGACTCAGATTGAGTCCCATGATTGGATGGCTGAACTGTTTTCGGTTGTTGCTCATTTCAATCGAATAGCTCATAATTTGGCGACTGATTGTTGGACGTATATTTCTCTTGGGTATTTCCGTCAGGATTTGTCTGCGCAGGGTTCTACGGGGTCTTCGACTATGCCACATAAGATCAATCCGATTCGGTTTGAAAATGGTGAGGCGAACTTAGAGCTTTCTTGTGGGCTGCTTGATGTTTTGTCTGAGACTTTGGTGACTTCTAGGTTGCAGCGTGATTTGACGGATTCGACGACTCAGCGAAATATTGGTTCGGCTTTGGGGTATTCCCTGCTTGCTCTGGACAATATTTGTGGCGGACTTGATGGCGTGGATGCTGATGTTGAAGTTATTGCCGCAGATTTGGCGGATCGGTGGGAGGTTCTTTCTGAGGCTATCCAGCAGGTTTTGCGGGTTGAGACCGCTATTGGGGCTGCGTCTGTTGATTCGCCTTATGAGAAGTTGAAGGAGCTGACCAGAGGAAAGGGCTTTAGCGAAGATTCTTTGCGGGAGTTCGTGTTGTCTTTGGGCCTGGCCCCAGAAACTGAGGCCAGGCTTTTGGAACTTCGACCAGAGACATATATTGGCATTGCCCCAGAGTTGGTGAAGTTTTTGGATGTTTAGGCTGCTTGTAGTCTGAGTGAGTTCATTACAACGAATACTGAAGAAAATGCCATAGCGGCTGCAGCAATCATGGGATTTAGTAGTCCTAAGAATGCTAAAGGTATGGCTAATACGTTGTAAAAGAATGCCCAGAAGAGGTTTCCTTTAATTACGTTGAATGTGCGGCGGGCGATTTGGAGGGCCCGCGGGACGTCTCCAAGGTCTGAGTTCACTATTGTGATGTCGGCTACCGCAATGGCTGCGTCTGTGCCTGAACCCATGGCGATTCCGACATCGGCTTCGGCCAAGGCAGCAGCGTCATTTACGCCGTCACCAACCATTGCGACATGTTTGCCTTCGCTTTGTTGAAGTCGTTTGATTTCGCTCTGTTTGGCTTCAGGCAAGACCCCCGCAATGACCTCGGTAATACCGACTTCATCAGCCACATGTTTTGTAGCTGCAGCGTTGTCCCCAGAGAGCAGGATGGGTTTGATTCCCATGTCTATCATCTTTGTGATTGCCGGTGCAGAGGTTTCTTTGACGGTGTCACGAAGCACAACTAGGCCAAGTACAAACCCGCCTGGCAACTGAGAGGGAATGTCGCGTCCCACTGTGCCGTCTTGCACGTTTTTTGTAGCCTCAGTTAGAACATGTCGAGAGAGAATCTGAGGTTCATAGCCGGCAGCTAAAACAGTTTCAGAAAGTTCTTTGTCGTCGTGGTCGGCTGTTAGTAGAATCGAAGCCATTTCAGTGGCCAGATTTACCTGGGCGCTCACACCGTCTAGTTTCCCAAGCTTGCGTTCCACCCGGTTCACGCAAGACGCACACGTCATGCCGCCGACTTTCATGTCAACGCGGATTTTTGGCGAGGCCTCTGGCACAGTGGCAGCGGAGCGGGCAGCAAACGTGTCTTCAAAACCTGGCACTGTTGCTACTGCAATTACAGTTGCCCCAGAAGCCTCATACTGGTCTTGTTTTGCCTGTAAATCAGGTGGCAATGTTAGGCCGTGTGTTTCTAACCAATGTGGCTTACCGACCAAAGTTAGGTCCGGGCCGATCATGCCAGAGACACCTTTACCAGCATGATTAGAAAAAGCCGCTGCAGGGGGCGCATCTGAAGCCGCAGCCACTGCTTTAGCTAATGGGTGTTCCGAATGCTGTTCTACTGCTGCCGCTTTAGCAAGAACTTCGTCGCCACCAACCACGGCCTCGACAGACAAATGTCCCGTCGTCACTGTGCCAGTCTTATCTAGCGCCGCCACATTGATGCGTTGACTTTGTTCAAGTACTTCAGCATTTCGAATGATAATGCCAAGTTTTGAGGCGCGTCCTGATCCAACTAACAAAGCAGTTGGTGTCGCAAGCCCAAGTGCACATGGGCACGCAACCACCAGCACTGAGACCGCGGCTGTGAAGGCGGCCTGCGCGCCCGATCCCAGTAGCAACCAAACCACTAATGTGACTAGAGATATAGATATGACTGCTGGGACGAATATGGAGCTGACCTTGTCTGCCAAACGCTGAACCGGTGCTTTTGTGGCTTGCGCTTCGGACACTAACCGCCCTATTTGCGCCAGTGTCGTGTCTGCCCCAACGCGCGATGCTTTCACTGTGAGTGCACCCCAAGTATTGAGCGTCGCGCCGGTTACTTCGTCGCCAACCTCAACGTCTTCTGGCAAAGATTCGCCAGTTAAAAGTGATGCGTCAATGGCGGAAGCTCCAGTTTGAATGGTCCCGTCGGTCGCGATTTTCTCACCAGGTGCCACGCGGAAGATGTCTCCAGGTTGCAGGTCTGATGCGGGGATTACGCGGTCCCCAGTTTCGGTAACCAGCGTGGCTTCTTTCGCGCCCAAGTTCAGCAAGGAACGGAGTGCGTCGCCAGCGCGATACCTGGATGCGGATTCAGCCCAGCGTCCGCCAAGCAAAAACACTACGATCATGGTTGCCGCTTCAAAGTAAAGCTCAGCGTGTCCGTTGTTCATGCGTGGTACCAGCGACATGGACATTTTCATGCCAATATGTCCGCCGCCTGCAAAGAAAAGTGCCCAATAGGACCATATTGACGAGGCCATTACGCCAAGGCTCACCAACGTGTCCATAGTGGTGGACCCGTGGCGGCCAGCCCGGAAAGCAGCCTTATGGAAAGGCCAGGCACCCCATGTGATAACTGGAAAAGCAAGTACTGCCACGACCCATTGCCAACCGGGGAATTGCCAGGCAGACACCATGGAAAGTGTCATGACTATAAGTCCGATTGGCAAGGTAGCTAGAAAACGCGTTTT
>DAIOFF010000125.1:3356-7816 GCA_036745855.1 Scrofimicrobium sp. | reverse complement strand
CACAGTCTCTTGTCTAGGGCTTCAGGGATTTAGTTGATGACATGCGTGAGCGTGGGGGACTTACCCGCATTTGTGCAGGGCTTCAACTGATCGACTGAGTGTTGATGAGCCTCCCAGAAGGAATAGATCCCCGGTGTCTCCGTTTTGAAGTCTGGATACGATTGACGCATTGGCACAGTCTTTCTTGACCACATAAAGCGGGCTTTTATCGCGGGCAGCAGCCGGAGCTCCGGCTAGCGCGTCGGCAAAGTTGCCCCCTGACGCCCAATAGAAGCGTGATGGTGCCTTGCTTCCTGTGGCAAAGAAACGAGCATTCAGTTTTTCTGAGGTTTTATAGCGGTCTTCGCCGCCGATTCTCTCAACTGAATAGGTAGTTTGTAGTTGTCCTTTTATTCCTTCACTAACTGATCCACTACCGCCAATCAACCATATTTTTGTGGCACCCGATTTGGCAATAGTTTCCCAAGTGGACGCGTCCAATTGATTTTGGCTGCCATCCACTAAAAGCACTGGTGCGCCGCGTAAACCTGCGATTGGCGAGGCCGATAATGCGTCCGGAAATGACTTACCTGTTGCGATGAAAACTTCACTAGTCCCATTTCTAAAGGACGAAGCCACTAAGTTACGACCCGTCGCATAGCGGTCATTTCCTTGTAGTCGCCTAACTTTTGTTCCATTGTTTGCTATCTGGTTTACGACTGAATCAGGCACAGAGTTTTGTCCGCCAACCACAATAAGAGTTTTTGGTTTAAGTCGTGATACTTCAGCCTTTACAGATCGTGAAACTACGCCATTCTTTGGCAGCAAAACAAGGGGAGCTGATTTATTCCCAGCAATAGCTGCGGCACCCAAAGCATCTGGGAAATCAGCGCCAGATGCCACATAGACTGTGTTTTGACCTGCTGGGAAAGATTTTAGGATTTGGGCGCTGGTCTCATAGCGGTCACTGCCACCAACGCGCGAAATCTTCAGGCTGCTTGGAACCACAGGGGTCGAAACAACGGTCTGAGTCTCGTATCCTTTCTTAGAACCAGTGGCCTGCACAGTAATCTTTTTCCCGATGTCGGCCCGCGTTACCTTATATTTGGCTCCGGTAGCCCCATTAATGGGTTTTCCATCTCGAAGCCACTGGTAGGCAACTTTGGAAGGCGCTGGAGTCCACGCTTTCGCGTCTACCCCAGCGGCCGTGAGCGTATTACCAAGGCGAACATTTCCGGTGACCTTTACACCTGGAACCTTTTTGAAGGGAAATAGGCCGGTATCAAGCTTGACCTGCACCTTAGCCCCAGCGCTAGTTATGTCCAAAACCTTGACGCTGACACCAGGAACATCGTTCACAGAAGCATGCCCAGTGAACGTGTGGCCTTTGCCGAACCAGTCCGCACCAGGATCAGCATTCGGGTAAAAGTCCCTTGCAATCGTGTTAGAAGCAGGCCACTGAGGCGCGGGTCGAATCGCGCCCGTCGCATTATCGATTGCGGTTCCAATGAACGCACGTTGTATACGCACACCAGGTTGAGGCATGGATGGATTAGCCCACACCCAGTTATTTTGTGTCGTTTGAGTATAAATGCTGCCAGCATCAATGCCTTTGCCGTCGCGGTATTCTACATAAAGTTTCTGGCCATTTTGGGGGTCAACTAACTCTAAACCGCGCAAACCTGATCCAGATCCGGCACCACGAATAGTGTAAGTAAATGTCTCATTTCGTTTCTTTGTACTCACTTGCGGCATGTCATTTCGCGACAGGGCACCAAGCCTAGCTTTATGGAAAACATTCAAAGCGGCCAAATGGGAAGCGTTAGATGGGATGGCCTCGGAAAAATCATTTCCACCGGACCATTCAAAACCCATCACGTCATAAACATCGTGATATTCGAATGACTCACAGCCATACTTCGCCAAATCTGCACTTGTTCCCGTTGGGGCGTCTTGCCGCGGCGGATTGCACCTCATGACATTCGAATGGTTAAGCCCCAGGTTATGGCCTATTTCGTGAGCAATATTTTGGGTCCACGCGGCTGGAACCAGCTCTGGCAGAGTCACCCAGGTGAGTCCGCCAGAAGCCGCCGACGAACCGAAAAGTCCAAAGCCGATGTCATTGCCACAGACGTTTCTATCTGGAATCACAAACAATAAGTGGCGACCAGAGTTCGGCGCTGAATAATAGGACTGATTCTTTCCCACTTTTGTAAGAGCATTTCCCCATGCAGTTGTGAAATCACAATTTTCTGCAGACCATGGAATATTTTGGACCGAGTTGATTTCTAGTCCGTTAAACTTTTGTCCAGATTCTCGCGTCCAAAAGTCACCCACCTTCTCAGCAGCTTCACGGATATTTGCGGAGGTTTGGGGAATATCCGGGTTTTGCGGAGCTGACCAGACAATGTCAAATGAATGGGTTGCATTAATAGCAGCGCGGCCCCCAGGCGCAGGGGGCTGATCAGAAGAAACGACGCCATCAACCGTGAGTGTTTGCTCTTCCGGGGGACCAGCGGCACCAGCCAGAGCCTCCGTGCTACTCAGGTCTGGATCGGCGTCAAGTGCGCGGCTCACTTCTTCAGCAGTGTCTGCATCAATCTGCGCAGTCCCATCGAAACGGTCCCCACTCTTGGCTTTGGTTAAGTCAACACCATCCACTGGAAACATTGCTCCAGAATCAGTTGCCAGCAGCGTTTTGATGCTTGAAGTGTCTTCGCTGTTTTCGGTTGCCACTATCAAGATAGTGCCAGACACGTCCAAGCTATCCGATGCTTGTGTTGTCGCCTGACTCCCTGGCGTACTTGGTGGCGGGGATTGTGCTTCACGTCCAGATTGTGTCGGCTCGAACGGCTCAGCATCTTCTGGCAGCGCACTTGCGCCCCCGGCAGCCATTGCCAAAGTGACGGCAGTGGCCAAAGTGAGACTAGTCAGTGTGCGTACGCGTTTGCTGTACAAAAGAGTTCCTCCACAGTGAACGGAAACAACGAAAACTCAAAGTTGTTTATCCTATAGTCTCGCATCGTAGCAAGCATTTCTTACCGATAACTTGAAGACCATGCTGGCGTTTCTCGTTCAATTGGGCCCACAAAAGTCAGTCAGACCCCGCGTGATCTGCGAACTAAGCTAAACATAGCGAGGTTATGTAACAGTCTGCGATTATGATTCCCAGAGGGCAGATATAGGCAAGGCCCACACGTTGTCTCCCAGGGATATCCGGTTTGGAACAAGTGTTAGAACTGCACCGCCAATGAAGCGATCTCCGAGTTTTGCGCCTAGCGCTTTTATTTGCTTGCTGTGCTCACTTCGAAGAGTGCCAGTGGCCTTCACTTCAATAAGGAAAATGTGGCCATCGCTGAACTCGATGACCAGATCCACTTCAAGACCATTTCGGTCCCTGAAGTGGAAGAGTTCGTACTCTTCACTTGACCAGCCGCGTTGCTTAGTAAGCTCACTTGCTACGAATGCTTCCAACTGGAGCCCTAGAGTAGGTGCCGCAGTAAGGGGTTCAAGTACGTCAGGTGTGAGTTTCGCTAGATGAAGTGCCAGACCAGAATCTGCGATTGAGATCTTATGGCGTCCAGTCTGGCGTTTGGTTAAGTTTGCCCGCCAGGGGAGTATGTCGTTAGTTAAGTACAGTGTTGAAAGAGCAGATAAATAGCTATTAACCGAAGATTTTGGCATTGCCAGCGAATCTGCTAGTCGTGCCTGCACCACCTCTCCACCTTGATTCGCAGCGATGAGTCGCACTACGGACAAGAGTCGATCTGTTGATAAGCCCCTGGATACATCCCCCACATCTCGCATTAGTAAGCGGTTTATATAACTGTCGAACCATGTTTTACGGAGGCGGCTTGTGAGATTCTGCGCTTCTGGATAGGAGCCTTTTGCAAGTGTTTGTATGTAGTCGTTACGCGTCCAGGAGCTGGGTCCTCCTAGACCCAAATTGTCTGGATGACGTGCGAGCGCTCCAAAATCCTCCCGCCTTCCGCGAAGTTCGCCTTGGCTGAATCCGCCAAGTTCCACGGTCACTGCACGTCCGGCTAAGGAATCGGGGGTTTGTGACAGTCGCAGTAAATCAGATGATCCAGTCAGTAAGAATCTTCCTGGCCGCCGGTCGGCATCAATTTGCGCTTTGATTGCCAGCAGAAGTCCTGGGTCACGTTGAATTTCGTCGATAACCAATATGCCCGTGCCTGCCTGCGTCACGAACGACGTCGGGTCCTGTTGTGCAGCAATGAGCGTGTTTGGATCGTCTAGAGTGAACGACATGTGTGGGCGATCCTGGGTGAGCATTGAGGCGAACGTACTCTTGCCAACTTGACGTGCGCCTTGGATTACTACCGCCGGGAAATGCGAAAGTAATTCGTTACCCCAATCGAAAACGTTCCGCGAAATCATTATGTCCATGTTGTCACTATACAGCTGGTCGAACGTTCGCTGTAGGGTAAGTCGAACATTCGCTGGATAGTAGGTCGAAC
>DAIOFF010000125.1:0-3256 GCA_036745855.1 Scrofimicrobium sp. | reverse complement strand
GTCGAACATTCGCTGGATAGTAGGTCGAACGTTCGCTGTAACGTTTGTTGCCGCCGTTAAGTGTTTGTGCGGAAGCAAAATGGCCGACAGTTACAAGAATCTTGCACCTGCCGGCCATGCAGCCATATCAGTGCCAGAAGTGCCTGGTTCCCGTGAAATAGAGGGAGATCCCGGCGGCCTTCGCAGCCTTGATCACTTCAGCGTCACGAATAGAGCCGCCGGGGCAAACAACTGCCGTGATCCCTGCATTAATCAGAACTTCAAGTCCGTCTGGGAAGGGGAAGTATGCGTCGGACGAGGCGACGGCACCGTCCGTACGATTTCGCCCCTCGTCAAGAGTGTTCGCGCGTTCCACCGCTAACTTGGCTGAGTCAACGCGATTGACCTGTCCCATTCCAACGCCGACCGCGGCCTCATCTTTCGCAACCAGAATTGCATTTGATTTGACGGCGCGGATGGCTTTCCAAGCGAACTTCAAATCAGCTAGTTCCCGCGGCGTCGCTCCGGGCCCCGCCACCAATGCCCAGTGAGCAGGGGCGTCACCGAAGAGTGTCCCATCGTCGCGGGTGCCAGCACCATCAATGTCGTCAATCTTTTGTGCAATGACGCCGCCATCAATCTGAGTGAACTCCCAGCGTGTGTGGTCAGGTTGGCCAACAACCAGAAGACGCAAGTTCTTTTTGGTTCGAAGTAGTTCCAGTGCGTCATCGTCGAATGCGGGCGCTGCCACGACCTCGGTAAACACAGGAACGATTTGCTCTGCTAAAGCGAGGTCGACACGGCGATTCACGGCGACAACCGAACCGTAAGCTGACTTTGGGTCGCAGGCAAAAGCGGCGCGGTAAGCATCTGCTGCAGTATCACCAACCGCAATCCCACAAGGATTCGCATGTTTGATGATTGCAACACAAGGCCGGCTTTGATCCCACGCAGCCCGAACTGCAGCCTGCGTGTCCTGATAATTGTTGTAGGACATGGCTTTGCCACCAAGTTGCTGGGCGGTAGCCAAAGAAGCAGCAGAAGCCTCTGGGCTTTCCTCAACATAAAGACCTGCAGCCTGATGCGGATTCTCGCCGTAACGAAGTGACTCTGATTGGCGGTATGTGCGGCCAATCCATTCCTCACCAGAGTCAAGTTGTTCGCCAAGCCAACTGCCGACAGCAACGTCGTATGCGGCAGTCGTTCGGAACGCCTCCAAAGCGAGCTTCTGACGCTGCTCCAAAGTAGTTCCGCCCTCGGACAAAGCTGAGATGACCTGGTCATATTGAGAAGGTGAAGTAACAACGGCAACATGTGCGTTGTTCTTTGCGGCCGCCCGAATCATCGTCGGCCCACCAATGTCAATCATTTCAATGCAACCAGCAAAATCAGCGCCTGACGCAACCGTATCCACAAACGGGTAAAGGTTCACAACCACCAAATCAAATGGTGCCAAACCCAACTCTTCCAACTGTGCCGTGTGGGATTCTTTGCTCAAATCCGCCAAAATCCCGGCGTGAACCGCAGGATGCAAAGTCTTGACACGCCCATCCAAGCATTCTGGGAACCCCGTCAGATCAGAAACTTCAGTGACCTTCACGCCATGATCGGCGAGGCGTGCGGCTGTTGACCCCGTCGAAAACACTTCAACATCTGCCGCTGTAAGGGCGTGACCTAGCTGGTCAAGATCGGTTTTATCGAAAACTGAAACAAGGGCTCTGCGAATAGGCTTGCGGGTCATGGCTCTCCATCTAGAGGCCGGGCACCCAGGCGGTCGATGCTCAGCGCGACTACTAGTCGGCTTGGCTGCTCCCTGATGGTCATCCATCCGCGCCAGTAACAGCCAAACTCAGTCTAGCTACTTACCAGCAGTCGCGGATGGGCTCTCTCAAACTCCGGTTGTAGAGGTCGATCACATCTCCTCTAAATATGTGACGACGGCGTCGCGGCTCTTAGCAGCTGCAATATCCAAGCCGATGTGGAAATCTTCGCCCGCGCGGGGACCACAAAGATCAGAAACCGCACGCAAACACAACCAGTCCATGCTAGTGCTCAACCCGCACCACGAATCTAACCCTCTTCGGTACGCGACTTGCGCGGCCGCGGCCGTCTCCATGTCAACGGCAAGGGCGAGGGGGAAGTTAGCCCGCACGGCCCCTGCAATATCCGCTGTCACAAAACTGTTTCCAGACAGAACAAGCCCCACATGATCAGCAGGAATCGTATGATCCTTGTGTCCAGATTGGTAGCGCGCTGGCATGCCTGGAATCTGCCCCAGCTCATAACCAAAAGCGGTGGCATCTGCGAAAGAGTACTGGGCGAAAGTGCCTGCTACCACGTCGCCTACACGAACTTGTTCGCCGAGGCCCCCACAGCTTCCCGCCAAAATATAGAGGTCCGTGGTCACGTTTTCGCCGGGGTTTGTTGCCGCAATCGCAGCATTAGTTAGGCCGATACCAGTAGTTAACAGTAAGACGCGCTTTCCAGCGATTTCGCCTTCCATAGAGTTGGCCGCGTTTTCCTTGCGGTTTGTTAGGGCAGGCATGAATGGAGCTGACTCTTCCTCCATTGCGCAAGCGATGATCGCATCAAAATGGTTTGTGTTCATGCTTCGACTTTGTTCCAGGTTTCACGTGCTTCAAGGAAATCGGCTGCAGCATCTTTTGCAGCAAGTAGGGAATGGTTTGCGCCCCAACCACATTGAATGTCATTGGCAGCCGGAACCTGGTTCGTTTCTAAAATGTCTTTCAGTGTTGCTTCAAGTAACGGCAAAAAATCGTCATATTCAACGCCGAGCATGAGGGCATAAAACCCTGTTTGACAACCCATAGGGGAGAAGTCAATCAGCTGATCAGTGTGGTTTCGCATGAGTTCGGCAACCAGGTGTTCAAGCGAATGGATGGCGGGCATCTCCAAATGTTCCAGGTTGGGTTGCATGAATCGCACATCATATTTGATGAGGACGTCGCCGCCAGGAAGCTTTTTGCGGTCAGCGATGCGAACATACGGAGCGGAAACGGTGGTGTGGTCAAGGTTGAAGGACTCGACATTCATCTTTTTTGGGTGGTCATTTTCCATGCCTCTGAGTCTAAACTGCCTTCGACAGTGAAATGGTGCTTTGCGAGGTCGCAGAGCTTCGCCAGGGTTGGAGCGGTATTGCGCTCCGAGGGTTTGCTTTTGCTTCGAGTGTGGGAACTATATAGGGCACGCCTTAATGTTTTTTGTGGAGGCGCGCGGGCAGCCTGTGGATTGGGGATATGTCTGGGGGCAATTACTC
>DAIOFF010000124.1:0-7847 GCA_036745855.1 Scrofimicrobium sp. | reverse complement strand
CACCATGGCGAGGCGGCTCGGTTGTTGGAGGTAGAGCCTGGCCGTGTTGATGACGATCCTCAGTGGGCGGCGGCGAAACTGGTGTCTGCGCTTGGGGGAGTTGTGGTTCTCAAAGGTGCAACAACTTTGGTTGCAGCGCCATCTTGTGTAGATAATCCGTGGTTTTATTCGGCGCGGTCACATTGGGCGGCAACTGCTGGTTCAGGTGACGTTTTGGCGGGTTTGATTGGGGCTACTATTGCTGGAATGAAGGCCGCTGATGAAGCTAGCGTCTTGTCGGCGGTCCTTGGCAGTGTGTGGGTTCATGCGCAGGCGGCGTGGTCGACTAAACCCATTTTGGCCTCGCAAATCGCAAGTGAAATTCCAAGTGTGATCGGAGGCTTGCTGTGTGGTTCGTAGTTGCATTACTGCCTTCGGTGGCATTTGGGACAATGTCGCTGCTTACGATGGCGCTTCGCGGCGATGAACGTCAACAGACGATGGGGATGATCCTTGGTGGTTTCATTGTTAGTTTGGTTTTGTTGCCGTTTCTTGGGGTCACAAGTAACCCGTTGCATTGGGTGATTGGCTTTATTGCGGGGGTGTTGCTTGCTACGGGCATTCATTTTCAGATTCAGTGTTTCCATGTGATTGGCGTTTCAAGGACGATGCCTGTTTCTACGGCGTCGCAGCTGATTCTTATGTCGCTTTTGGGTGTGCTGTTGCTTGGGGAATGGCGCTCTCCTGGGGCTCTTCCTTTGGGGATTGTGGCGATGGTGATGTTGGTTGTGGGCGTTGTTCTCATAACCTGGACTCAGAAGAGATCAGATTTACTTCCGGCCGAGGCCGCAGGTGGGGACACAGTTCCTGCGCTTGCATCCACACCGGTGTCTGCATCTGCGGTTTTGCCGCCTAGTACTGAAGTAGGTTCAAGCCAGGGCAAACTTGATTGGCCGCGGGGGATCCTCTACTTGGTGATTTCAACGCTTCCTCTGGTTGGGTATTTGATTTTGCTCAGATGGTTTGAGGTGGACGCGTTGAAGGGATTCTTTCCGGTCTTGATTGGAACAGTTTTCGGTGCGTTTATTCTGACGATGCCAGTATTTACGCCTACGCTTGGCCGGACGGATACACGTTGGAATCGGAATATTCTTTGGCAGTTGATTCCGGGAGTGTTTTGGGGAAGCGGCCTTGTGATTATGCAGTACATGTCACAAAAAGTTGGTGTTGCGACTGGGTTTACATTGTCTCAACTTGGGATGATTATTTCGACTGTTGGGGGGATTGTTATCCTCAAAGAACGCCGTACTCGGAAGGAACTGTGGGTTGTGGCTGCGGGGGTTGCTTTCTTGGTTGCTGGCGCTGTCTTGATTGGGTTGGCAAAAGGGCTTGACGCCAGCTAGTGGGATAATGGTTTGGTGACTATTTTTCCGGCGCGTATTACGCTTCACCAAGATGCTATTGAGAATAATGTTCGCGTTATTGCGCGGGTGGCTCCTTCTACCCAGATGATTGCGGTTGTGAAGGGGAATGCGTATGGGCATGGACGCCGCCTGATTGCGCGGTCTCTTTTGGATCTTGGGACAAAGATTTTTGGGGTTTCTGAGGCTTCAGAGGCCGTCCAGCTGCGCCGTGAAGTCGGAAGTGGCCCGCGTATTTTGACTTGGCTTTCGACTTCGGGGCAAAGCTGGGCTGATGTGATTGGCGCGAACATTGAGGTTGGTGCCTATTCTGTGGGGGTTTTGGAGGACATTGCTTCTGGCGGGAAAGCAAAGGTGCATCTGAAGGTTGATACGGGGATGGGGCGCGGCGGCGCTACTATTAGGGATTTTGAAGTGCTTGCGAAACGGGCTGCGGAGCTTCAAAAGCTGGGGCGGATTGAGGTTGTGGGGGTGTGGTCGCATCTTGCGAATGCCGATAGTTTTGATGATGCGCATACGAATGAGCAGGTCGCCATTTTTGAGTCGGCGTTGGATATCTTGGGGTCGGTTGGCATTAAGCCTGGGATGAGGCATTTGGCTGCTACAGGCGGGGCATTTTGGCATCCGCAAACCCACTATGACGCGGTAAGAATAGGTATCGGTCTTTATGGAATGAGCCCTAATCCTGACAAGGAAACAGCTGCTGATCTGGGATTACAAGCGGTCATGGAGCTTTGCGCTCCGCTTGTGCTTGTGAAACGGCTGGAAGCTGGTGAACCCGTTTCTTATGGGTCGACGTGGCGTGCAACGGAGCGCAATTGGGTTGGTTTGGTTCCGATCGGTTATGCGGACGGTATTGCGCGGGCTGCGTCTAACCGGGGGCCAGTCACCGTGAATGGCGTGCGAACGCAGATTATTGGCCGGGTTTGCATGGACCAGTTCGTTGTTGATTTAGGGGTTGGCGATAGGCCGTATGGCGTTGAAGGCGACACTGCTGAACTTATTGGGGGCAAAGGGCCGATGGCAGAGGAATGGGCAAGTGCTTCGGGGACAATCAACTATGAAGTGACCACCAGACTTGCCTCTTACATACCTAGGGAGGTTGTGTCTGTTGGAAAGTAGCATTACTACCAAATCGCCAGAAGAGACGCGGGATGTAGGGGTAGCTCTTGGAAAGATACTTCGCGCTGGTGACTTGGTTTTACTAAATGGCGGTCTTGGGGCAGGCAAAACAACGTTCACTCAGGGCATTGCCCACGGTCTTGGGGTCGATGGACGCGTGACTTCACCGACGTTTATTGTGGCGCGTGAACATTCTTCCAGTGTTGGCCCGGGTTTGGTTCATGTTGATGCATATCGGATTGAAGATGGGTTAGACCTTGAAACGCTAGATTTGACGCGTTCTTTAGATTCGGCTGTGACAGTCATTGAATGGGGCAAGGGAAAAGTTGAGGCCTTGTCAGAGTCGCGCCTTGAGGTTCAGCTCATTGCTGAGGATACTGGCAGCTGGGAAGACGTAGAAACTGGAGTTCGCACTATTGTCTTTCGGCCGATTGGGAAGCGGTGGGAAAAGGAGTTTAACGGTGCTTGATCTTTGTATTGATACGTCTTTGGGAACTTCGGTTGCCATCTGCAAGGATGGGGTGGTTCTTGGGCAAGGTTATGAAGAGGATCCGCGTCGCCACGCTGAGTCCCTGGCTCCATTGATTGAGAAGGTGATTGCAAAGGCGGGTGTGCAACCGACTTGGGATCGCGTTTTAGTTGGGACTGGTCCTGCGCCATTTACTGGTTTGCGTGCCGGGCTTATCACGGCAACTGTGGTTGCGCGCGCCAGTGGGGCCGCGCTGCATGGCGCTCCTAGTCTGGAACTATTGGCGGCAGGCGCTAGGAACTTGGACACGCTAGATGAATTGGTCACTGTAGTGGCGGACGCCAAAAGAGGTGAGGTTTACTGGGCAACCTATCGCCTAGGAACCGAAATCGAACAAGTAACGTCAATGCAGGTGGGGAAAGACTTTGTGGTTCAAGGCCGTCAAGTCGGTCCTGGTGTCATTGTTGATCCAGCGTTTCTGCCTGTGGTTGTCGACCAATATTTAGCGCAGGGTAGGGCGACGCCAACGGTGCCTCTTTATCTTCGTGAGCCTGATGTGCATCCTGGTTCAAAAAAATGACAGACGGCATTGTTTTCCGGCCCTTGACTCATGATGATTTGGATGGAGTAACAGAGCTTGAGCGCACTGTTTTTTCTGGCGAGGCCTGGCCGCCAGATTTGATTGACGAAGAACTTCGCGGTTCATGGGGGCATTATGTAGGCGCGTTTCTAGGTAATCAATTGGTTGGATATGCGGGAGCCAAAGGGCAGTTGGAAATAGATGTAATGACGGTTGGGGTTTTGCCTGATTTTCAAGGCCAGTCAATAGGCAAAAGACTTGTTGATGACTTGGTTTCTTGGGCTGGTGACCGCACAATGTTTTTAGAGGTTAGGGAGTCAAATGATCCCGCGATTCGCCTCTACGAAAAAGTAGGGTTTTCAAAAGTTGGTCGCGTGCGGGGTTATTATCGCGCACCTCGTGAAGATGCGATCACTATGAGAAGGCTATGACGCCTCGCGAATATATTCCGCACCCTAAATGTTTCAAAAATCAAGTTGTTGGCAAAAAAGAAGGCTGCGTAACTTGTAGTTCCAATAGGCAAATGGTGAGGGATTACCTGAGGCAAGGATAGTTTGTGCAGGTGGGGGGATGTTTTGAATCTGGTGATCTGTTACACAAGCAAGGTGTCCCGTAAGTCCCACATTGCTGAACGCGGGTCACACTAATGTTGGGGGCATGGCCACAAACACTGTTGCAAAGCAGAAGCGACGGGCATGGACCACATCTGTTTTCGTGAAACAGTTGATGGCGCTGTCTGGACTCTTCTTCGTATTCTTTTTACTATTCCACTCCTACGGCAACCTGAAGATGTTCATGGGCGCTGAGGTCTATAACGATTATGCGCATTGGTTGCATGAAGACGCCTTCGTGCCAATCTTCCCGCATGGTGGATTCCTTCTGGTTTTCCGCCTCATTATGGGCCTCTTAATCCTTGTGCACATCGTGGCTGCTATCTATATTTGGGTAGGTGCCAAGAAGGCACGCAAAGCCGGATATGTCGTCAAGAAAAGAGCCGTTGATGCGTATGCGGCGCGGACGATGCGGTTCTCAGGTGTCCTCCTGATTGCCTTGATCGTCTTCCACCTCCTCCACTTCACAACCAAGACCATTACAACTGGGTTCGAAGCTTCCACCGCTCCATACGACGCGATGGTGGCATCATTCCAGAACCCATGGATTGTTATCGTCTACCTCATTTTCGTTGCGCTCGTTACATCGCATGTGGGGCACGGTTTTTGGTCTGCATTCCAGACCCTAGGATGGGTCCGTAAAGCCACACGCACATTCATGGTGTGGCTGTCCGGTGGTATTGCGGCGCTCATCTTCATCATGTTCATGGCTACTCCGCTGGCAATCGCTGTCGGCTTTATTAAGTGAGGGAGCGAATAATGACTGAAACTCTAGTCAAAGGTTTCTACAAAGTCGGCGACGACATTGAAGACCAGAAGGCGCCACGTGATGTTCCACTTTCAGAAGTTTGGCAAAAACGCAAAAACGATGTAGCGCTGGTCAACCCAGCTAACCGTCGTAAGCTGAATGTGATCGTCGTTGGCTCAGGTCTTGCGGGTGGCGCTGCCGCTGCCTCGCTGGGTGAGCAGGGCTATAACGTTGATTGCTTCTTCTACCAGGATTCAGCGCGTCGCGCCCACTCGATTGCCGCGCAGGGCGGAATCAACGCGGCGAAAAACTACCGCAATGACAATGACTCGGTTTACCGTTTGTTCTATGACACGGTAAAAGGTGGCGACTACCGCGCCCGTGAGACCAATGTTTATCGTCTAGCTGAGGTCTCGGCGAACATCATCGATCAGTGCGTTGCGCAAGGTGTTCCCTTCGCCCGTGACTATGGCGGCTACCTAGATACACGTTCCTTCGGTGGCGTGCAGGTTTCCCGTACTTTCTATGCGCGTGGCCAAACAGGGCAACAGCTTCTGATTGGCGCATACCAGGCTTTGGAACGTCAGGTTGCTGCTGGCACGGTGAAAGAATACAGCCGACATGAAATGGTAGAAATCATCATTTCTGAAGGTCGCGCTCGTGGAATCATTGCCCGCAACATGGAAACCGGTGAGTTAGAGACCTACGTTGCTGACGCAGTTGTACTTGCAACTGGTGGTTACGGAAACGTCTTCTTCCTTTCCACAAACGCGATGGGCTGCAACACGACAGCAATCTGGAGGGCATACCGAAAGGGAGCTTACTTCGCGAACCCCTGCTTCACGCAGATTCACCCAACCTGCATTCCGCAGCACGGTGATCAACAGTCGAAGCTCACTTTGATGTCTGAATCTTTGCGTAACGATGGCCGGATTTGGGTGCCGAAGAACGCTGAAGATTGCGGCAAGGATCCTCGTCAAATTGCTGAAGCAGATCGTGACTACTACCTAGAGCGTATCTATCCAGCATTCGGCAACCTGGTTCCGCGTGACATTGCGTCCCGCCAGGCGAAGAATATGTGCGATGAAGGCCGCGGCGTTGGACCTGAAGTTGATGGGGTCCGTCGGGGTGTTTATCTGGACTTTGCTGATGCGATTGAACGCCTCGGACAAAAATCCGTTTCGGATAAGTACGGCAACCTATTCGATATGTACCAGCGGATCACGGGCGATAACCCGTATGAGACACCAATGCGTATTTACCCAGCCGTGCACTACACCATGGGTGGCATGTGGGTTGACTACGATCTTGAAAGTAACCTTCCAGGCCTTTACATTGGTGGCGAAGCGAACTTCTCAGATCACGGTGCCAACCGTTTGGGTGCGTCTGCGCTAATGCAGGGCTTGTCTGATGGATACTTTGTGCTTCCAGCTACGCTGTCAAACTACTTGGCGAAAGCCTTTGACTTCCCGAAGCTGGATACCAATAGTCCAGACGTGGTTGCAGCAAAAGATGCTGCACAAGAGCGCATTGACCGCTTGATGTCCATTGATGGTTCAAGGTCTGTGGATTCATTCCACAAAGAACTAGGCAACATCATGTGGGAATACTGCGGGATGGAGCGCACTGAGGAAGGTCTCACCAAAGCAATCGGCATGATTCGCAAACTACGCGCGGAGTACTGGGAAAATGTGAAGGTCCCAGGGAAAACCGTTGGTGGTTTGAACCAATCATTGGAACGCGCAGGCCGCGTTGCTGACTTCATGGAGTTAGCCGAACTCATGTGTATCGACGCTCTCCACCGTGAAGAATCTGCTGGTGGACACTTCCGCGCCGAATCACAGACCGAAGAAGGTGAAGCACGTCGTCAAGATGATCGCTTCGCTTACGTGGGTGCTTGGGAATGGGGTGGTTCTGCAGAGCAACCACCAATTCTGCACAAAGAAGCCCTTGTATACAAGAACATCGAGTTGAAGCAGCGGAGCTACAAGTGAAACTGAAACTGAGAATCTGGCGTCAGGACGGACCAAATGACAAAGGTTCGACTCACGAGTACAACCTGGATAACGTATCTCCGGACTCATCGTTCCTGGAGATGCTCGATGTCCTAAATGAGGAACTCTTTGCCAAAGGTGAAGAACCAATCGCGTTTGACTCGGATTGCCGTGAAGGAATCTGTGGTCAATGTGGCGTCGTCGTCAACGGCATCGCCCACGGGCCTGAACGCACCACCACTTGCCAGCTGCACATGCGTACTTTCAATGATGGCGACACCATCACGATTGAGCCATGGCGTGCAGAAGCATTCCCGATCATCAAAGACTTGGTTGTGAATCGGTCTGCTTATGACCGCATCATTCAGGCTGGCGGGTATGTTTCGGTTGACACAGGCGCGGCGCCTGCAGCTGAAAGTACTTTGGTGCCAAAACCTGAGTCTGACCTGGCATTCAATGCTGCTGCGTGCATCGGCTGTGGTGCTTGCGCTGCCGCATGCCCGAATGCGTCGGCCATGTTGTTCACTTCCGCAAAAGTTACGCACTTGGGTCTGCTCCCACAGGGCAAACCTGAGAACTACAGCCGCGTTGTGAACATGCTGAACCAAATGAAAGAAGAAGGTTTTGGCGGATGCACAAACATCGGCGAATGCGCTGCTGTTTGCCCGAAGGAAATCCCGCTTGACGTGATTTCCACGCTGAACCGTCAGCTTGGGAAGGCACTCTTCAAGGGCGTCTGACATATAGCACTAAGTGGGGTGGCACCTTTAGGGGTGTCACCCCACTTTGCTTTGGCTGCTGAGACTCGCACACTTAGGGGGCAGGCATAAAACCCACCCTAACCAGCCCAGACACAAAACCCGGACCTCAGATGTCACCTAACCAGCCCAGGCACAAAACCCAGACCTCAGATGTCACCTAAC
>DAIOFF010000123.1:0-7864 GCA_036745855.1 Scrofimicrobium sp. | reverse complement strand
CCGCACTATATGAACGTCCAATTGCCCAATACGTGTCTGTTGAAAGCCACTTATGAACTAGGTGCAAGTCAAGTCGGCTAGGGTCCGAATCAACAACAAACCCACGGTCAAGTTCAACTTTGATCTTCAGATCCAACGGATTCTTGCGCACCATTCCCCTCTCGTAATCATGACTCACTCTGAACTCAGCTGTGACGGTTCACCCATCTAGCTTTTCAAAACCTAGTCTCCGAAAAAACGTCACCAACAGAATCTTTCGTAATCTGAAACTCTGATGATCCCTAAAGCTGCCAACTTCAAGGCTTTCCCATAGCTTAAGCGGACTGGTCGTTATGCCGCAATTTCTGCCCGGATGACCCTAGCGGTCACCTGAAGATCTTCGACAGCGGCCCGAACGCCTTCATCTTCAATTCGGACCCCATCCCCCAAGTACCTACAAAATACGTGCAAGTGAGCATGAAGAATGTCTTGATCTGCAGCCCACCCCTCGGACATCAACAGATTAATCCCTTCACATCTAAGTGCCGACTTTTTCAAAGCTCTAGCAATTTTTTGGCCGACCCGCATAACTTGGCTGGCCAACTTTGATGGCATATCAGTAATACCCACAAAATGAGTCTTTGGTATCACAAGCACATGACCTTCAGTGGCCGGAGCCTGATCCATGAATGCAAGGACATCGTCTTCTTCCCAAAGCAAAACCGCAAGCGACGGATCACGAACAATTGCGCAAAACGGACAAGCATTCTTACTCATAGTGACCTCCAAAAACATATACCACCAATAGTACGTAAAGCTCAAATGAGTAGCTGCCTGTAACTCAAGACTCTTTTGCGCCCTTCACCAGTGGGACGTATATTCCATCCCATGAGCACTTTGACGTTGTTAAACGAAGCTGATGTTGGTGAACTTCTGACCCTTCAACGTGCCGCGTTCGCGTTGGATGTCTGCGTCAGATATCCAGGTTATACCGCGCCTGTAACACAGTCTCTTGAGGAGCTTCGCGATGAAATAAAGAATGATCAATGCATTGCTATTGGGTTAAAAGAAAATGGTCGCCTAATTGGTTCAATCCGTATTCGCAGAATCGACACAAGCACGATTTTTTTGGCTCGACTATGTATTGCGCCGGACCGATTTGGGGAAGGTTTAGCGAAAAAACTAATGCATTCGGTTGACAAGTATGTTGCCCAATATTTTCCTGAGGCGAAACGCATTGAAATGACCGCTGACGGCACAAATACTTGGCTCGTAAACTGGTATGGAAGCCTGGGTTATGAACCATTTGAACGTGGCACCAAAACAAGCCCCAATGAGTGGCGGCTTGCCCGCGAGCTGAGTTGAAAGGCGCAATGGAGTTTTCATACGCAACCGGGGATATTCCTGGGATGGATGAGTTATTGGCGCTTTATGACTCTGTTGGTTGGACCGCATATACGAGGGATCCACTCACGCTTTTCAATGCGGTTTCGGCGTCTCTTGCAGTGATCACTGCAAGGGTTGATGGTCAACTAGTTGGTCTGGCGCGCATTATTGGTGATGGATACACAGTCAGCTACTTGCAAGACATTCTGGTGCATCCTCATTTTCAGCGGTGCGGGATTGGCAGGGGCCTGTTTCGGCGGGCTTTCGATCAGTTTGATGTGCGTCAAAGAGTTCTGGTCACAGATGATGAGCCTCGACAACGTGCTTTTTACGAGGCCATGGGTTTCACTGAAGCGCGCAATCTGCAACATCCGCTGCGGACTTTCGTGAGGTTTGGTTGAGCGCTTGGACATATTCGACTTCGGGATACCGGCTATATGAGGATACAGCCGGTATCCCATGAACTCATACAATAACTGCATGAGTTTTGAGATTCGTATTTGTCGACCTGAGGACGCTGAGAGTGCACTCGGTAAGAAGCCAAAAGTCGTCTAACCGAAATGAGCTGCCCCAAAACCCAATTGTTGGTTCGCAAAGAAAATGCCAAGCCAATAGTTTCTATGAACCATTAGGTTACAAAACTTCAAACATATTAATGCCGGACAAACGGTTTATAGAAAACTAATCTGCATCCTGCTCACTGTTGCGACGACGTCGTTTGACGATGCCGCGCACAAGAACTGTCCCAAGGAAAACAAGCGGAACTGAAGCCCACATCACCACAATAGGATTAGGCCGGAACGACATTTTCCCTTTTCTTGAATAATATGCGCCAAGCGGGATAGCTGATCCGCCGCCGCCAACACCAGGCGTAGCGCCACCACCAGTGTCATACGTGCCAAAGCCGCCAGCTAAAAAGAAAACATGTTCAAGTTCCTGGCCACCAACAACAGACTTTTGTCGCAACAGTGGGCCAACTTGTTGAGCAACCATAGATATTTCGTCCATTGCTCCAGGTTAGCAGTGCATCATCTGGGCACTTGCATAAAACCTAAATTACTGGCAGGCGGCGAACACTTTGCCACTGACGGTGGGTTCCATCAACTGGGTCTGTAAATGAGATTTCGCCAGCCAACAGCTGCAGAGGCCTTGAGAAATCCACAGGGTCATCGTCCAAGACATTTGGATATAGAGGGTCATTTAGGATTGGAATCCCCAAAGAGTTCATATGCACACGTAGCTGATGTGTTTTTCCTGTTCGAGGCCGCAACTTATATACGCCATACCCCTCCAATGAGCTCTCAAGTTCCACCATTGTTTCAGCGTTATCGGGCAAACCTGAGACAGTTTGTGCTTGCAGTCGGCCGCGTTGTTTGGATATGTGGCTACTAACATTCTTTGGAAATATGAGGTCCGGATCTAAAGGTGCCAATGCCCAATATGTCTTTGAGACCTCGCCCCTTTCAAAAAGTAACTGATACGCCCTGCGCCACCGAACTTCAGTTGTCAGAATAAGTAAGCCAGACGTAACCCTATCTAGGCGGTGAGCTGGAGCTAGTTCTGGGATTCCCAAAAGGCCTCGCAAACGAACTAATACACTTTGACGCACATTCCTGCCCCTTGGAGTAGTGGCCAAGAACGGCGGTTTATCTACTACCACTATCCGCTCATCTTGGTGGACAATGTGGAGTTTGCCAGGGACCTCTGGCTCTTCTGGAAGTTCCCGGTGGAACCAAATCCACGTCCTATACATGAACAAATCGTCAGCTTTGAGTGGCGTTCCGTCGGCATAAACAAAGGCCCCCTCAGCTGCCATGGCTTCAACAGGCACTCTAGGTGGTAGACGACCTCGAAGCCATTGCCCCATCGTTTTCCATTGCGCTTCACCCCTGCCAACCCGATCTGGCGTTCGCAGACGCGCCGCATCCACGCCGTGTTTGGGAGGTAAAGGAGAGTGCGGAGCCACGTGGTAAGGATACAGTCTTACGTGGCTGCATCAATGGTGTCTGTTGGCGGGGAAATGTCTTCACCAATTTTTCTCATATTTCTTTCTCTGTTCGCATAATGGCGTAAACATGTAAAAACATCGGGGCAAGCTAAAGGCGGGGCACTATCAAAGTGCCCCGCCCAGCAAAACACCGCCTATGAGATCGGGTTTTCTGCAGTACTAGAGTCAATCATCGTGCCATCAGATGACGCCTTGATGGTTGCGGTTCCCCCTATGGTCTCACCGGGATTGCCGGTAACCAACAGGTTGTACGTGATGATCAAACCACCAACTGCAGGCAGTGGCCTTCCGGTTCGTGAGTACCCTGTGTCAGTCACAGTAAACTCATCGGTTATGTCTTCATGGCCTTTGGTGGTTTTATAGATGACCTTAAAGCTTCCATCCACAAGCTTGCCGCCTGTGAAGACGTCTTCGACATCAACCCCTGGCGCACTGTCGTTCATATCGTTCATGATGGCCACTGAATATTCGATTACCTCACCTGGGCGCACAGCTGTCCCTTCATACGGGTATGCGCTCTTGGAGATAGTCTGGTATTTGCCAATATTCTGGATTCCTTCAACTGCAGTTGCAGGCCACACGAAAAGCCCACCAGATGAACGACCACCGGAGGCAGTCACCGTTCGATAGGCACCGAACTCGTTTACACAAGAAGCAGGCGAAAGATACCCTTGGCCACCACAAGCAGCGCCGCCACCGTTTTCACCCCACGTGTACAAAGTCCCATCGTCAAGGCTAAGCATCGCACCATCTTTATGGCCACCAACTTTCATGCCTTTCCGGCCTTGCGGGTCTTTCGTAGGATCCCAAATCAAACCCGGAGCGTTGTTATAGTTGACTGGCACCGCATTGTCGTAATTTGTTTTTGGAACTTCCAAGTTCTTTGAGAATGCGCCACCCCAACTGTGGGCACCCCAACCCCAAACTTCACCATTTTCTTTCACGAACGCACCAGAAGAATAATTGGTGAACACAGCAACGACGTTGTCGCCTCTCACTGTGTTTCCATTCACATCCGCGGTCTCCAGAATTGTTGGTTCGGCCCGCCCAAGTGAGAGACCAGGATTATTCGTAATTTCAGGGGCACCGCTTCGGTTTTCGGCGGCACCCCAAGTAAAGAGCCCCCCATTTCCCGTAAGCAAAGCAGCAAACTGATATCCGCCGCGTGCGGACTTATAGCCATTGTTCTCATCCAAGACTTTTGTTATCCGAGGCGTGGCGATGGGTTCAAAACAAATATACTCGTGGTAAGTAGTTGAGAGCGTCATGCATTCATTTGTAAGCGCCCCGATCTCAGCGTCTGTTAATGAGGACGAATGCATACGCGAACGTCCCCAATAGTAACTTTCGCCGTCTTCTGCAACCGCATGGTAGCTCTCATAACCACCCCAAATGTCTGCAATCTTCTTGCCATCGGGAAAGTGCACTTGGGTTGGACGCGTTGTTACTCCGATCCCTTGTCCGACAGGGAATCCGTTGGCAGATGCTAACCGCCCATGAGATTTCCCTTGTCCACGAGCGCCCCAGTTGACATCGCCCACAGTCCAGACAGTGCCGTCTTCTTTCAGGTAAGCAAACCCGTACTCATTTGAGACGACTTGAATGACTTTCGCAGTGTTGTCACTACCAGGATAATCCCCAATCGGAGCACCTGGACCATCAATGGGACGCCAGGTATCTATGCTCTCTTCTGGATTGGCCTGGTTAATCTTGGCTGGTAAGGCTTCGGTTGGGACATACCCATCTTTGTAGAACCCAAAAGAGCCTCCACCCATAATGGACGGGGACGTACCACCGTACTTATTTGCTGGGCCATACGCACCACGTTGCGTGTTGTCACCCCAACCGTAAATGTTGCCATAGCAGTCAATCGCCATGACAGCGTAGGCAGAAGAGGCTAAAGAATCTATGCACCCGATGCCTTTCACAATCTGTGGCGGATTGTCTACGCCAGATTCCCCTATGGCACCATTGGGACTAGCGTTTGACCCACCATCCATGCCGGCGTTGTGCAAAGTCCGGGGTCCATAGAAGCCCCATACCCACACGTTGCCTGCACGGTCACTAGCAACGTCAGTATCCAAACCATAACCAGGCTCAGGTGTTGCATCGACGCGAGTGAAAGTTGTGCCTATTCCTGGAACACTCAAGAACTCTTGGTCTGGGTATCCTGCATTTGCTGCAGGAGCCACCATTGCCGCACTGAGCGCAAGCACCGTTGTGGCGGCCAGTGGGCCCCAGGCTCTTCTGTTTTTGGCGTTAGCGTTTCTCATGACAATCCTTCTAGTTCTATTTCCAAGGCGGTGGTGGTGGCGTTATAGACGGCCGCGACATCCCCTTCACCAAAATCTGGATCAAGCCAAAGTGAGACCTCTAGTGTCTGACTAGTGCCTTCACTGATTTTCCCAAGGCATTTTCCCTCAAGAACACCAGGTTCGGCTGTCTTGAGGTAATCGTCTGAAGTCGGGTCATCAGAAAGCCGCCCGACTCTCTCACCATCGATCAGGGTTACACCCGTATCACGATTTGTGACCTTGAAGCGTATCTGGCTAAATATGTCCGGGTAGGGGTCCTCAGTTCCTGGGAAAGGAGTGACCTTAACTATCCTGTTGGGGTCGCCATCCGCTATGAGGATTCCAAGAGTCGATAGATCCGTATCCTCTGCAGTGACCTCTATTTCGAAGGCCCGCGGGGATGCAGAAATCATAAAGTCCTCTCCAAGATCAACCAAGATTGGTTCACCTTTCGTGGTCCCATCTGAGGTTGTTCCAGAAGTTCCAATACTCACGTTGTAGCGAATGTCAGAGTGGTCGATTGAGGGTGTGCCCCAAATCCCAGCTGCCACGGCCCCACCGAGGCCGCCGATAACGACGGCACCCGCAAGGCCTGCAATCATGATTCCGTTTCGTTTTTTCATTGCTTTACTCACTTCTGCATCTCGGTGCCACCTTGGCGGCGACGTAGTGCCTGCAACACGATGCCTGCGCCAACCAGCAGTCCGCCAGCTAGCAATATTGCTCCTACTGCAGCGCCTGTCGTTGCTAGCCCACTGGGTCCTTCGTGAGGCGTAGCAGGTGGATCAAACGGTGTAGTCGTGCTTGGAGTGTCTGGCGAATCTGGTGATGTCACGCGGTTCTTCAAGAGAGTGCCCACCGGAAGATCCTTATGAACTTGCACCTTGTATGTGATCGTGATGATCTCACCAGCAGATACTTCACCGAACCAGGACATTGTCTTGTCGTTTGAGTTGAATACCGCCGCTGGAACATCACTGTTGTTGTTGCTAGTCACAGTGACTGACTTCCAGTCTGCGTACCGCAGTACATCACTCAGGTCGTCAGTTAGCGAAGTTTGCTTTGTACCATTGGTGGCATTTGTGAGAGTCACAGTGTATGTGAGTTCCTCACCGCCCTTCACAGAATTTTTGTCTGTAGCCTTGGTTAGTGTCACTTTTCCAGACTCATCCACAGGTGTCTTCGTACCAGGAGTATCAGGAGAGTCCGGAGAGACGACCGCGTTCTTCAATACTGTTCCCTTTTCGACATTGTCGTTTACAACAACCCGATAAGTCACAGTTACCGTTTCACTTGGTGCCACCGTTCCGGACCACTTCAATGCGTTTCTTCCATCAAAACCGGCCTGCGAAACCTGTGGATTCTTGTCCGAGGTCGTGGTTGAGGAAGCGAACTTCGCGTGCTCCAAGACATCACTTAGATCATCTTCAAATGACGTGGCCTTCGAGACATTGGAGTTATTAGTAAGCATGACCGTGTAGGTGAGTGTTTCACCCGGTTTCACTGTCTGCATATCAGCTACCTTTGCCAGGTTGATCTTGCCACCTTCATCAACCGGGGTCTCAATTTCAGGCTTATCCGGTGAATCAATGGATGTCACAGCATTACGTAAGACAGAGCCCTTCGGAGCATCTACCTTGACCTTTACCTGGTACTTGATAACTGCCGATGAACCAGCTGCAAGATCGCCCTTCCAACTCAATGTTTGAACACCATCAAAGACTGCGCCACCTTGGATGACACCTTCCCATTGTGCGTATTTGAGAACATCAACAAGATTGTCGTGCCATGAAATACCCGTCTTGTTCACGTTGGTGTTGTTGGTCATCGTCACTGTATAAGTCAGGATTTCACCAGGCTTGACCGCCGCCTTGTTTGCCGACTTTGTGATGGTTACCTTGCCAATCTCATCAACTGGTGTACCTGTTCCAGGGTTATCCGGCGAATCGATGGAAGTCACAACGTTACGTAGGACTGTGCCCTTAGATACGTTGTCGTTTACTTTCACCTGATACTGGATCACGGTGGATTCACCTGCAGCCAAGTCTCCATTCCAAGTCAGTATTTGGTTTCCACCAAATGTGGCTCCGGTACCTGACAGGATCCCTACCCATTTCGCGTTCGCAAGTACGTCGCTTAGGTCGTCAGACCAAGAGATATTCGTCTTATCCGCATTGGTGTTGTTCTTCATCGTCAC
>DAIOFF010000122.1:0-7975 GCA_036745855.1 Scrofimicrobium sp. | reverse complement strand
CGCGGGTTCCCCCTTCTTTATCCCGTCGAATAAGACACCGCCAATACCTTTAATATTGAAGATACCTTCAGTCACAATAGCGCCGCCCATTAAGGCCCCAAGGTCTGCCCCAATAAATGTAACGACTGGGATCAAAGAGTTACGAAGAACATGGCGCGTCATCACAGAGCCGTTTCCTAACCCTTTTGCGCGTGCAGTGCGGACAAAGTCAGCTGTGATTGTTTCCGACGTGCTTTGCCGGGTTAGTCGCAACACGTATGCCAGTGAAACACCCCCAAGTACAAAAGCTGGCATTAGCAATGACTTGAAGTCGGCATTTGCCCCCACGGTGACCGGTAGCCAACCAAGTTTCACGCCAACTAA
This sequence comes from Scrofimicrobium sp., assembly GCA_036745855.1. GTDB lineage: Bacteria > Actinomycetota > Actinomycetes > Actinomycetales > Actinomycetaceae > Scrofimicrobium. The sequence continues at coordinate 7,612 of DAIOFF010000122.1, read as the reverse complement.
GTATTGAAGCAAGAATCCCATTACGAAAGTCGGAACGGAAATCAAAAGCATCGACAAAACCAAAAAAGTGGAATCGCCGATTGATCCCTTTTTCACGCCTGAATAGACGCCAAGAGTAATCCCAAAGACCGCCTCAAACGCAATTGCCATAAATGCAAGTTTGAGTGTGATCGGGAATGCATGTGCCATTACTTCTGAGACTGGACGTCCCGAGAACGTCTGTCCAAAATCGAATGTAACCAGTCCTTTCAGATACAACAGATATTGCATCCAAAATGGTTGGTCTAAGTTAAACTGCGCCTTTATTTTCGCAATGGTTGTTGGGTCAAGCCCCTTGTCTCCGCCTAACGCAAGTACTGGGTCACCCGGCATTAGGTAAACCATTGCGAAGATCAAGAAAGTTGCACCAAAGAAGACCGGGATGGTCTGCAGCAGCCGCCGCCCTATGTATCGAGCCATTAGGTTCCTAGTAGTTATTTGGCCGTTGCTGGCCAAAAACAAAAGGCGGGGACCATGTCCCCGCCCCTCGTCACATGATCACGGTTAGTATACCGTTTTTAGTCTTTTACGGTCACTTCGTAATACAAAGGAACCGAGTTCCAGCCGAAGTTCACGTTTTCAACATTTTCTGAGAAGCCACCTGCGGCATTTTGATACCACAGCGGAATCGCAGGCAAATCCTCAAAGAGAATCGACTGGGCTTTACCCATCAGTTCAATGGATTCATCAACCGAACCTGCTGCTGCTGCATCAACCATGAGCTTATCGAAATCTGGATTCGAGTAATCGCCATCATTCGACCCAGCGCCAGTCATGAACAGTGGCGCAAGGAAGTTGTAAGCCGATGGGTAGTCGCCCTGCCATCCCGTACGGAAAGCTGATGTGATTGTGCGGTTAGTTACCTCATCGCGAAGCGACTTGAAGTCGGGGTATGGTCTTCCGACAGCTTCAATCCCAAGATTGTTCTTGATTTGGTTTGCAACTGCGTCAACCCAGGTCTGGTGCGGACCATCTGAGTTGTAGCCAATTTCAAACTTGCCGTCCCAAGGCGAAATCTTGTCGGCCTCTTCCCACAGTTCCTTTGCTTTGGCAGCATCAAAGTTCAAAACCTCATTGCCTTCAATGTCAGCGGAGTATCCGGCCACAACTGGAGAACTGAACTCAGTTGCAGGGGTACGCGTGTCAGCGAAAATCATGCTAGTGATTTCTTCACGGTTGATTGCATGAGAAATAGCTGCACGGCGAAGCTGACCTTCCTCACCATCAAAATGAGGCAAGCGGGAAGGAATAGTGATGGTCTGATTTAGTGCAGTTGGGACGTTTATTGCCCGATCCGTTAGGTCATCCTGGAATGTTTCCAAAACAGACTCTGGAAGCTCCTCTTGCACATCTAGGTTTCCAGCCAATAAGTCGTTGTATGCTGGATCGAGCTCAGAGTAGAACACGAAATCGACGCCCCCATTTTGCGGGGCCCGTCCACCTGAATATGACTCATTTGGAATCAGTTTGATTCCTTCTTTATGAACCCAGCCTTCTTCACCGACCTTGTAGGGACCGTTCCCGATTGGATTTTCGCCACCAGCTTCTGGATCATCCAAGGTCGACTGTGGAAGCGGGTAGAAAGCTGAGTAGCCCAAACGAAGTGGGAAATCGGCTTCCTTTTGCTTGAGTGTAATAGTAAACGTGGTGTCATCTACTACCTCAAGGCCAGATAGGTCACGAGGACAGGCAGTTTCGTCAAATGCGAATTCACCAGCGTCTTCGCCTGCTTTCTTTGCTTCTTCAGCGTCGGCGTCAAACTGCTTCTTTTGGTCAGCTTCACATGCTTTTGCATCAATGAGATCGCCTTCAATGGATTCAAAGAAGTTGATGTTCAGCATGGACTCTTTTGTGACCATATTCCATGCATCCACAAAGGAAGAAGATGTTACTGGAGAACCATCAGAGAATGTCTGGCCTTCCTTCAGTTTCACAGTGAAGGTCTTGGCATCTTCGGTCTCAATGGACTCTGCCATTTCGTTTTCTACGGTGCCATCCGCTGTGTAGTACACGAGGCCTGCGAACAGCATGTCAACGATTCGGCCGCCACCAACTTCATTCGTGTTGCCAGGAATCAGCGGGTTTTGGGGCTCAGTGCCATTTGTTGTATAGGACTTTCCGTTGTTCGCGGGTGCTGCGCTGCCGGACTGACCTGATTCTGGAGTTTCTCTACCGTCATTGTCGGTACCTCCAGTGGAACAGGCCGAGAGGGACAGAGCTGCTACTACTGGCACGGCCAATAAAGCACGCTTCAGGTTCATCGTTCCTCCTGTTTATTGTGAAATCTGTGGGTAACCTATATTGGTCCACCTGAACGCCAGACCATACCGCAAACTGGCCGTTGGTTCGTGGTGAACCAACTGCTGACCTCAGAATAACGATTGAGTAACAATTTCTTACGAATTAGTAAAATCGCCTTGAACTGCGCGTATTTCTACGTAAGTGGTATATTGCCTAAAAAGACAAGCAACACCTTTTACATGTGTGTCACATTTCACACTAAAATGTGGCGTTTATTCTCCTTCACGCTCAAAAACAAGCACACCTGCGCCAGAAGCAATTTGTAACTGACTGCCGTTAGAAAGGGTTGCTGAGGCAATCTCAGAAAGCACCGCCGTAATAGTGTCTTCATTGGTGGCGACGCCATCATCAACGCACGCCATACGTGTAACTATCACGGGTGAGGACGTAACTGTTCCACCTACGACCTCAAAAGTCCCCCGAGGATTATTGCAGCCGTCTTCCACCATGTATTTTCCATCTGCCTCATCCACCGTCATGGAGATATCAGTCACTTCGCGGGCTTCTTCGCCCTTGGTGGAAATATGAGTCAAGTTCCATACGCCACCCAGTGTTCCTAGAGAAATTTCGCCTGACTGCGCCGTTTCGAAGGCTCCAGACTGCGTCGCCTCCTCACCTGACTGCCCATCGCCATTTCCACCACTACATGCAGATAAACCCACGGCTAACAAAAATCCACTTACGATGCCAAGCATTTTTTTCATACCTCTTATTATCAACGAAACTCCTCAAAAAACGCCATTTGGGTGAACCTCGTAACTCCCCAAAAAAGACCAACCAAAGGACCTAGACAACATTGAGAGGAAAAACGGTGCAGAATTAGGGCACACGAACTCGGCCAAGAATTGGAGACCTTGTGACCACTGCTTCTTCAGCACAAATCGGCGTAACTGGAATGGCTGTAATGGGCCGTAACTTAGCCAGAAACCTGGCACATCACGGCTTTCGGGTTGCTGTCCACAACCGATCATATGCGCGAACCGAATCTTTGATTGCGGATCACGGCGATGAAGGAACATTTCTTCCAGCAAGATCATTGGAAGATTTTGTTGCGTCCCTTGAACGCCCGCGCACCGCAATCATCATGGTTCAAGCAGGCGGTCCAACAGATGCAGTAATTGACGGGCTTGCTGATCTAATGGAAGAAGGCGACATCATTGTTGATGCCGGAAATGCACATTTTCCAGACACGATTCGGCGTGAGCGCGCTCTTCGGGAAAGAGGAATCCACTTCGTTGGTACAGGTGTTTCTGGCGGGGAAGAAGGCGCCTTGAAGGGCCCGTCAATAATGCCGGGGGGCACAAAAGAGTCATACAAGACGCTGGGGCCCATGTTGGAATCAATCTCAGCCCACGTCGATGGGGTCCCCTGCTGCACCCATGTAGGTCCAGATGGCGCAGGCCACTTCGTGAAAATGGTTCACAACGGAATCGAATATGCAGACATGCAGCTGATTGCAGAGGCATATGATTTGCTTCGCCAAGGTCTTGGGGCCCAAGCCAGTGAACTTGCACAGATTTTTGCCAAGTGGAATGAGGGCGACCTGGAGTCGTACTTGATTGAGATTACGGCCGAAGTTTTGGCGCACACTGACCCGAAGACTGGCAAGGATTTCGTGGACGTTGTCCTTGATCAAGCCGCACAAAAAGGCACTGGGCGCTGGACAGTACAAAGCGCGCTTGATCTTGGCGTTCCAGTTACAGGTATTGCCGAGGCGACGTTTGCCAGGGCACTTTCGTCTTCATTGCCGCAGCGAAAGGCTGCTCAAGAAACACTTCCCGGAGACACCGAAGCTTGGAATATTACTGACAGGGACGCGTTTATTGAGGATGTTCGCCGCGCACTATATGCAAGCAAAGTGGTCGCGTATTCTCAGGGATTTGACCAGATAGCAGCCGGTAGCGATGAGTTTGGTTGGGACATTGACCGCGGGGCTATGGCCCGAATATGGCGTGGTGGCTGCATCATTCGCGCAAGGTTCCTCAACCGGATCACTGAAGCATATGAGCGCAATCCTCAGTTGGCTTTGTTACTGGCAGATCCATATTTTGCGCGCGTTGTTGGCGAAGGCCTTGCTTCTTGGAGGCGCATTGTTTCGCAGGCAGCCTTGACTGGCGTCCCATCGCCCGCTTTCTCTTCCTCACTTGCCTACTATGATGGCGTCCGCGCAAAGTCACTTCCTGCAAACCTCATTCAGGGACAGCGTGACTTTTTCGGAGCTCACACGTATCGCCGCCTTGATATACAAGGTTCTTTCCACACGCAGTGGTCCCAAGACCGCTTAGAGATCGAAGCATGAGCAAGTTAGACGCGGCGCTGCACCATAACCCTCTTCGTGATCCAAGAGACCTTCGACTTGCAAGGATTGCTGGCCCCTCTGCCCTTGTGATCTTTGGGGTTACTGGGGATCTTGCACGCAAAAAATTGTTGCCAGCCATTTATGACCTGGCGAATCGGGGTCTTCTCCATCCTAGCTTTTCGCTGGTTGGTTTCGGTAGGCGCGATTGGAGTGATGCAGATTTTGCTGCCGAGGTGCGTCGCTGCGTTATGGAACATTCACGAACTAAGTTCCGTGAGTCCACTTGGGAGCAGTTTCAGGAGGGAATCCGGTTCGTAAAGGGAACTTTCAACGACAGGGGCGGATTTCAAACGCTTGCGAAGACTCTGTCAGATTTGGATGAACTGCGCGGCACTGGTGGCAATCATGCGTTTTACCTGTCAATACCCCCAAACGCTTTTCCTATGGTTTGTGAGCAACTGGAAAGCGCCGGGCTTGCTGAGTCAACACCTACTAACTGGCGCAGAGTAATAGTTGAGAAACCATTTGGCCATGATTTGGCCTCGGCAATATCCCTCAATGACCTACTAAATCACGTGTTTAAGCCGGGCGAGATTTTCCGAATCGACCATTATCTTGGCAAAGAAACCGTCCAAAATATCCTTGCACTGCGGTTTGCCAACCAGTTGTTCGAACCAATCTGGAACAACAACTACGTCGATCACGTGCAGATCACGATGGCAGAAGATATTGGGGTTGGCGGGCGCGCGGGATACTACGACGGGGTTGGTGCAGCCCGGGACGTGATCCAAAACCATCTGCTTCAACTTCTTGCCCTCACAGCGATGGAAGAGCCCGTAACTTTTGACGCTGCAGACCTAACCGCGGAAAAGGTCAAGGTCCTTTCAGCTGTTCGACTACCCCCAGACCTTGGCAAACACGTTGCCCGCGGTCAGTACACGGCGGGTTGGCAAGGCGAGGAAGAAGTCGTTGGGTATTTGGATGAGGGTGGATTTGACTCAGATTCGGTTACTGAAACATTTGCCGCTATAAAAGTCGAAATAGACACACGCAGGTGGGCCGGAGTGCCGTTTTATTTGCGCACCGGGAAACGCCTTGGCAAACGCGTTACAGAAATCGCAGTGCTTTTCAAGAACGCACCGCACCTGCCTTTTGCCGAAACTGCAACCAGGGAACTCACGAAGAATGCCCTTGTCATAAGGGTTCAACCTGATGAGGGCATAACGCTTCGTTTTGGTTCGAAAGTTCCAGGGGACGCCATGTCAGTTCGCAATGTGACCATGGATTTTAGTTATGGGCAGTCTTTCACTGAGTCCTCTCCTGAGGCTTACGAGCGTCTGATCCTTGACGTTCTTTTAGGTGAGCCACCGCTTTTCCCGAGGCGCGAAGAAGTTGAGCTCTCATGGAAAATCCTGGATCCAATCACGAAGTATTGGGAAGAAAATGGTCGCCCCTCGCCATACAGGGCAGGAACTTGGGGACCTGATGAGGCGAACGAGATGCTGGCGCGCGACGGACGTAAATGGAGGATGCCATGATTGTCGACTTGCCTGATTCAACCATTGATGAGGTAAATAGAAGGCTAATCATAGAGCGGGAAACTGGGGGCGCTGTCGCCCTTGGACGCGTGCTTACCTTAATAATTGATTCTGGTGAACAAGACCCTGAAGCGGCCATTGACGCAGCTAACGCAGCAAGCCATGAGAACCCTTGTCGCGTTATTGTGACGACTGAGTACCATGCACCTGCACGAGGTTTGAATGCGGAAATCCGGCTTGGAGGGGACGCTGGCGCTAGTGAAGTTATTGTTCTTCGCCACCCGGCCGGCCAGCGGGAACACGTCGATTCTTTGGCTTTGCCTTTGCTTCTGCCTGACACTCCGATTTTTGCGTGGTGGCCAGGGCGCGCCCCAGAGAATCCCTCTGCGCATCCAATTGGACGCTTGGCACGCAGGCGTATCACTGACTCAAAAAGGTGTTCAGACAGCGCAAAGACCTTGCGCCGTTTGGCAAAACATTACAAACCAGGTGACACAGACCTGGCTTGGACCCGCACTTCGCTTTGGCGAGGCCTTGCTGCCGCTAGCCTTGATCTGCCGCCTTTTGACCCGGTTACGTCGGTCACTGTGTTTGGGCAGACCGGACACCCATCCATTGACCTCATCCAAGCTTGGTTCCATTTGAAACTTGGCGTGCCTGTTACGACTTCGCGCATTGATGGTGCCCCCGCAATCACTGGAGTCAGATTAGAGCGCGAAAGTGGCCCGATTATTTTTGATAGGCCAGATGGATTGACTGCCAAGCTGTCCCAACCGGGACAGCCGGAACACTCAATTCCTTTACCTATTCGTCCGCTTAGTGAATGTATTGCAGAAGAACTACGCCGCCTTGATGCTGACGAGGTTTATGGTGAGGTATTAGAGGAGTTTGGAAATGAATAGATCTGTTCGCGTACATCCAGATGCTAAGAGTCTTGCTGAGGCTGGGGCAGCGCGTTTGCTAACGCGCTTGATAGATTTACAAAGCGAAAAAACGCCCGTACATATTGCGCTTACTGGTGGAACTATTGGCATAGCGATGCTTTCTGCTTTGCGTGAGAATCCAACGAAGGACTCGGTTGACTGGTCTGGTGTGCACTTTTGGTGGGGCGATGAACGGTTTTTGCCTAGTGGCCACGTAGACCGGAATGAGACTCAGGCGCGGGCTGCGCTTTTGGATAGTTTGCCGCAAGGAAATATTCATCCTGTTCCAGTTGCGGCTACCGCAGAGATTTCGGCTAAACAGTATGCAGATGAGCTTCCCCGGCGAATGGACATTACATTGTTGGGGGTCGGCCCTGATGGACACGTAGCTTCGCTTTTCCCCGGTAATCCTGGACTTTTGGCTACGGGGCGCACCGTTGCTGTGCATGATTCACCAAAGCCTCCACCCGATCGCGTGTCTCTCACTATGGAAGAGCTAAATAATTCTGACG
>DAIOFF010000121.1:0-8021 GCA_036745855.1 Scrofimicrobium sp. | reverse complement strand
TGATGTCATGGGTCTTGATGGGAACTGGATAAACGAAATGGTCTCCAGCAATGCTATCGCTGACTTGGGTATTCTTGCAGATGACGGCGGTTTCGATAGGTCGCAGTTAGTTTCTGAAATCAAATTAGATGATGTTACTTACGCTATCCCGATCGTGAATAATGCTTCACGTTTGTACGCAAACATGGATTTGCTGGAGCAGGCAGGAATAAAGGATATTCCGAAAACTTGGAGTGAGTTCGAAAGTGCCTCCAAGAAAATTAGCGACTTGGGTCCAGACATTTCGGGATGGGCAATGCCAATGGCGCTTGATACGCCAAGTTCGGTTCAAAATGACATTACTTCTTGGCTTTGGACCTCGGGGGGTTCATTCCTTAAGGATGGCAAACCTGACGTTGCCAATCCTGACGTTGAGTCCACAATGAAGTTTTTGAAAGGGCTGTGGGACAAAGATGTTATTTCTCCAGGTTCATTTACTCAACGTGAGCAAGACAAAATTGAAGAGTTTATAAATGGTCGTATCGGATTTATTATTAGCCCGCTGGTGCATTCACTGGAGATCGGCAGCTCGAATCCAGACTTGAACTTTAAGACGACGGAAATTCCTGTAGCTGATGACTTCAGTGGAACACCAGGAGCTGTTTACACTTTTTGGGGAATTGGCATCGCTGAGAGTAGTCCGAATAAGGCAGAAGCTTGGAAGCTAGTTGAGTTTCTGCTTGGGGAAGAGGCAAACGCAAAGTTAGCAGGTTACGCGAATGGCTTCCCAGGGAACAAAAATGCGGTTCCAGAGCAAGTAGCGTCCGACGAAGCGTTTAGTGATGCCATGGACAGTTGGCTTAAGTCGGACCCCGTGAATGAGTTCACTGCGCTTCCAGTAGCGGAGGAACTAGAGCGGATCTATTTGCAGGAAATGCAGCGGTATTTGAGTGACGAACAGGACTTGGATGCGACGCTTCAAACGATTCAGAGTAAGTGGGAAGAAGAGTTCAAATAGAACTCACTATGGAGGCTCTTTGAAGTCTTGACTGCTTGTGCTTCGAAGCATTTCCCATATTAGTTTTGTCTAGTTTGTGTCACCAGGTTGCCCCTTGGTGTCACAAACTAGGCCGCATCGTTTGAGGTTTCACGCAGCGCTCTTGGTTCCAAAACTTCTAATGCTTCAAAGGCAGTGGTGGCAGCTGCGCAGTAGAAGCGCGTTATCAGGTACCAAACAATGTAGGCAAATAGTATGCCCAGGTAAAGGGATACTAGGGTGTCGGGTTGGTCAAGTGTGATGATGGCTATGAACCCCAAGAAGAATGGTATTCCGACGGTTCCAAGGACGTCAGTGGTGGCTTGGTAGTGGTTTTTTGCTGCGGCCAACGCCACTACGACGCGCCGCATGGTTTGTCCGTCCATGCTTGTCAATGTGTCGGCGAAGGTCTGGTCGGGCAGTGATACGCCAGATAGCGAAGTGAGGGAGTATTTTGCTACGCGGTGCACCCACGGGCGCGCGTCTCCGGTTTCTGCGATGCTGGCAATCGAGTTCCAGGTTGCGGCCCGTTTTTCATTCGACTTTTGGATAGTGAAGGGGTGATTCATTCAGCTTCCGTTTCTTACCTATACCTTATATACGTGGGTATTTTTCGAGGTTTTGGTTGCGGTCGTCACGCAAGAGTTCTTGTTTGATCTAATCGCCTTGCCCATAGTGGGGCGGACTTTGGTGGGATTAGGGCGAAGTGTCCGAAGAGCCGCTTGAAGATATCCAAACTTAGTTGGAATGTGCCAGGATGGGGCACTGATTTGGCGCGGATGACGTCGCCATCATCTAGTCGGTTGTATTCCCAAGGGTTCACCAGTGTCACGTTGTCGTTGACTGCGGTTATCAAGTACGCGTGTGCGGCGCGCACTTGCAAAAGTCTAGGGCCAATGCCGGGCACCACGGCCTCGGCAACCGCATTGAACTGTCCTTTTGTGATGTCGTAGACGTCCGTGAAAAGTGTGGGGTTAGCACCGACGGTACTGACAGTGGCAGGCATCTTGGCGGACAACGCGTTGCTGATCAGTTGCAGGTCGTGATCCCGAAATCCTGTGAGCCTGCGTTTTTGTAGTGTTTGGACACCCGTGATTTCTTCTAGCGTTTCCCCAGTGAATCCCATTGTTGGCAGCCGCCCTTTTGCTACCAAGCGGAACTCAGCATAAGCGCTCTCAATGGCTGATGCGAAGGAGGCTCGTGGATGCGTGCGGGTGGTTTGAATGCCGTGAGTAAAAATGCTGCGCACAGGAACCCAGGTGTAGCCTATTGTGTCCCAAAATCGCACTGCAATATGGTCTTTTTCGATGCGCATCATGGTGCGAAGCTGGCGTTGTCCCAGTGGCGTATTTGCTAGTGCTTTGATGGCGGAAACTAGATAGCAGTTGTCCATTCTTCCTTGCGCGAAGCTGCCTGCGGATAGGTGGTTCATTTGCCGGTGAATACTCGCGATGGACTGTGGGGTCAGTTCGGTTCTTTCGTAAAGGTCAGGTTCGCGGCGGTATCGCAGTGCTTCTGAGATGTTGGCGGTAAGTCCCGCTATGCCGCCGCTCGGAAGCCAATAATGCAGATTCATACGGTAAGGCTACAGTTATTGGCGGCCTGAACCTATGTGAACTTGGCTCAGGTATGGTGATTCTTACCAGACTACGAAGGAGCCCGTTTTGTCCCGAAATGTTGCTAAGTTGATTCCCTCTCAGTTCCCGCAGTTGCCGGGTCTTGACACGTTGAAGCAGTTGCAGGTGCATTTGGATGATGCTGATGCCGCACCTGTTGCAGCGTATGTGCTTTTTGATGAGGATGGATTGCCTGAAGCTGTCCCGTTTACTTCAGAGCAATTGGCACTTTTTGGCTATGAGCCAAAATGTGCGAATGCAGTGCTTGTTCCGGTTTCAGGCGCTAAACCAGTTGTAGTTATCGGCGGCGGTAAACGCTCTGACCTGACTGGTCCCATTTTGCGTGATATTGCTGCTGCTGCGGCCAACGCCGTGGCAAAGTTCGATGGTTTTGCGCTTCACGTGCCAGCGGATGTACCGGGCGCAGCGCGGTTTATCGTTGAAGGCGCGGCCCTAGCGCGTTACCGCTACACGGCATTGAAATCAGATCCGAAAGTTGTGGAGTTACAGAGTCTGTGGATTGATGTTCCACAGGCTTCTCAAAGTGACGTCGAAACTGGTTTGGCGGCATCGCGGGCAACGATTGTGGCACGTGACCTCATCAATACCCCTCCGGGGCATTTGACTGCCGATGATCTTTCAAACGCCGCGAAAGACTTGGCGGCGCAGTATGGGTTCGACATTGAGATTTTCGGGAAAGAAGAACTAATCGAACTTGGTTGCGGCGGCCTGCTTGGGGTCAACCGGGGTTCTTATGAACCACCGCGAATGATCAAGCTTCATTTCAAGCCCGAAAATCCGACCAAGCATGTTGGTCTGGTTGGCAAGGGCATCACCTATGACTCTGGCGGCGTGAGCCTTAAGCCCTCTGACAGCATGCACTTGCTGATGAAAATGGATATGGGCGGCGCTGGTGCAATCGTTGGAACTTTCACTGCGCTCAAAGATTTGAATGTTCCTGTAGAGGTCACGGCATGGCTCATGTGCACTGACAACATGATTTCAGGCGATGCATACCGGTTGGGTGATGTACTTGTTGCTGCAGATGGAACCACTGTTGAAGTCAAAAATACTGACGCTGAAGGCCGCCTTGTGCTGATGGACGGTTTGTCGCTTGCGGTTCGCGAGGGCGTGGATACTATCGTTGATATTGCCACTTTGACGGGGGCTGCTGTCGTTGCTCTGGGGACATCACTGGCAGCGACGTATTCAACGGATGAGGAGTTAGCTGAGGCGCTTGATAATGCCGCTGAGGTTACAGGAGAGTGCGCTTGGAGAATGCCTTTGGTTGAGAAGTACCGTAAAGATTTGGATTCGGTGGTTGCGGATATTTCGAATGCCAGCAGTACCCGTTTTGGGGGCTCGATAACTGCGGCACTATTCCTGAAACATTTTGTGGGCGGCAAGCCGTGGGCTCATATTGATATTGCTGGTCCGATGAGTGTTGATTCGTCTGAGTCGTGGCGGCCTGTAGGTGCAACTGGCGTCGGTGCCCGCTTGCTTTTGTCAACACTTCAGGGAATGTAGCTTGACCTGGACTGCTTGGCATTTATATCAAGTGGTCCCGGTTTTCAATCGACAACTTAATAGCATCTAAAGTATTGCCATTTTCTGCCATGTTTTGTGTTGGAAAATGGCAATACTTTTGTTCACATATAGAAATCCTCGACAAATAGATTTGTAGGCTCTGGGACTGCAAATCCTGCCACGTTGCAAAATAAACCACACATCAAAACCGGAGAAGCCGTTAAAAACGGTGGTGGGTGACTAGACAAATATCTCATTGAGCATTTACCTGCCACCCACCACAAATAGGCTAAAAGTTGCTATGCCTCTAGCGTTTTGCGAACAGCTAGCGTTGCAGTCACAAGGTTCTCCAAAGAAGGAATGACCTCTTCATATCGCCTAGTCTTTAGGCCGCAGTCGGGGTTTGCCCAAAGCCTGTCGGCAGACACAACCTTTGAAGCCAAAGTAAGTAATTCTTCCATTTGCGCAGATGATGGGATAAGCGGTGAATGAATGTCATAGACGCCGGGCCCAACGCCGCGGTCGAAGCCAGTGGCTTCAAGTTCTGGCAGTACTTCCATGTGAGAGCGCGCAGCTTCAAGGGAAGTGACATCAGCATTCAAATCATCAATAGCGCTAATAACATCACCGAACTCCGAATAACACAGGTGCGTGTGGATTTGAGTGTCGGGCCGCACGCCAGAGGTTGCCAGTCGGAAAGACCCCACAGACCAGTCCAAGTATGCCTGCTGGTCGCGGGTGCGAAGCGGAAGCAGCTCACGTAACGCAGGCTCATCTACCTGAATGATGCCGATGCCAGCCGCTTCCAAGTCACCCACCTCATCACGCAACGCCAAACCGACCTGATCTGCGACCTCGCCAAGCGACAAATCTTCCCTAACAAATGACCACGCCAGGATTGTGACCGGCCCAGTGAGCATTCCTTTAACAGGTTTGTCAGTCAAAGATTGTGCATATTTTGCCCATTCGACAGTAATCGGTGCGGGCCTGGACACGTCACCCCAAAGCACAGACGGCCTTGTGCAACGCGTACCATACGATTGCACCCAACCATTTTGAGTAGTCGTAAATCCGTCAAGGTTCTCAGCAAAATATTGAACCATGTCATTACGTTCAGGCTCGCCGTGCACCAAAACATCAAGGCCGATTTTCTCTTGAAGCTCAATAACTTGGCGGACCTCATTCTTCAACTTGTCCTGATACTCATCATCACTCAGGACTCCCTTATTGTGATCGGCCCGCGCCCCCCGAATTTCAGGTGTTTGAGGAAAGGACCCGATAGTGGTTGTTGGCAGTAACGGCAGATGGAATCGTGACGTTTGGGCTTCAGAGCGCTGCGCGTATGACGCCCGGTTCCGGTCGGCATCCGTCACCGCGTCAACTGCCGCCCGTAAAGAAGCGACATTCACACCAGCAGCTTCTATGCGGCGGGCAACGCAGCGATCCGCTAACGCTAGTTGATCAGCTATAGCATCACTGCCTTCGGCCAGTCCTTTTGCAAGTGCAACAATTTCTTGCACCTTTTGATCAGCGAACGCCGTCCACAAAGCAAGGTCATCAGTTTCCCAGTTTTCAGTCGCAGCGTCATGTGGGACGTGCTGAAGGGAAGTTGATGAGGCAACCGAAACCTTGCCAGACAGATTTGAAAGCTGCGTTAGCGCACTGGACAAATCTGCACGCCAAATGTTTCGCCCGTTAATAGCCCCCGCAACCAGGACTTTATTTCCCCAGTTCTTAGGTGCTTTGCCGTGGACCAGGTCCACATGAATGGCCTCAACCTTACTTTCAGAAAATGTCTTCACCGCCGCCAAAGCCTCACCGTAAGGCGTGGTAACCAAAATCTTTGGGCGTTTTCCTGAAGTGAGAACTTCATAGGCATGATTAAGTAAGCCGCACAATTGGGCCTCGTCAACCCCCAAATTGTCTGACGTAACACCGGGTTCGTCCAACTGCACCCACGGCACTCCAGCGGCATTTAACTCTGCCAAAACCTGCGCATAGACCCGAAGAACATCATCTAAACGGTCAAGCGGATTGTATCCATCCACGCCTTTGGCCAACAGAAGGTAAGTGACTGGGCCAACCAAAGTGGGTCGCACTGTGATGCCAGCTTCTTTGGCCTCTTTATATAGGGCAAGTGGAGTATTAACCGTCAGCTCAATCGGCGTTGACGCGTCGATTTCGGGAACCAAATAGTGGTAGTTGGTGTTGAACCACTTAGTCATTTCAAGTGGGGCTATCCCGTCTGTTCCCCGTGCAAGCCCAAAATAGAGGTCCAGTGGGTCACCCGTGAAATCACGAAACCGTTTAGGCAACGCACCAAGAAGCGCGGTCACATCAAGGACCTGGTCATAGTATGAAAAGCTGGCGGGAATAGCGGCCTCGACAGTGGATAAACCAAGGTCGCGAAGCCGTTGGTAGGTTTGTAGTCGTAGTCTGGCAGCTGAAGAAACCAGATCGCTTTGAGAGGCTTTGCCAGCCCAGTAGGCTTCAATGGCCCGCTTCAACTCACGTTTTGGACCCACACGTGGGTAGCCGATGATCGTCGCAGCTGGGAAGTTGGACACGGTTTGCTCCTATTTTTGCGTTGGTTATTTCAGTAAGTCTGCTGCAGTGAGTGCAGCAAGGGTTGGTGATGCTTGGTTGAAGGTGTAAATGTGGACCCCTGGCGCGCCACCATCTAACAGTCCTTTGATTAGTTGACCGGTGGCATTGATTCCAACAGCCACGGGATCATCTGCGCTTTCAAGTGCACTAATGAATGCCGGGTTGGGTTCGATTCCAGTGAGTTCCCCTATTCGCCTGAGTCTTCGCGGGTTAGTGGCAGGCAAGATTCCAGCCAGGATAGGAATAGTCACGCCCACCCGCCGTGCCAGTTCAACGAAGTCCAGATATACGTCAGCGTCGTAGAACAATTGTGTGATGGCAAAGTTTGCCCCCGCGGATTGTTTGACTAGTAGGCGTTCTGCTTCTTGTTTTGGCGAGGTCCCTGCCGCAGGATTTCCGGCGGGGAACGTTGCAACGGCAATGATCAGGGGGGAGACAGCGGCGCGCAGTGCGCTGGACGCAGACCCGTCACAGCGGGTGCGTTCGCGGGCTTGGAGAAGTGCGATTAACTCTACGGCCGAACTTAACGCGTCATCTGGGGCCGCGTTATCTAGAGGTTGATCACCGCGTAAAGCCAAGAATGCTCTAACGCCGCTTTCCAGGTACGAATCAATGACTTCAGTGGTCTCTGCTCTTGTGGCCCCAACACAGGTTAGGTGCGCAAGTGGACGGACTGGTGCCTGGCGAACTAAACGTTCTGTGACGGCGTGAGCAGTGGCTCGGTTATGACCGCCAGCGCCGTATGTTACTGACACGAAATCTGGTTGTGTAGCAATCAAAGAGTCGACGGTCTGCCAGAACTTTACATCGCATGGATCTTCGCGCGGCGGCATGAATTCAAAAGAAATAGTGGGTTTTGACATGGGGCTTCCAGGGTTGAACGGTGCCCAAAGGGGGCGTAGTGGTCTGGGTTAGAGGCAACTACGCATTCGCATTCGTGTGCTGGCGACGGCCATGAGCACAGTGTCTGCGAGTAATGTCATGGGAACAACCATGCCTGCCGACGTCCATTCACGACGGCAGTGTCTCACTATTTAGACAGTGTTAAACAAATGAGTGCATTATTATGCAGTTTTTGCCGGTAGGAACAATAGGCGTTTCAGCAGTGCCAGGCCTGAACCCAACGCGGCCTCGTCAAAATCAAATGTTTGAGAGTGCAGCGCGTCATCTTGGCCTGTCCCAACGAAAAAGAAAACGCCAGGAACTTCTTTTTGATAGAAGGAGAAATCTTCGCCAGTCATAGGGGGGACGTCCAA
>DAIOFF010000120.1:0-8057 GCA_036745855.1 Scrofimicrobium sp. | reverse complement strand
TATGGAGTCGTCAGGCTTGTCCATCACAATATCTGCACGCGCATTTTCGCTGGCGAAAGCGGTAATTTTTTCGAAAACCATGTCATTTACTTGAAATCCTGCGTTTTCAAGTCCCTCCCGGGCCGTGATTGCCTTCGAGGCATCAACCGCCCCAGATCCCGCCCCGCCATATATTGGATCGGCAGCCGCGCGTCCAAGCATTGTTACTTTTCGCGCATCAGCATCCAGCGGAAGAGCATGATTTATATTCTTGGACAAGACAATGCCTTCAGCTTCAATGTCTTCCACCAACTGCTGCGATTCAAGATCGAATTGATCTTGATCAGTAAAATCTGCTTGATAGTAGGTGGTATCCCAGCCGTTTGCTTCTTCAGCATTCGAATACTCATATTTGCCAGCGCCAAGTTGAGAGCTAACCCAGCCCCCAAATATCTGCAGTGCAATGTTCGCTACGACGACTATCACCGCTACCACAGCAAGGACTGGAATCCATATCGCTAGGAACTTCCGATTAGACATTTTTTCCTTAGCCCCGTTAGTACTCACGTTCCCACTCCTTCACCAAGACATCTCTGTCGATCGTGTCTACAGTGCACCAAACCACGAAGCTTGATGCGAGTCGAAATCAGCCTAAGGACATCAACCACGCAAGAATCTTTCAAATACACGATTTGTCAGATTGCATGCATGTTCTGCTGCCACCTTTTCCCGAGGTTGTAACCAAAAAGAGACCTATGCAATTTGTGCGAGGAATGTGACAAATCGTGTGAAGTAACAAGAAATTTCGCGGTAGGCCTCCATACCATGACATCACGCAAGCATGAGTGGCCTGAAGTTTGGGCGCTTGCTACTCATGGTCGCAAACGTGGCCAAAGAGGTTCATTGTCGAGATAGATGAGGCGATACTCATGAAGATTTCACCCGTCAAGGCAGGAGTTACTCTAGCAATATGCGCAGGACTAGCGCTCGCTGGATGTACGAACTCTCCTTCTGACGCAAAACAAAGTAATGAAAGTTCAGATTCGAAGTCATATTCCACCAAAGAAGTCACAGATGGCACTACCACTTTCAATGTGGTTACTAACCCCGGTGATGGTGCCACGCTTTCTTATGGAACAGAAAGCGACATCAGCCTTATTGAGGTTGAAGATTCTGGTCAGACATATGTTTTCAAAGATATGGATGGTTCGAAAGAACTAGAACCGTGGGAAGACTGGCGCCTGTCCGCACAGGAAAGGGCCAAAGATTTGGCTCCAAAGCTGTCGACTGAACAAATCGCTGGACTCATGCTTTTTAGTCCATCTGAGTATGCAGTTGGAGACGGGCTAAGCGATGCCCAAAAGAAGTACCTTTCGGATGACAAACTGAGGCTTGTTCTAAGCGCAGGCACGAACAATGTAGAAGACAACGTCACCTGGTCAAATGAAATGCAGGCGTACGTTGAGACTCTAGCTACCCCTGATACTCCATATATTCCGGTCAACTTTAGTACGGACCCACGTTCGGATGCTTCAGGTGGCTACGCAGGCAACGCAACGCCGGACATATCAATGTGGCCAGGAAACCTCGGTCTTGCGGCAACATTTGATGCTGACATCGTCCGGCAGTTCGGACAAATGGCATCCGAAGAATATAGAGCCCTTGGTATCACAAACGTGTTGAGCCCACAGGTTGATGTTGCTTCTGACCCGCGGTGGATGCGCATTAACGGAACATTTGGTGAGGACGCGGATCTCTCTGCAGAACTAACTTCCGCGTTTGTTGAAGGTTTCCAAGACACCTTGGCTGAAGATGGAACAAATCTTGGCTGGGGAGGCAACTCTGTTTCGGCAACCATCAAGCACTTTGCTGGCGATGCTGCTGGAGAAGGCGGACGCGCTTCATATGGAAACTCCGGCAAATATGCGGTGTTCCCTGGCGATAACTTTGAAGAGCACTTAAAGCCTTTTGAAAATGGACTAGATGCAGCGGGCGTCATGACCACTTACTCAATCTTGGTTGATGGAAATGGCGATCCATTGTTTGGCAAGGACAGAGTAGCTGGGGCTTTCAATAAAGACCTAGTCGATATCCTTCGCGCCGACCACAACTATGAAGGCGTGATTATGACCGATTGGGGCGTAACCGCTGGTGGTCCGGCTGATCCCGATGCTGACTGGGCAGTCAACTGGGGCGTCGAAGACTTGACAGTTGAAGAAAGGCACTATTTAGTTCTTCTTGCCGGAATAGACATGTTTGGTGGAAACACCGAAGTTGCACCAGTTTTAGCAGCTCACGACATGTGGCAAGAGGCATTCGACAAAGGTGAACTTGATATTGATGCTGACACTAGGTTTGAACAAAGTGCCCAGCGGATATTGCAGGTGATTTTTGCCTCTGGACTTTATGACAATCCATTCCTTGACTTAGAGCATTCTCAAAGTGTTGCAGGAAGTGACGACAAGATGGATGCGGGCTTTGAAGCCCAGAAAAAGTCAGTTGTTGTCCTAAAGAATGCAGACGAAACAATCGCATGCTCACCAGAGACGGAAACCGATTGGTCTACTAAGACTGTCTACATTCCCCGCACCTTCGACATCTCAAGTGGATACCTTGGCGATGGCACTGAAACAACTGTTATTGAAGACATGAGTATCTCTCAAGCAGCTGCCGAGGAATACTTCGGAAAAGTAGTAACTGATGAGGTAAAGCTCAAGGACGACGGTTCAGTTGAATCCTATACGGCTCCAGATCTAGCAGACGTGGACGTAGTCCTCGTTGGAATGGCAAGCCCAAATAACGGCCAAAACTTCAGCGTAATCAACAGTGGGTTTGACCCGAAGACTGAAGAATACCGTCCGATTTCACTTCAATACCGCCCCTATACGGCAGATTCAGATGCGGTTCGAAAGACTTCAATCAGTGGTGACATTTTGCCTGATGGAAAGAAAGAAAACCGTTCTTACTTTGGCAAAACCACTACTGTCTCAAATGAAGCAAACCTTGATTCATTTGAACGGGCTGTCAAGGCCGTAAAGGATAGCGGAAAAGATATTCCTATTATTTCCGTTCTAAAAGCCGGCAATCCGATTGTTCCAACAGAGTTCGAAAAGGACTCAGATGCGATCGTCGTTGGCTTTGATATTAGCGACGAAGCGCTAATCGAAGTCGCCCTTGGACTCCACGATGGCACCGGAAGGCTTCCTATAGCTTTCCCCGCAAGTATGGCTGCCATTGAGGATTCATTGGAGGACGTATCAGGTGATATCGATCCTTACAAGGATTCAGAAGGAAACACTTACGACTTTGGGTTCGGCCTAAGTTGTAACGGTCCAATAAAATAGGTATGCCAGTAGTTTGAGTTGGTTCGTGGGAAGCACTGCTTTCCACGAACCGCCAAATTTCCTGGTTTGCCAAGCGGGACTTCCCGCAAAAAAGGAGGAATGTTATGAGTAGAAAAGTCGCTCGTATAAGCGCCGCAGTGGCTGGTAGCTTCGCAATGGCACTCTCAATGGCAGCATGTGGGGGAGGCGGTTCGGCGGATGCTGGAGAAAAGTGTTCATCCATTGAAGCTGACCTTCAAAAAGCAGTCACAACTATTAATGACTGGAACACCGAACAGGGCGGAACCCTTCCAGAAATAATGCTGGCATCTGACGTCCAGTCCCCAACCCAAAAATACGGATTATGGGTAGTTCCTTACACGCCAACAGATGCGGTCAAGAAGTTCATCTCCAAAACTCCAATCAGTGATGGTAAGTATGAGTTTCAAGCCACGACAACTGACGGCGTAGTTTGCGTAGTTGACCAAGACGGGACAATCTCTTTGGGAGAAGAATCCAAGTAAAAAATGGTGGTGCTGTATGAATGGCCTACAGCGCCACCACTCAAAAGGCAGCGAAGAGTTCTTTTCGGCCTCAGGTTTTCGGCAGTCGCCTTACATCAGATTTACTTTGATTCGGGCGGCTGCCGCTTTTGCATTAGCGCGGGCAACCTGCGTGGTCTCTCCCCTAGCCGCAACTACTGCAACGCGGCGTTCACCATCAACAAAAGGTTTACCAAAGACTCTTACCTGAACTGACGGATGAACGCCATATGCTTCAGCTAGCCCAGTGACTACAGGCACGCCCGTACCCGTCACTTTGATTGGTACTGAGGCAGCCCCGCCTTCAAATCGCTCTGGTTTTGGTACCGCGGTGCCAAGAATCGCCCTTGCATGAGCGGCGAACTCACTGGTATCACCAGCAACTAGCGTCACAAGACCAGTATCGTGGGGCCGCGGTGAGACCTCGGAAAAAATCACTTCGTCACCCTTTAGGAATAGCTCAACGCCAAACACCCCATAGCCACCTAGGGCATTCACAACAGTAGCCGCCATCTCTTGGGCCTTTTCATGATGGATACCTGCAGGCGGCATCCACGATTCCGCATAATCTCCATCTTTTTGCAGATGATAAATAGGATCAAAGAATGTGATCCCGTCAACGTGGCGAACGGTTAAAAGAGTGATTTCCTCATCAAAATCAACAAACCCCTCAACAATGCAACGGGTAGATCGGCCGCGAGCCCCTTTGGTGGCCGTGTCCCAAACAGATTGAACATCACTTAGCGATCGAAGAACTGACTGGCCCTTCCCAGAAGAAGACTGCACCGGCTTTACCACGCAAGGAAGGCCGATACGTGCGGCCGCCGCACTCAGCTGATCTACATCATCGACAAACTCAAAAGGACTAGTTTTGAGGCCAAGTTCTTTACTGGCAAGGTTTCGAATCCCCTCACGGTCCATAGTGAGCCTGACGCCACGCGCCGTTGGAACAATGGTGAACCTGCTTTCAAGCTCCACCAAAACCTCAGTGGCAATTGCTTCGATCTCAGGGATTACCAAATCAGGTTGTTCGCCTTCAAGGACACGTCTGAGGGCATCTGGATCAGTCATATCAATGACCTGAGAATAGGGTGTCACCTGCATTGCAGGGGCCCCCGCGTATCTATCTACAGCGATGACTTTTACGCCCAAACGCCCTAGCTCAATAGCAACTTCTTTGCCCAGTTCGCCAGATCCCAAAAGGACAGCCTTCATGACATGCCTCCATCTTCTATTGTTCCTGCACCCACCCTATCCGCTTCAACGCCAGGAAAGGGAGCATTTATCTAGGCCAAAACGCGCTCAGCGTCCTTTGCCGGACTGGCAACGTACCAGTAGGCAACACCCACGAAAAGGGCACCGCCAATCAGATTTCCAAGTCCCACGATCCCCATATTCCTGGCGAAGTCCCCCCACGTCACAAGGGAGGGGGATGAGAACACGCCCAAAGAGAAAGACGTCATGTTTGCCACAACATGTTCGAACCCAGAAGCCACAAACGCAAGCAAACACCAGAAAATTACCGTGACTTTACCAATTTCAGTCTTACAACGATTTGCGCTCCAAATGGCCAAGCAAACCAAAATATTGCACAAAATGGCGCGCAGCAACAGCTCAAGCCACGTTGCGCCCGTTTTGCCTTCAAGCATTGTCGCCAAATACTCCCCTGCTGCCCCGTTATATTGAAGCACCCCTGAATGCACGACTGCCAAGGAAAAAAGCATTGACCCTAAGAAATTTCCCGTAAAACAAAACAATAATGTTATGCACCATTGTCGCCATAGAATGCGTTTTTCGAGGGCCCCCTGAGTAAGAATCATCATGGCAGATGTCACAAGTTCTGCCCCTGCAAAAACAACCAAGACAAGTCCGACAGCAAACACGCCACCTGATACAAGTTTGGCAACAGGATCACCCTTTACCGCGAATGGACCTGTAGTTGAGAGCATAAGGACAACAGCAATCCCCACAAACATACCTGCAAGCATTGATGACACCAGATATTTACCTGGCTTTTTTGTTGCAGTTACCTTTGTTTGTGATTGGTTTATCTGAGATAACAAAGTTTCATTGAGCGTAAGCACGATGTGATTGTTGCAGGATCAGCCACAAAACTCTAATCAGCATCAAATGCGCCGAAAGCAATGTTTCGCCAGTCTGGAAGTAGCTCTGAAAGGCGCGCTGTAAGGTCCATAGTCTCCCCATCGCGGCCACCTGCACCCAGAATAAGTGGTGGATCTGACTTATTTATAGATACACCTCGTAAACGGTCAATAAATGACAAATCACGCTGTAAGAAATAGTAATTTCCGTGCGTATCAAATCCGGCACTTTTATCGGCGCGCAGGTACCAGCCAACAAGTCCAGTCGCTGCTGTTGCACCTTTAGAGTTAATGGCGACAAGTGGAATGGGGGCTAAGCCGTTTTTCTTGGCAGCCACTGCAAATTGCTTTAAGTATTCTGAAGCTTGAGCGCTTTCAGCAGCCTTGCGTGCAGTCAGACGTTCGGCTTGAAGTTTCGCATTCGCCCGCCGCCTTTCAGTCCATGACAGTTCTTCACTCATTTTGTGTATACATCCAAGTGATTTCCGGCTGTCCCACGATCATAAACTTTTCCATCATTACCAAATGGAGTTGGAAAGACCGTTCCTTTGGGGGCATCATTGGCCAGAACAATGAAACCGTCTTCATCTGCAACAAAACCATTTTCATTCACATGGCGTCCTGGAATGGACAAGCCTGGACCGGGAAGAACTTCCTGCGAATAGTAGGTGAATCTGTAACCACCCCAGTTGATAACGCCCATACTCATCAAGTCAGCCAATGTGAACTCAGGCGCTAAAGGTGCGCCCTCAACAATCACTTCAAAGATTTCCTTGAAATGATTCGGCGCTACAGGAATGCTTTCTATCTCACCAGTCCGCGTAAGTTGAGCCATCTTCATGTCTTCTTTTGATGGCGGTGTTGCAGGTGATTCTGCATTGGCGATTGGGCCACTAAACATTATCCCCATTGTGGCCAACAAGACCGCCGTTCGTTTCATTTCCCGCCTCCAAAGAGCACACCGACTAACTCAACCAGAATAGTCTGCAGAATAACGTGATGAAACCTCATTCGTCACAATATTCACACAGGGAATCTGCGCCACCCCTAGAAATGGACTCGACAATACCCGGTAAATGCGGGGACACTAGAACGTACGGTTAAGGTTAGTTCTTAAAGTCCATTTCAGGGTAGGCGAGGAACCTATGCGACATATTCGGCGCAGCGCATTGCCAGTAGCACTTTCACTTTTGCTCTTTTTCCCATCAGCCTATGCGGAAGAACTTCCTACAGTGGACCTCTCCCCTGCCGCCTCTCAAATAGAAGACAGCCATCCTGAACTATCGCAGTCGGGACAAAAAAACCGCATTGATGCGACTGGCAACACTGATCAAGACTTTGATGATGCATCTACTGCACGAAATGAATCACCAGAGTCTGGGGCCAATAAGGCCGCGCAACCAAAGTCTGATGATACTCAGCTTGACCAAACCCAATCTGAGCGTGTCCAATCTGAGCAGGCGCAGTCCGGGCAAACCCAATCTGAACAGGCACAGTCTGGCCAAACTCAATCTAGCCAGGCGCAGTCCGGGAAGCGCGGTGTAGTTAGCTCCCAAATAACTACACCAACGCCAGCGCCGGAGGAGACGGAAATACCAGAACCAACCGACACACCGACACCTTCGACCCCACCGGCGCAAGCACCGCTTGTCATCACGCCTGGGGCTTTTGACCCCACGCCACTTCCCAAAGGCACAACGCGGGCAGCAGGGGCAACCAGATATCAAACTTCAGTCGAAATATCCAAAAAACTCTTCCAAAAAGGCGCTACCGCTAAAGAAGTATTTGTAGCATCCGGAGGCGATTTCCCAGACGGTCTTGCGATGGGCGCCCTTGCTGCAAAGAAAGGTGGCCCGCTGTTGTTGACCGCTCCAGATACGGTGCCAAAGCAAGTAATTGATGAGATAACTAGGCTCAAACCCAAGACCATATTTATCGCTGGTGGAACGTCTTCGGTATCTTCGGCCGCAGAAAAACAGTTGAAAGCGATAGCTTCTACAACACGTTTTGCAGGAAAAGATAGATACCAAACAGCGGCAGTTATTGCTAAAAAATTTGGGAAAATCGAAACAGCTTTTCTTGCAACAGGAACTACATTTCCAGACGCATTG
>DAIOFF010000119.1:0-8150 GCA_036745855.1 Scrofimicrobium sp. | reverse complement strand
TGCGTGTGGACCGCAAAGTGTCGGAGGGTTTGGTCATGGGTCGGAGCGGTATACCACTCCGACAGTTGCCTTTTCACTCCGAGTGTTGACGCCGCCTCAAGTGCCGGAGCAAAAAACTAGGTCAGCATCGCACTTACTCACGCAGTCCCGTAATGGGAAATATGTGGTGAACTAATACCCGGAACGAGGTACCTCGGTGCAACTAATGGAAATAGTTTAAGCATTTTGTGTAAAGGAATGTTCTGTAAAAACCATGTCAAAAACGGTATATTCTTGTTCTGATATCGTGGCATAGTCAAAAAACACTATGCTCAAGATGAACTTGTAGTTGCAGGTAAAGATGCGGTCAAACTGCCGGATATTAAAGGAGTGTCGAGGGTATATGCAAACAAATGTTGGCAAGTATATGGTTATGGTTTTGTTCTGTGCCATATTGTCTGGTTGTGCGGGAGAAAATGTTCAGTCTGATGCCATTTCGTCCGCCGCCCATACAAGCCCTAGTGCAGCGTCATCTGCTGCGCCGACTCCCAGCGAGGTAGATGACTATTCGCAGGGCCAAACGATTGAACAAAGCCAAGCAAAATGGACAATGCCAACGGACCCATATTATGGGTCCGAGCTGAACTCGTTGCAGCAACATTTTTTGTCGATAGCCACAGATCGTTGCATGAGGGACAATGGCTATCCTGATTTTGGGGAGTCCTGGGATAGTAACGCCCCGTTGCCAGAGACGTTGGCAGGAGACGGAATATCCCAGATTTTCAACGAAGACTTGGCGGCGAAATATGGCTACCATGAGGCACCTGACGCACGATATTTGATTAGGGATGAAATCATCGCATCTGGTGATAATGGGCTTCACGAAGACGAGACTCCGGAGTTTAATGCACAGTGGGAAAAATGCCGTGGGAATGCTCAATCGAAGTTAGAGGAAGTGACTAAAAGGGAAGATTTGAGAGAATTTGAATCGTCAAATTCCGACTCCGCGATCGGCACACAACTGAACCGGATGGGAGCAGATCACAGTGTAGAGCCTCTGGTGTCCAAAGCTGGTGCTTGGCGAGAGTGTATGGAGCCATTGGGAATCGTTGATTTGCCTATGTCTCCTTGGGAAACCTCCGGAAGGTTACCAGAGTCACTGTATTCGCGTTGGAATTGGGATTCTTGGGGTACTCCTTCTGCAGACGAGATCTCTGTTGCATCTCATGATGCCGCATGCAGACGTTCTTCTGGTTGGTTCGATGCGCTTTATGAAGCTGAATGGCGCTTACGCGAAGAGTTTGTAGAGAAGAATCGCGGCAAGTTATTGCCAATCGTTGAGCATGACCGAGAGATGACAACAACACTAAAACAAGCAATTAGTGAGATGTCTACTGAGTAAGACGACAATGGCGACACCTCTATATAGTTGGTGTCGCCATTGTCCCGCAAGTTGCGTGTACTAGTTAGGTACCTTGATTAATGCAGTTTGATTGCGGTCTGCTATGTAGTAATGAGCATTTGTGGGGGCTCAAGACCTGAAGAAGTTCACTGCCGAGGTGAATAGCCCAAGGTCAAAGTTTCCTGGCACGTTTCGGTACAGGTTCGTATCTATGCGCTCAGAGTGACCCATCTTTCCAAAAACGCGGCCATCTGGTGATGTGAGCCCCTCAACCGCAAGCATGGAACTTGGCGGATTGAAATCGACATCCATGGTGGGGTTACCTTCCAAATCCACGTATTGGGTGGCGATTTGGCCGCAGGCAGCCAACCTTTCAAGCTCAGCTTCCGACCCGACAAGTCGGCCTTCACCATGGGAAATAGCAACAGTAACAATGTCACCAAGGTTTGCCTTCGCAAGCCATGGTGAAAGCACTGAAGACACCCGGGTTCGAACCAATCTGGACTGGTGGCGGCCAATCACATTGTGCGTGAGAGTCGGAGAATCCTCTTGGGGTTCCATGATCTTGCCATAAGGGACTAATCCCAGTTTGATGAGGGCTTGGAAGCCATTGCAGATGCCACCTATTAGGCCACCACGATCATCTAATAAGGCAGTGATCTTCTCAGATACAGCTGCATCACGCATGAATGCAGTAATCATTTTTGCTGAGCCATCCGGTTCGTCGCCGCCGGAGAACCCACCTGGAATGAGCATCGCTTGACTATTGGCCAAAAGTTCAGAGAAATCTGCTGTAGCCTCTGCAACGTCTTGCGCTGACAGATTCCTGACCACAAACACTTCAGCCTGTCCACCCGCATCATTGATTGCGCGCAAAGTGTCATACTCACAGTTAGTGCCAGGGAATACAGGGATCAAGAACTGTGGCTTTGCCACTTGAATGCCAGGGGAAAGCGACGCTCTGGAATCATAGTTGACTGGTTCAACCATGCCTGACTTTGAAGTCTGTGTTGGGAAAACATCTTCCAACGTGTTTGCCCAAATGGACTCAATGGAAGACAGTTCATATTGAGCTGTGGTCGAACCAATTTGAACACCGATTTCAGAAGACGGCGTGGTTTCGACAAGCATTCCTCCATAACAGTATTGAAGAATTTCGGTTTCTGGAACACAAAGCTCGAAGCCAATCTTGTTTCCCACAGCCATCTTCAAAAGGCCTTCGGCAACCCCACCCATGCCTGGCGTCCAAGCCGATAGGACCTCGCTTGCATGAACGCCCTCAAGAACAGAGTTCCACAGGTTCTTCAAACTGGTTTTTGTTGGTAGACCATCCTCATCTAGTTCTGGGCAAAGCAGCGCAATGCGGGATCCAACTTGTTTGAACTCTGGTGTGATCAACTGGTTTGCGTCAGCCACGGTGATAGCGAATGACACCAAGGTTGGTGGCACATCCAAATCCTCAAAAGAGCCGCTCATGGAGTCCTTGCCACCGATAGCCCCGATTTGGAAGTCGCGTTGAGCGCGGTATGCACCAAGCAAAGCTGCCAAAGGTTTACCCCAACGCTCTGCATCATCCCGAAGACGCTCAAAGTACTCTTGGAACGTCAAATATGCCTGATCTAAGGGTGCGCCAACCGCAACAAGCTTCGCCAAAGATTCGACAACTGCCAGGTATCCGCCTGCATACGGGTCGGCCTCGCAAATATACGGGTTGAAACCAAAAGACATGACTGAAGAGGTTTCCGTGTGACCATCAACTGGGAACTTCGCTGCCATAGCTTGCATGGGCGTCAGCTGCCGTTTCCCACCAAGCGGCATGAACACAGACGCGGCACCAACCGTTGAATCAAACCGTTCAATCAGACCACGCTTAGATGCAACATTTAAATCCCCAGCTACCTCTTCCAAGCTTTCGAAAGGGTATTTTGATTGCCGAGGCGCTGTGACGCTTGCCGCCGCCGACTTCGCAGCCCCATTGGAATCTAAGAATTCACGCGACAAGTCAACTAGCTTTTCACCTTGGAAATCCATCACTAATCTGGGGGACTTTGTCACCACTGCAACCACGGTTGCTTCCAGATTTTCGGTGGCAGCCAGCTTCATGAAAGCGTCAACGTCATCTACATCCAGGACGACTGCCATGCGTTCTTGGGACTCTGAGATCGCAATCTCTGTGCCCGACAGTCCCTCATACTTCTTGGGAACTGATGCCAGGTCGATCTTGAGTCCCGGCGCAAGTTCACCAATCGCTACACATACCCCGCCAGCCCCAAAGTCGTTGCAGCGTTTTATCAGTTTTGCCCCGCGCGGATCACGGAAAAGACGTTGCAGTTTCCGCTCTTCAGGAGCATTTCCCTTTTGTACTTCTGAACCAGCTTGTTCCACAGAACGCGTAGTGTGAGTTTTGGAAGACCCAGTTGCGCCGCCAATCCCATCGCGCCCCGTTTTGCCGCCAAGGAGGACAATGACGTCACCAGCGGCCGGTTCTTCACGCCGAACATTTGCCGCGGGAGCTGCGCCGACTACTGCACCTATTTCCATTCGCTTTGCGACATATCCGGGGTGGTAGATTTCGTCCACCAGGCCTGTGGCTAGGCCAATCTGGTTGCCGTATGAGGAATATCCGTCAGCCGCCTGATTCACAATCTGCCGCTGTGAAAGCTTACCGGGCAAAGTCTTGTCCATAGGCAGGCGCGGGTCGGCGGCACCCGTCACGCGCATCGCTTGGTAAACGTAAGCGCGCCCCGACAGCGGATCACGGATTGCGCCACCGATGCAGGTTGCTGCGCCGCCAAAAGGCTCAATCTCAGTTGGATGATTGTGCGTTTCATTCTTGAACAGCAACAACCAGGGTTCACCATCCACGTCAACTTTGACGGTGCAAGCATTGATTTCATCAGAAACATCCATGCCGTCAAGCAGCCCGGCGCTTCGCAAATACTTTCCTGCGACTGTACCCAAATCCATCAGGGTCACAGGTTTTGTTATGCCGAGGTCGCTGCGGGTTTTCAGGTATTCCTGGTAAGTTTTCTCAGCTTTTTTATCCTCAAACGACACATCTTTTAGTTCCGTTAGGAACGTGGTGTGACGGCAGTGGTCAGACCAGTAAGTGTCAATGACTTTGAGCTCCGTGAGTGTTGGGTCGCGGTCCTCACTTTGGAAGTACTTTTGACAGAAAATCAGATCCTCTAGATCCATGGCCAATCCTTGTTTGGCGATTAACGCCTCAAAGTCTTCCCACGTGAAGGACCTAAAGCCAGACAGGACTGGTACAGGCGCGGGAGCATCCGCTGCGGCTGGTGGTTCAGGCTTTGAATCTACAGCAACCAAATGAGAGTCAACCGGGTTTACCACATAGTTTTGTAGCCGTTCCAAATCAGACGCAGAAATATCCCCATCCACCAGGTAAACGCGGGCGTTTTGGACAACAGGCCGGGCACCTCCGGTAATCAACTGAATACACTGAGCCGCAGAATCTGCGCGTTGATCAAACTGGCCAGGCAAATACGAAACTGCAAAAGCGTGGGCGCTAACAGGTAAATCGTCAGTAACAATGTCCACTGTTGGTTCCGCTATCGCCTTGATAACAGTGTCCTTGTCTGCGCCATCAAAATCGTAGCGTTGGATTAGCCGCAGAGCCTTTATTCCTGAGATTCCCAGCAGTTCTTGCGCGTCACGCAGAGTGCTTTGCGCGCCAGCATCTAATCCCTGTTTCTTCTCAATATAAATACGCGTTGTCACTTGTTGTCCTCTGCCTCTGTTACGTCTGCTTCTGCTACGTCAGCTTTCAGGGCCAGTGCGCCAATATCTGAACGCCTGTGAAGTCCCTCAAAAGAGATTTGATCTGCTGCCTTATATGCTTTGCTAATTGCGTCAGCAAGGCTGTTGCCCTTGGCCGTAACCGCAATGACCCTGCCCCCAGCCGTAACCAGTTCTTCATCAACCAAAGCGGTACCAGCGTGGAAAACTTCAGCCGACCCAACCTCGCCAATCCGAATCGTCTTCCCTTTCTCATACGCTTCTGGATAACCACCACTAGCGACCACCACACAACAGGAAGAATCATCCGAGAACTGAACCGAAACCTGATCCAGTTTCTCATCACGAATAGCTTGCATTATCTGAAGCAAATCACTTTCCAAAAGCGGCAACACTGCCTGGGCTTCAGGATCACCAAACCGGCAGTTATACTCAATGACCTTTGGGCCCCCCTCAGTGATCATGAGACCAAAATAGAGGCAACCTTTGAAAGGACGCCCCTCAGCGGCCATCGCTGCAATGGTTGGCTCCAGAATCTCCCGGCGCGTGCGCTCCGCGATCTCATCCGTGTAATAAGGATTCGGTGCGACAACCCCCATACCGCCTGTGTTCAGGCCTTTATCGCCGTCCAGCGCTCGCTTGTGATCCATGGAAGAAACCATTGGCACCAGCGTCTTGCCATCAGTGAAAGTCAAAATGGAAACCTCAGGTCCCGTCAAGAACTCTTCAATAACCACAGTCTTTCCGGAATCTCCAAACTTGGCCTCTGACATCATCTCGTGGACTGCCTGCGCCGCCGCATCAAAATCCTCAGCGATAATGACGCCCTTGCCCAGAGCCAAACCATCAGCCTTCACAACTATTGGGAAGCTCTGCCCGCGCAAATACGAAATCGCTTCGGCCTCGTCAGAAAACGTCGCATGAGCAGCAGTCGGAATACCGTACTTCCTCATGAGCTCTTTGGAAAAAGCCTTCGACCCCTCAATGATCGCGGCTGCCTTATTCGGTCCCCACGCTGGGATTCCTGCAGCCTCAAGAGCATCAACCGCACCAAGGACCAGTGGATCATCAGGTGCAACCACCGCGAAATCCACGTTGTGAGACGCTGCGAAATCCACTAATGCGGGGATGTCCGTTGCGCTAATCGGAACACATTGTGCATCCTTCGCAATCCCCCCATTTCCTGGAAGAGCATAAATCTTCTCGATAGTCGGGTTCTTCTTCAACGCGGAAATGAGGGCGTGCTCGCGTCCGCCGCCCCCAACCACCATCAGGTTCATTTTTCGCCTTCAGTAAGTTGCCTGGAAGTTGCACTCCAAGGTTATCGGTTTCAGAGCCTTCGCGGTTACGCGCCCATGAATGCCGTTATCGCGAAGCCGAATGCAACTGAGATTCCGATCATAAGAACGCCAGGGAGGATGAAGGGATGATTGAAAATGTATTTCCCGATTCTGGTTGATCCAGTGTCGTCCATTTCAGTGGCAGCCAGCAGAGTTGGATACGTTGGCAGGATAAAAAGGCCAGAGACACCAGGGAAAGCTGCTATTGCAGCTGCACCACTAACGCCCAGCGCAAGTGCCGTAGGCATAATCGCTCTTGTGGTGGCAGCCTGCGAATACAAGAGCGTCGAAGCCAACACCAAAACAACTGCCAACAGCCAAGGCTGCGATTTCAACACTGACTGCGATACGGAACTGATAACATCCATGTTCGCGTTAATGAACGTCATCCCCATCCAAGCAACACCAAGAACGCAGATGGCGGCGCTCATGCCAGACTTGAAGGTGGAGGCATTCAAAATGTCAGCCGCTTGAACCTTGCAAACTAAAACAATCACGGCGGCCGTTGTAAGCATCATTGCAATGATCGCTGCGTCGCGGTTCATAATGGGATTTTGGACGAGGCCAACTTTGTCAGAAATAACCGTCGCGTACACTGTCACAGCCAGCAAACCTATAAGGAAAATCAGTACAGAGAGCTTCGCGTGAGGTTTAAGTTGGATTTCACTAGCAGGTGCAGCGGGTTTGACTTTTCCGTCTGCAAGATTGTGCTGGTAGACAGCCATTTCACTGAGGCGAGGGGTGTGGCGAGCTTTGTCAATCAAACCTGTGAGGACTGGGGAAAGGAGGACTGCGGCAAACGTTGACGGAATCGCAACCAGCAATAGATCAACATAATCGAAACCAGTGTTGAACTCAGTGAGCATCCCCGAAAAGACGACAACTGCGGCTGATATTGGTGAGGCCGTGATAGCAACTTGTGACGCCACCACCGACAGTGAAAGCGGTCTTGAAGGGGGAATATCGGCTTCTTTGGCGACCTCGACAATAACTGGCATTGTCGAATACGCAGTGTGGCCCGTCCCAGCCAGAAATGTCATGACATACGTTACGAGGGGAGCAAGGAAGTTCAAGAAACGAGGGTTCTTGCGCAAAATTCGTGAGGCGACAGAGATCAAGAAATCCATACCACCCGCCACCTGCATTGCGGCAATAGCTGCAATCACAGACACGATGATCGAAATGACATCCAAAGGAAGCTCACCTGGCGAAGCCCCAAGCAATGCCAGTATTAAAACGCCGAGGCCACCAGCAAAACCTATTGCAATCCCACCAAGGCGTGCACCAATATATATCGCTGCCAAAACCACCAAAAATTGGACCAACATCATCATGTTTGCCTCCAAAAGCCACAGATTTCCTCAGATTAAGCGCGGCACGCAAGGCCTGCAAACGGAAGGTGAAATATTGGGGAACTCGCATCAAAGTGACCTTGGTCCAATGAGCATGAGAAAGGCCACGCCCCGTCACCTTGTTCTTTGGGGGCAGTCGGACTAGAGTTGGTGGAGCCGACGCGGGGTGGAGCAGTTCGGTAGCTCGCCGGGCTCATAACCCGGAGGTCGTTGGTTCAAATCCAGCCCCCGCTACCAATCGTGATTGGCCCGAGTTTCCAATGGAAACCGGGCCTTTTGCTTTACCCGGAACAAATGGGGGATACCGGCCATAATGTG
>DAIOFF010000118.1:0-8197 GCA_036745855.1 Scrofimicrobium sp. | reverse complement strand
GGCTCTAGCCAACATCGAGCGGTCCTCCCCCGTTTGGTGTTTCTTTTGCCCTTTACTAGAAACCAAGACGCTTAAGCATCTTCGGGTCGCTTTGCCAGTCCTTTGCTACTTTGACATGAAGAGACAAGTACACGCGGCGACCCAACAGCCTCTCAATCTCAGCCCTTGCGTTAATGCCGACATCCTTCAGGCGCGCACCCTTTTTTCCAATGATTATGCCCTTTTGCGATTCGCGCTCAACAAAAATAGAAACATGCACATCTAGTAACGGCGGCTTTGAGGATTCTGGGTTCTTTTTCCGCTCAATAATCTCATCAACCTGCACTGCAATCGAATGAGGAAGCTCATCACGAACTCCCTCAAGAGCCGCCTCACGAACAAACTCTGCAATCAAGACTTCATCGTCTTCCTCAGTTTTTTCACCATCCGGGTAAAGCATTGGTGAGGTTGGCATCATAGATACAAGAACGCTCACAAGTTCACTGAGGTTTTCAGCCTTGCTCGCGGACACTGGCACAACTGCTTTCCAGTCGCCAAGTTCTTGCACACTCAACAAGTGCTTCAAAAGGTCGTTTTTTGTGACCGTATCAATCTTCGTCACCACTGCAACAACTGGAGCGCGAAGATCCTTCAACTCATTCGCAATAAACTGATCCCCTGGTCCAACTGCCTGATCAGCAGGCAAACAAAAGGCAACAACATCAACATCACTAAGAGCCTCACGAACCATGTCATTTAGGCGCTTACCAAGCAACGTGCGGGGACGATGGTAACCGGGAGTATCAACCAAAATAAGTTGGCCGTCTTCACGCGTCACAATTCCCCGAATATTGTGCCGGGTTGTCTCTGGCCGCATAGAAGTTATCGCGACTTTACTGCCCACAAGAGCATTTGTGAGAGTCGATTTACCCACATTTGGCCGTCCAACAATCGACACAAAACCGGCCCGATAATCTTCATTCTGCATTTTCGTCCTCATCCAACTTTTCAACCAACACAGTACCAAGTTCATGGCGGCGTCCAGCATGTTCCTCAGCAAGAACCCGAACGCCACAAACCTCAGCTTTTGCTCCAGACACAGGTACCCGCCCCACGGCCCAAGCTAGCAAACCACCAACCGAATCGGCCTCATCAAGATCAATCTCAATATCCAATAACTCTTCAAGGTCATTCAATGAAAACCAGGCAGGAACCCGCCAGCACCCTGGGGAAACCTCTTCAGGCTCAACCGTCTTATGGTCATGTTCGTCAGTAACTTCCCCCACCAGTTGCTCTAGAAGATCCTCTAACGTCACTAAACCAGCAATACCGCCATACTCGTCAACAACTAGTGCCAAATGAGAGTTTTCTGTCTGCATCTGCCGAAGTTCATCATCTACAAGAACTGTTTCAGGGATGAATGATGCGTGCCTAATAGCATTCCTCACGGGAACATCAAGCTGTCCAGAATCTTCAAGAACACGTCTCACAATATCCTTGAAATAAATGATGCCAACAACATCATCTATGTCATCTTCAATAACTGGAATACGGGAAAATCCTGACCTAACAAAAAGGTTTAGAGCCTTCCGAAGGGACTTATCAGCTTCAATAGTCACCATGGAAGTCCTTGGAACCATGACCTCCCTAATCATGGTCTGACCAAGCTCAAACACCGATTTAAGCATTTCTTTGTCGTCTTCATCAAGGTCTTCCGGATCCCCAACTTCATCGACAATCTCACGTAAATCTTCAGCTACCGCAAGTCTTGCAAGTTCCGGCGTTTCCAAGTCTTGTTTAGAGCTACTTCGGATAAGAGGATCAAATATGTGTGAAGCCCGAACCAAGAATGCCGTGATACCCGCACCAATTTTTGCGACGCCAACATAATGGCGCCTCACAACCAAAACAGGCAACACAGATACGGCCACAAACTCAATCACCCCAATGACAGCAATAGCAATAAGCGTAATCCCCCACCATGCCATGCTCAGGTCACTAAATAGATCTACCAATGCAATTGTTGCCCCAACAATGGCAATTGTCTGCAAACTAACCCGGGCCCCTCTAAGGGCAAGATTCGTCCGTTCTGAACGCTCAACCAAAGGAAGAAGTCGCGCCACCCCCGGCCGCCCTTCTTCAACAAGGTCCTCAACAAAGGCCTTAGACAACTTGCCAAGGGCAAGCTCAACTGCCGATAGAAAACTTGTAAGCGCAATCGAAATCACCGCAACAACAAGTAAGACAGCAACCGGAACTGAACCAAATCCGCTACTCATGCGCCCGCCAAGAATGACAAAAGAAGCTTTCGCTGTAAGTCAAACATTTCCTTTTCTTCTTCAACCTCAACGTGGTCAAAACCAAGAAGATGCAAAATACCGTGCGTCGCAAGCAGCAACATTTCTTCCTCAGTCGAATGCCCTGCCGCCTTCGCCTGTCCGGCCGCCACAGATGGACAAATAACCACATCCCCAAGACTGCCCTCAAGCGTTGGCCGCCCAGGAACGCCAGGTCTGAGCTCATCCATCGGAAAACTCATCACATCCGTTGGACCTGGAAGATCCAGCCAACGAATATGAAGCTCTTCCATTGCGGGCTCATCCACGAATGTGATAGCCATATCGACAGCCGTTCCAACATGCATCTTTTCAAACACATAGTCAGCCAAAGCAGCAAACTCGGCTTCGTCAATCTTATGGGTGGTCTCATTTAGAACTTCACAACTCATCTATTTGCCTCCCAACGTGAATACGCATCAACGATTTGACCAACAAGCGGGTTCCTAATCACGTCAGCACTAGTTAGATAAGTGAATGTCACCGCCGGTAAGTCCCGCAATATTTCTTGGACCACACGCAAACCAGAGGTCTTGCCTGAGCTCAAGTCGATTTGAGAATCGTCCCCTGTCACAACCATCTTGGACCTGAAACCAAGCCTAGTTAGAAACATTTTCATTTGAGCCGACGTAGTATTTTGTGCCTCATCAAGAATAATGTATGAGTCTGATAATGTGCGCCCACGCATGTATGCAAGTGGCGCAATCTCAATAGCTCCATTCGCCATTAAGTTTTGCAAAGTATCCGTATCAATCATTTCCCCTAAAGCGTCAAAAAGAGGACGAAGATAGGGGTCAATTTTTTCAGACGCAGAACCCGGTAAAAATCCCAAGTTTTCGCCAGCCTCAACCGCTGGCCGTGTCAAAACGATTCTGCGCACACTGCCAGACAACAAAGCAGACGTGGCCTCTGCCATCGCCAAATATGTTTTCCCTGTACCAGCTGGTCCAATACCAAACACGATTTGCGAAGAACGAAGCGCTTCCAGATACTCTTGCTGCCCTGGCGTCTTTGCATGGACCTCTTTGCCCTGAACCCGCACTGGCAGCGAAGCAGGGGGAACCTGCAACAAAGAAATTGCCTGTTCCACCAGCGGAACTGTGAGTGTTGCCCCTGCTTGAGCCGCACGAATCAGCTCTTCAAGCAGTTCAGTTGCCAAAGCTTCTTCATGGGCATCACCGCGAACCGTGAGGCTATCTGCCCGCCCCGAAATCTCAACAGTCGGGAACCCGCGCTCCAACGCACGCAGCACCTGATCCGCTGGCCCAAACAAGTTCAGCGGGTCAACATCAGCAGGAATAGTCAGTTTCCTCAATGGTCCCTCCCTGTCAAAAAATTCAGTCTAGCAACGGCAACAGCACCAGCAGTCGAAGCGCGAAGGACATTTCGACCTAGACTGATGGGTTTGCCACCCGCGTCTTTGAATGCTTCCATTTCTTGGTCACTTATTCCACCTTCAGGGCCAACAATAACCATCACATTTGGACCAAACGACGCATTTTCTATCGAGGCGGAAGCATCTTCGTGACAAATGAACACGTCCTTACATGCGGCGATCTGAGTGGTTAGCCCTTTTGATGTCACCATGGGCTCCACAGTTGGGATTGTGGCCCGCCTTGCCTGTTTCGCAGCGGCAAAGGCAACAGTGCGCCATTTGTCGGCCCCCTTCTTAGACCGCTGAGAGTCCCACCGTACTATTGAGCGGTCAGCTTGCCACGGAATAATTCGATCCACACCCAATTCTGTGCAAATCTCAACAGCCATTTCGTCCCTGGCACCCTTAGCTAAAGCCTGAACCAACGTGACTTGAGGGGTGGCTGCTTTTTCTTGAATAACGCGAACAACGTCAACGATGATTATGTCGCCCACTACGCTTTGTACGACTCCACTAACGCGCAGCCCAAAACCATTCACCAAATCCAAAGGCTCACCGGCCCGAAGGCGCATCGACCGCGCTGCGTGCCGACCTTCCGCGCCCCCAAGTTCCCACGTGAGCGCGTCTTCGGTTAAATCCGGAACAACAAAAACCGGGTTGGTCACGCGCCACCTAACTTGCTGCGAATCCACCCAAGCGGCCCACCTACCCCCTCAGGGGGTGCAACGCGATGTTCTTCCCTGCGCTCAGCAATCTTTTCCAGCGCCTCGAAATCTTCAGCCGAAAGATCCTTTGGAATTTCAACCCCAATATGTACACGCAAGTTGCCGCGGCCCCGGCCGTTTGGCTTCCCGACCCCAAGATCTTTCAAAACCACTTCGGTATCAGGTTGGGTTCCTGGCTCAATAATGACTTCTTGTTCTCCATCAAATGTCTCAAGGGAAAACACCGTACCTAAAGCGGCCGTTGTCATTGGAATCTTGATCCTGGTGTGTAGGTCCGACCCCTGCCTAGAGAAACGGTCATTTGGTTTTTGACGGATCTCAACATACAAGTCACCTGCAGGCCCACCTTCTGGACCAGCCTCGCCATGACCTGACAGCCGCAAGCGGGCCCCATCTTGTACCCCTGCAGGAATCTGTATCTGCAGTTTTTTGGCGGCACGAACCCGGCCATCCCCAGCGCATTCAGGGCACGGATTAGGTATTGTGTGTCCGCGTCCACCACAAGCATCACAGGCGACAACTGTCTGTATTGGCCCAAGCAGGCTGCGTTGAACTACCCTCACTGAGCCACTTCCACCACATGCCGGACATGTTCGGGGCGTTGTGCCTGGCGCACAGCAGCTTCCTTCGCAGGTTGAGCATTGGACTGCCGTGTCAATACGAATATCTTTACTGACCCCGAAAGTTACTTCTTCCAACGTGATTTCGAGCGCCCGCAGGATGTCTTGTCCCCGG
The DNA here is from genome assembly GCA_036745855.1 of Scrofimicrobium sp. Classification (GTDB taxonomy): domain Bacteria; phylum Actinomycetota; class Actinomycetes; order Actinomycetales; family Actinomycetaceae; genus Scrofimicrobium. The sequence continues at coordinate 3,047 of DAIOFF010000118.1, read as the reverse complement.
CGGGCCCGCGGCGTTCCTGTGGACGTGAATCCCATGCTTCCAAACATGGCTTCAAATAGGTCTGTGAAGCCGAAGTCGGCTCCGCCCCCGCCTCCGCCGCCAAATGCTGATGCACCCCGCATGTCGTATTCTTGGCGTTTTTCGGGGTTCCTAAGTACCTCGTATGCAACGCTTACCTCTTTGAACGCATCCTCAGATTCAGGGCCGGCGTAGTCTGGATGTAGTTCCCTTGCTTTCGCCCTGTATGCACGCTTGATTTCGGTTTCTGTGGCGTCTTTTGACACCCCTAGAACCTCGTAAAAGTCCCTCAATTAGTTTCTTTCCATGAGTTGTGACAAGTACCTTGAGACGGCTTCGACGGCCGCCAGTGAGCCCGGATAATCCATCCGGGTTGGTCCGACTATTCCAATGCGTGCTCCTGCGCTATAACTTCCAGATACAACGGCGGCTCCTTCGAGGGAGTGATCTCTATTTTCTGCCCCAATCGAGACTTCAAGTGGGTCCGTGTGTAACTCAGTGAGTAACCTAAGTAACACGACTTGTTCTTCAATGGTGTCAAGTACAGCAGAGACGTCAACGAAGTCCGTACCTGAGCGGGCCAGATTTGATAGGCCAGCAGCAACTAGCCGCGATCCAGATTGAGCGCCCAGGGTTTCTTCAAGTGCTAGTTCGATTTGTGAAACGCTGTCCCCTAGTTCTTTCTTGAGCTCTTTTGTCAACGAGGGCACTTTTGAAATGGCAGTTCGGCAATCGATTCCGACCAAGTTTTCTCTGAGAGCCCCTTTAATCCGTTCTACTGCTTCCGCACCGGCGTCTAGATTCATCATTGCTTCGCTGACGCGGCCCTGACTGGTGACGACCACCAGGACTATTCGTCCAAGATCAAGATCAACTAAGTCAATGTGGCGGATGACCGCATTACCAAGAGTCGGATATTCTGCGACAGCTGCAGCGCCAGTCAACCGCGCTAATAAGCGGACAGTCCGCGTAATCACATCTGTGGCGTCAACGGGTTCGGCCAGAAATTGTTCTATTGCACGGCGTTGAATAAGTGACAAAGGTTGTAGTTCAGTGAGGCGGTCAACAAATCGCCTGTATCCAGATTCGGTAGGTATCCTTCCGGCTGAAGTGTGAGGTTGAGAAATCAATCCTGCTTCTTCAAGAACCGCCATGTCGCTGCGAATAGTGGCAGAAGATACGTCTAGTTGGCTGGCGTTGGCAACAGCCTTTGAACTGACGGGCTCCCCGGTTTGTACATACTGAGAGACGACGGCGCGAAGGACACCTAACTGTCTTTCCTTCGGTTCCATCACGACACCTCCCAACTGGCACTTACACCTTCCGAGTGCCAAGTCTAGTCCTGCCAGCGCCCAATGGAGTATGTGGTTCATCGCAAAGCGTACGAAATCACTAAGAACTCTGCTAGTCAGCGACGAAATGGCACGCAGATCCTTTCCCGGGCTGAAGTCGGCTTTTCATGAGAACCTAAAGTCATGAGCGACCAGAAATACAAAGTAGACAAGTCAGCCTGGATTTTTTTGGCAGTAATCTCCATCCTGTTGTTCGCAGCAGTCTATTTTTTGGCGGTTCTTACGGTTCCTGGACAGCGTTTTGAGAATGCGGCCCTTGATGGACAGCGCTTACAAAATGCGTTAACGTTGCAAGACGCTGACGAAACTTTGGCAGCCATTTCGCGAATATCGCTTATTCTTTCCATTGTCGTCATATTCACGATTGGCCTAATGCGAAGGAATATTCGTTTGGCTATTGCCGGCGCTGGAACAATCATAGTTAGCACAGGAATAACTGAAGTCTTGAAGTTATTTGTTTTGCCGAGGCCAGATTTGGTGGGCGCACCTGCGGACATTTTGAATAATTCTTTCCCTTCTGGCCACACCACTATTGCCATGAGTATTTTGGTTGCGACACTAATTGTTATCCCTTACAGGGGGCGCGGTTGGGCGATGCTGTTCGTGTTCACGTGGGCTGTTGGTATAGGTGCCGCAACTATTGCAGCCCATTGGCATCGGCTCAGCGACACATTGGGTGCCGACCTGGTTGCCATTGCAGTTGGGGCTTTGTTTTCTTTGTGGCTTACCTCTTCTGGCGAGGTACGTCCGGTTCGAACAAAGCGATATGTAGTTCACACGGTTCTCGTTATTTTCTGGACATTATTTGCTATTGGAGCACTAATTGTGGGGGCTATCTTTATAGTCAATTTATACCGGCTAACTGGCACGGACTATCAAGAAGCTTGTTATCACCTAACCCACACTTTGGCCAGTGGCGGCTCCGTTCTTGCAGGTTTGGCTTTCTGGTTTAGTTGGCACCGGCTTGAGGTGCCTGCTAGGCCTCGAAATTATTCTTGAAGCAGCTTGGCCAGGTGCGCATCAGTGTTTCTATTGAGCGACTCAATATTGAACTACTCCCACCCTGCCAAAACTCTGGTGACGTAGTCTGCCATTAGGCGCCCGCGAAGCGTGAGGACACCGTTTTCTACCAGTCCATCAAGGCGGGGGTCTGCCATTTGTTCTTTGGCCTTTTGCCACCCATTTGAGGTGCGAATGCTGAGCATAATGTTTTCAAGTCTGCGGTCTTCTGGTGACAATAATTCACCACTTTGAATGGGCAGTTCATTTTTGTTTATTTGCGAGGCGTAAGCTAACGGATGCTTCACATTCCACCATCTGGTGTTACCAATATGGGAGTGCGCCCCTGGCCCATATCCCCACCAGTTCCAATCCTGCCAGTACGCAAGATTATGTTTTGAAGCATGCCTAAGCTTGGTGGCGGGGACATTTAGTTCATCTTTTTCCCAGCGCGCAAAGTTAGAGATTTCATACCATTTGAATCCAGCTTCACCTAGTAAACGATCAGCAAGAATGTACTTGTCAGCCGCGTCGTCTGGGTCTGGCGCAGGCAACTGTCCACGCTGAACCTGAGCATGCATTTTTGTACCAGGTTCAATGATTAGAGAATAAGCACTAATATGATCGGGATATAAATCAAGAGCACTTTTAATGCTTGTTTCCCAATCTTTTAATGAT
>DAIOFF010000117.1:0-8267 GCA_036745855.1 Scrofimicrobium sp. | reverse complement strand
CACCTGGAAAGACTGTGTCTGTTGCGCAGAACTCAAGGTTGACTGCCACGCCTAGTGGCGCCGTCACGGTGGAAGTTAGCGGAAATGTAGATGGAGAGACGGTGGTAGAGAACGTCACTGAGTCTTTCCCTGCTTTTGATACTGCTGACTAAAACACCTGAGATGTTTGGGGCAATGCTGCCAGATTTGCCCCAAACATCTCCTGCTAAAGACCGAAAGCTCACCTTTTTATTGATGAGCTACTAGAAAACCCGAATAACGATTTATCAATGTTTGGAAAGCAAAGTCGCATTTTCAAACAAACACGTGAGTAGGAGACATGGTTAGGAAAAGAAAAACAGGAACGCTGTTTGTGGCCGGACTGGCTGTTGCAGCATTAGCGGGGACGCTCGCGTCCCCAGTACAAGCGGTGGAGCCAGCTGCCGCATCGGATGGTGTACAAGTCAGCATTGACGCCCTTGAAGTCAACCATCTATTTAGTCCCGAAGGCATTGATGACGCTATCCCAGTCTTTTGCTGGGGAATGAACTCAAATGCCATTGGAGCAAAGCAAGTAAGCTACCGCATTGAGGTCGCGCGCGACGCAGAGTTTTCAAACATTGCCTGGGACAGCGGCATAGTTGAGTCCGATGAGTCGACTGATATTGCTTACGGCAGCACCGGAAATGACGCTGCAGAACTGACACCAGAAACCGACTACTGGTACCGGGTCACGGTCACAGATGATAGGGGCGAGGCGACGACGTCCGCTCCCTCACACTTCTCAACCGGCCTTATGGATACAACCATTGATGCGTGGGATGGGGCGCAATGGATAGGAAGTGAACGGGTTCGCCTTGACGCAGACAGCGCCCAACTGTTCGACATCAATGCTGACTTCACAATCAATGAAGGGGACAACGTTTCGTTCATCTTCGGAGCAAACGACACCCGTCTGACAAGCGATTTCCGAAATGTGTTTGGGGCTCCAGGCGGTGAGAACTTCATTCGCTTCGAAATAGACCTCTCTGGCGTCACCGCAGGTGAAGATAACACTGGTGGCGTGATCAACATATACCGCAAGGGATACCACAAAACCGATGACGCAAACGGAGATCCAAACGCCAACCCATACAAATCTGTTCGTTTAGCTGACAGCACCGCAGCTGCCGTGAGGACGCTTTTCACACCAGAAAACGTCAAAGCCAAACACACTTTACGCATCGCGGGCAGCTCAAGTGCAATGACATATGCAATAGATGGCACGAACCTAACAGGCTTCACAGCAAACAACATGACAGTCAGCCCAGACCGTCCCGCTGCAATGAACAACCTGAACGTGTCACCGAACTCAACAATCAATGCAGAAGGCGTTCACAACTTCGTCACCGGAAACAACTACAACTCATTCCCGAACCTGAACGACGTTGGTTTTTCAGTGAAGAACGTAGGCGATGACGTTACAGTTGGCAACTACCGTTTCATTGACGTTGGCCAAAGCGCAAAGCGTGTTCTCTTTAACGGAACAACCGAAGCAGACTATTCAATATTTGCCTCAATCCCAGACTCCGGGATTACTGCAACCGAAGAGAGCATCCAGATTCACCCAGTGAATGACGCACAACTCGGGCCAAAATACGCAGACCCAAGCCACGGGGCGCAAACGAACTTGCGAACCCAATTCAACCTCGCAAAAGATGTAGCGAAAGCCCGCATGTACATTACAGCCCAGGGCGGGTATGAAATGTTCATCAACGGTGAACGCATGAGCGAGGATTACATGAATCCAGGAATGTCCACCTTCGCGAAGACCCTGCCGTATCACACATACGACGTGACCGACATGCTAGCTCAAGGCGACAACGCCATTGGCGCATTGCTAGGTCAAGGCTTCTTCACCGGATTCATGTCATTTACGCCGAACAACTACAACATGTTCGGAGACAACGAAGCTCTGCTAGCCAAACTGGTCGTGACATACACAGATGGCACCACTGAAACCATCGTCACAAACCCAGAATCATGGCAGACATTCACTGATGGTCCAAACCGATACGGCGACAACTTCCAAGGCGTCCGCTACGACGCAAACAAGGAGGGGGCGCTTGCGGGCTGGACCGAAACCTCGTACGCAAGTGAACTGAAAGAAGCATGGCGGGCACCAGATGTCATCAACCCGATTGACGCGCTGCATTTCAAGTTCATGGCCCGCCAAGATAAGCCGGTGCGTGAGGTCGAACGCCTGACCGCAACGAAGGTTTTGGTGACTCACAGCAACGACGGCGAAACTTGGACTTATGACATGGGAAACACTCCCGTGGGCGTTCCCAGCGTGACAATTCCGAAGGGCACTTTGAACCAGGGTGACGCTGTCATCTTCCGTTTTGGCGAACAGATTTACCCAGGTAATGAGGACTCTCCAAATGTTGAGTGGCCAGGGCCTGACCCCAGGTATTACACGCCGAAACCATATGCGGAGCTCTACGGGCCTGAAGGGTCTTACCGTCCAGGTGTCGCTGGTCGTATTCTCACGGACACATACCGCGCGGCAATGTCAATGGATACATATATTGCTTCAGCAGAAGATGAAAACCGCGATGTTGTTATCACGCCGAACTTCACGTTCCGCGGCTACCGGTTCATCGAGATTTCTGTTCCTGGCATGTCAGGTCCGCTTCCACTAGAAAATGTTCAAACCAAGGTACTTTCTAGTATTGATATTCCAAAGAGTTCTTACGAGGTCACAACAAGCGATGACAATTACACGGCTGGCCTTGCAAACCAGTTCTTTAAGAATGTGCAACGAAGTCAAATAGGCAACTTCTTCTCACTTCCAACTGACTGCCCGCAGCGAAATGAGCGCATGGGGTGGACCGGAGATTTGCAGGCGTACGCTAGGTCAGCCGCCTACAACTCAACCGACACTCAGGCTTTCCTTCGCCAGTGGATGGTGGCTCTTCGTGATGCTCAAGGCGTAAACGGCGGAATCGGTGACACGGTTCCGATTATTAGTCGAACAGGTGATCGCGGCAATGCATACCCTCAGTCCCCAACGTGGGAAGGTGCAGTCGCGCAGGCACCATGGCAGCTTTATCAGCAGTTCGGTGATACGCAGATCATTCGGGAGAACTTCCCAACAATCCAGAAATGGCTTGAGAACTACCACAATGGCCCACTGCATCCAGATTATCCAGGGTTGACCAGCCGCACGTCAGGAAATGCTGATCACATCAGCAATGACAACAACACTGGTAAGGACATGGTTGGACAAGCGATGTATCTGTATTACACAGATATTTCATCCAAGATGGCTGACATCATTGGGGAAACGGAGTACGCAGAAACTCTTCGAGACCGCTACACGCAGGCTAAGGATAGTTTCAACCGTCTCTATGTTGATCCAGCCACTGGATTCACGTTGAACGCTGCACCCGGCAACAACGTGGTTGATGGACGAACGCTGCAAGATTCTCAGGCCTCGTACGCAACGCCTTTGAACCTTGACCTGTTCAGTGACACCATGACCGTAACCGAGGGGCCAAACAAGGGGCTTACCTACAAGGAGTTTGCAACCAAGCGGCTGGCCGAACTGATTGCTGACCCGGCGCAAAGTCACGACGGTGATGGTCCAAAGGCTGGAACCGGTGGATTCTCAGGTGGGCAGGCAAGCAACAAGCCTTACACAATTACTACAGGCTTCAATGGCACACCAAACCTTCTTCCTGCCCTCACAAAGAATGGCGAAATAGAAACAGCATACAAACTATTCTCAAATGACCAGTTTGCATCCTGGCTCTACCCAGTAACGCTTGGTGCAACAACAATGTGGGAGCTCTGGAACTCTTATGAGCTTGCCTTCCAGCAAGGTGGGAACAGTTCTATGAACTCATACAACCACTTTGCGTTAGGTGCATCGGCATCTTGGATATATGAGTATCAAATGGGTATCACCACTGATGGGGCAAAGGGCTACCGTGACTTCGTACTTCAACCCGTTGCTGGTGGGAACTTCACGTCTTTGAAGGGAACATTTGAGTCATCCTATGGTGAAATCAAGTCCGCATGGACTGCTAATGAAGGAACCATGACTTCATACAGCACGACGGTTCCTGCCAATACGGTGGCAACGCTCTACCTGCCAGTCACAGACAAGATTGGAACATTCAAGAGCGTGCCAGGCGTGAACTTTACCGGTATGGGTGAGCGCAATGGTCAGCAAACTGCGGTCTTCAAACTGGGCGCAGGATCATATGAGTTCAAGATTGATGGACGAAATGTCTCGGCTGAGGTCGTAGGTGACTACGTGACCCCATCAGTGACTGGGCAAGTGAGTCCGCGTGTTGTTGCAGGAAATGTGACATTAGCAGTTTCGGCAACGAACATAGGTTCAGAGCCAGCCGATATTACGATCACCACAGAATATGGCAAGAAAGTCTTCTCTGCAGTGGCACCCGGTAAGACCGTATCGGTCGCACAAAACACGCGCGCCAAATCAGTTCCCGCAGGTGAAGCAACTGTCACGGCGGTACGTGATGTGGGCGGCGAAACAATAACTGAAACAATTACGGCTCCGTTCAACGCATTTCCATCTGATGGGTAACCGTTAGGAGCGAAAATGGCGAGGACCCTGGATTGTGCCAGAGTCCTCGCCATCTTGTTTACTCACAAAAGGCATGCGACAAAGAAGGTGTTATTGCAATAAATCCTTTATCTCAGTAATAGAAGAAGATAGTAAGTTTATTAGCGAAGGAATAAATATGGGGAAAAGAAAGCGGACAAAACGGGTGTCTTCGTTACTGTCAGCATTAGCCATTGCACTAATGGCTGCAGTGGTGATGCCCGCAGCCGCGGATGAGGCACAACCAGATGATACAGCGGCGAAAGTAAACTATTGGAAAGACGTAAACCCAGTCACTGAACTCACAGCAGAATCATTCGCAAAACCTCCAACAACTGATATGCCCTGGGTTCGTTGGAACTGGTCGCCAGCAGTGACCACAAACGAACAACTAGAATCAGACTTAGAAAAATTGGCCGCCGCCGGAATATCGGGTGCAGAAATTGGCCAAGGGGGAAATCCAACAAATGAACAACTCAAAGTCATTTTAGAGAAAGCTAATTCACTTGGCATAACAATTGGAATCAAATATAAGGGTGGCGCGCCCATCAACGGTACTTGGGTAAACACGGCAGACTACACACGAACCACCCTGAACAACAGCCGCACCATCGTAAATGGTGGCGCTTCTTTCAATGGGACTTTGCCGGGCAACGGGACAATCGTTGCCGTGGTTGCCTATAAGTGCGCCAGCGGAGAATGCGAATCATCTGGTGCCCGCGTACTAGACCGATCGTCTGCCATCGACCTAACCAAAGAAGTTGTCGCCGGCAATACGAATGGCTTCTACGGCGGGCCAACTGCTGGAACTTTGGAATGGTCAGCTCCAGACGGTAGCGAACAATGGGCTTTGATCACTTTCCGTGCCACGGCGGTGCAAGCTGAACCTGAGTTGCTAAGCAAAGAAGGAACGGACGCACTTATTGCTGGCTATGAGGACATGTGGACCCCGGAACTTAAAGAACTACTTGCCAAAAACCGAAGCGACATATTCGTCGACTCTCATGCCACAGACCCGTGGGGCACCGCGACGGACTTATGGAGTAGTAACATCACGGAAGAATTCGAAGGGCGCGTGGGATACAACCTGATTCCTGACCTGGCCTCTCTTTTCTACGCAGACTACAAATACACGGACGGAACTGACGAAAAGGTGCGAACCGATTTTTATCAGGTACGCAATGACCTATTTATTGAAAACCGGATTACGCCATTTACTGAATACCTACATGGACACGGAATGACCCTGCGGCTTCAACCTGAAGACCCAAATATTGGGGGAGCCGATATTCCATTCCAAGACCAAATCGACATGGCTTACTACCTGGAACGCCCTGAACACGAGTCGTTGGTAGGCGACCAAATCGACATTTGGCGCCCCATCACCTCGGGAATCGACTGGAACGGAAATCCTTGGTACTCAAAAGAATGCTGCGCCGTGAGAAGCATGAATTACGTCGAAACTTTGCAAGATGTGGCAGCGCGGATGAACAAAGCCTACGCCTCTGGCATGACTCGAAACGTCTACCACGTGTATCCCACCGAATATTCCCCCACCAGCACGTTCCCCGGATACGCCAACTTTGGGCTAACTAGCTTCAGTGGATCTTGGGGCCCGCGTAACCCGAACTGGGAATCGGATGGATTACAGTTCAATACGGCCCTAGCGCGAAACCAACAAGTCCTAACCCAAGGGCGGGGAGACGTCGATGTGGCCGTGTACCTGCACTCATTTGAGTGGCAGTCAGGAGCCGAATCGAATACTGATGGGTCCGAATGGACACAGCGGTATTGGAAAGACCTTGGACTGCAAAGCGCCGGATACACGTGGAACTATGTAAACCCAACACTTTTAGACACGCCGGAAGCCAAAGTGACCGACGGAATATTACATGCTGATGGTCCTTCTTACAAGGCGTTCGTAATCAACACCGGCATTCAGACTCCGAACCATCCAAAGAAGTATGCGATGCCAGTCGATACCGCAAAAAAGGTACTTGACCTAGCAAAAGATGGCCTTCCGATCGTAATCGTAGGGGAGCTACCAAAGGAAACACCCGGTAACAACGGTGACGATGCCGCATTGGTGACTGTGATTGATGAGCTTGCAGGGCTTCCTGGGGTACATCGCGTAGAAACCGAAGCCGACGTCCCGGTCAAACTAGCCGAGCTAGATATTGCCGCCGACGCCAGTTCTGATGAGAGTGTCCGGTTGATGACCCGTCATCGCCACGACGCAGCGACTTCCACCGATTACTACTTCCTTTACAACCAGAGCGAAGAGCGCGCGAACTGGGATCCTGATTTGGTTTATGAAGAACCCGAAGCCTGCCGGTACACCGGTAGCGCGACGCCGTGCCGTAAAGGCGGTTCTGATTTATCCACTGAAGTCACACTGACAGGGACAGGCGTTCCATACTTTATGGACGTCCAATCAGGCAAGATTTCGCCAATCACTCAATATTCGACTGGCGAGGGCACCGTAACGGTTCGTGTCGACCTTGCGTCAGAAGAATCCAAGATTATTGCGCTGAGTGACGTACCGAACCGTTTTGGTATTGATGTGCCAGACGTTCATGTCGTCTCCACGACAGGTGATTTTGCCGAGGTCGTTAATGGCAAAGTGGTCATCCACGCTTCAAAACCTGGGGACTACACCGCTGAACTTTCGAATGGCGAAACAGTGAGCGGCAAAGTCGAAGCAGCCTTAGCGAAAATCGACCTGACTGATGCCACCTGGGCACTGGAAGTAGAAGACTGGAAGAACGCCCATCCATTTGGGACAACCGGACAAGAAGGCGCGGCCTTCAGCAAGGACACCGTAGAAGTAACCCTTGACGGGTTGAAGGCTTGGCCAGACATCCCCGAACTAAAAGATACTTCAGGTGTTGGACGCTATTTTGCTGAGTTCAACTTGGAAACTTGGACACCTGGGAACCACGCAGTCTTGTCACTGGGGCAGGTAGTGGACACATTCGCTGTCAAAGTAAATGGCACCGACGTCCCAATGGACACCATCGGGGCATCAGCAGATGTGGGCCCTTACCTGACAGAGGGTAAGAACACTCTTGAAGTGCGGGTGTCGACAACTCTGAATAACCGACTAGCGCAACTTGCGCCAGCAGTTCAATCAAGAGGCGTCATCCAGGAATACGGGCTAGTGGGTCCAGTAACTTTGACCCCAACAGCTAGCGTCAGTTCTGACCTGGAAGGCTCACTTGCATCCGTTTCCATCACCCACAGAATGGTCGCAGGGAAAGTTTACCTAGTGGTCTCTATGACAAATAACAGCGACGGTCCTATTGACCTATCCCTGTCAACGCCCTATGGGACCAAAGTATTTGAGCAGGTAGCGTCAGGTAAGACTGTGTCTGCCGCACAAAACTCCAGGCTGACAACCACGCCAAGTGGCGAAGTGGAAGTGGAAATCACCGCAACTATTGATGGAGAAACAGTGACAAGCACAGTCACTGAATCTTATCCAGAGTTCTAATCGAAGGAGTCAACTAACCCCTGGGTTGCCAAAAAGGGCAAAAATTCCGCTGTTTTCTTGCGCTTTTTGGCAACCCAAGAACTCTAACAACCTCCAGTATGACTGCGATTTAAGAAGGCTACTATTGCCCAGTTCTCTAACTGATTGAGTTTCTGCCTCGGCAATGATGCCATGGCA
>DAIOFF010000116.1:0-8311 GCA_036745855.1 Scrofimicrobium sp. | reverse complement strand
GTATTTGATGCCCCAAGCCATAAGGGAATCTTTGGCCAAGACCGCCAGATGGCGGCTGCGGCCGTGAGAAGCGAAAGCTCCGCGCTTGGCAACATTTCCTGTACTTTGTCAAAGCCAGTGGCCCATTTATCTGTCCAAGCCTTTCTTGCAGGGCTTGGCTTCCCAGACAGTCCCTGAACCACGGCAGCAGCTCCGCCACTTGGATCAGGCCACGGCAGCTTTGGCGTAATAATCACTTTGCGCCCTGCATTTTGAATCAGTGCAGCAACAGAGCGCGATAATGTGGGGCGGCCAGTTACAACGACTTGCCAGGTAGATGGCTTTGCATTGCCTGCAAGAATAGAGCCTGCAGCAAAACCACCTTGAACCATTGGTTCTGCAAGGACAGGTATCCCAGCATTTTCGGCGTCAGACACGATATTCGCATCCGCTCCCATACCCGCTATGACGACCGTGTCTAGACCTGGGTCAACCACATCATCCCATCGCGGATAAATGACAACCGATCTTGGCATGCTGATTGATGTCACTGCCGGCCACCTAATTGCACTGGTTGGCACCAGCGGATCACGCAGTGCAACATTCAAGTGCACAGGCCCGCTTTCAGACATTGCCTGAGCAACCACTCTGAGCGTTCGCTCTGTGGCATCCGAACCCGCTGGGATTGTGATGGACTCTAAAACCGCCGCGCCGAACAAGTTCTCTTGAACGATGGTTTGAGAAGCACCAACCCGCGTCAACTCATGAGGCCTATCTGCCGTAACCGCTACCACTGCCAGGCCACTTTGCCGGGCCTCTTCCAAGGACGCATGAAGCTCTGCAGCCGCCGTGCCCGAAGTCGTAACAACAGCCGAAACACCAACACCACGCGCCGCCCCAACGGCCCAAAACCCCGCGCTCCTTTCATCCGCGAAAGTAGCCACGTTCACCAAGCCACGCGATTCGGCTTCCGCAAGGGCATACGCAAATGGGGCGTTTCTTGAACCCGGGCAGTAAGCGACATCGTGCACCCCCTGCGCAACCAACGATGCGAACATCTGTAAAGCGGTCTCTACTGATGAGTTAGCCACGAAACCACTTCCTCCAACCGCTGGACCCATGGACCCCAGTCAAACGCGAAAAGCCCGCCCGACTCTTTTGTTTCTAGTCTAACCTGCAAAGACTTGGTGGCCTCGCGTACATCCAAGCTGCCGTTCTTTGGCAAAAGAGGCTTTGCAACGTCTTGCGTCAACAAACTACCGGTTCCAAGCCCGCATGCAAATGGCAAGTCCGGCAATGCTGCCGCCAATTGCACGCCCGCAGCCAACCCAACCACAGTATCTACAGCAGAAGAGACAACAACCGGCATTCCAAGCTGTTCAGCAACCAAAAGCGCGCGGCGCATTCCTCCAAGTGGTGCCACCTTCACAATTGCCAAATCGGCAGCCTTCGCCTCAGCAACTAAGAATGGATCATCAGCGCGCCGAATCGACTCATCAGCAGCAATCAAAACATCCGAGTTCTTCCTAACGAAAGCCAGTTCCTCCACTGTTTGGCATGGCTGCTCTACATACTCAAGGCCCCCAGCAGCATTAGCAAGCACATCAATAGCCCGAAGTGCTTCCTCTGGGCCCCAAGCCCCATTGGCGTCAACGCGCACCCTGGCGGCTTCACCAAACTCACCGCGCAAGGAATCAGCAACGGCCCCCACCCGCTCTGCGTCTTCTTCCAATGTAACCCGCGGATCAGCAACCTTGATTTTTGCGGTAAATGCTCCATTTTGAAGTGCCAATTTTGCGGCCTTCTCAGGTGGAACAACGGGAATAATCGTATTAATCGGAACACTATTTCGTTTGGGAGGCGGTGGTGGTAATGTCGCACACTCAAGCGCACTCAACAGCCAGCTGGAAGCTTCCTTCGGCTGATACTCCCAAAATGGAGCAAACTCCCCCAACCCACAAGCACCTCGAAAAATCAAACCAGAACGCGACTTTACGCCGCGAAATTGGACCCTTAGCGGAATATTGAATGCCCAAACTTCCGAAATACCATTAGTTTCAAACCACTGCTGCGTCTGACACGAAAAATACGCCTTGTTTATGGGTTGGAGCTGCACCGGGCAATTATACCGAGGCCCTGCCTCTAGCCGTTCCTGTCAGCCGGAGTCGGCTCAGGCAGCGGAGCTTTGAAAATGACCTCTGGCGTTGGGCCAAAGAAGTCTTCTGAGTCCACACCAGTGTATGTAGTGCCGAACTCATAATGCCAAGGTTCAGGACGATCACTGTCCTCACTAAGTGCCATTGGTAAACGCCAACCGTACTTATAGCCGTTTTCAAGCATCCACTGGACCTCAGGCGCATCCCATTCCCTGAACGTATCCCAACCCAAGTCGACAGCCATACCCCACCCGTGATTTGAAGTACCAGGAATGGCAGTCCAGTTTGGGTCACGATAATAAACCGTAAACTGCTCTGATAAGGGACGATAGCCATCAAGGATGGGAATATCTTCACCAAACTCAGCCTTATAAGCGGCGCTAAGCCTGGTCAAGAAAGGAAGTCCAGCGCAAAGTATCTGATTTTCCGGGGACCACGGGATAGTGCAAAGCAAGTCTTCATCAACCTGCCCATTTTTTTGGTCCATCATATTTGGAAGATTCGCTGCAGCCCGTTTATCTAGCTCTAGCTGGGCGTCAGCGCCAAGCTTTTCACCGCGGGACGCCATTTCCGCTAGCTTTTCATTTGGAAGGGCTGTGAGATATTTGCCCAAGTTTCCACGAGCCGCCGACAAATCTTCAGCACTAAGGTCATTAATGTTCTTATTCAGGACGGACATCAACAACGATAGGCCCTTGTGGTCCGCCATGTTTCTGGTGACGGTTACCTGCGGAATCTTGAGGTTCTTTGCCTCTTTCTCTGTAACAGGCTTCACTTGCCGTGCAGCCGAAAAAAGGCTGGATTGCGGAAGATTGCCACTTTCAAAAGCTTGCGCTAGATCAAGAGAAACCCCACTTAACTTGATGTAAGAAATACCTGTTTGCCCTTTGTTTACTGCGTCGGTAAGTTCTTTATGCGAAACAGCTAGATCAGCGAACACTTCCTCATTTGCCAGTAAACCCACGGCTTCTTCGTCTACGCGCCCCAATGTTTCGCGGGCAAGGCTCCAAATTGTTGCATCTGCACTGGATGGTTTGGTGACAACCAAAACGTCTGATTTGCTGGCCCCTGCCCAAACTGGGATCCCAATCAGACCCAGCAAGACAACGAGGCCAAACAGTACACCAGTTCGACGTTTGGCAGCAGTAGTCCGCATCCTGAAGATATCCTTTATCAACTCGTTATCAAAGCGATCATAGCGAAGGCAATCTTGCCTGTCAGCTACTTGGGCGCAAAATCACGTGAAGATTCACAGGCAGCCAAGGGACCGAACCATCACCGCCTTTATCGTGTGCAACCGGTTTTCTGCCTGGTCAAAGACGATTGAGCGGGGGCTCGAAAAGACCTCATCAGTCACTTCAATCCCATTTAACCCAAATTTTTCGTGAACGTCTTTCGCAACAACGGTGTTCAAATCATGGAACGCTGGCAGACAATGCATGAACTTTGTCTCACTACCTGCCCGTCCCATCAAAGCAGAATCCACCCTGTACGGCATCAGCATTTTGATTCGCTCTTCCCATACCTTTGCGGGTTCACCCATCGACACCCAAATGTCTGTATGAACGAACTGAACGCCTTCAACGGCTGCAATGTCGTCAGTGACAGTAACTTTTCCGCCGGTCTTCGCAGCAATCTTCCGGGCCTCAGCAACAACCTCCACCGGCGGCCAAAGCTCTTTTGGGGACACTATCCGCACATCACAGCCAAGCATCGCCCCATTTATCAGCAGTGAACGGCCCATGTTAAAACGTGCATCTCCAACATAAGCGTACGAAATCTCTTTGAAATCACGGCCATTCGCGTGCTCAAGCATTGTGAGCGAATCGGCAAGCATCTGCGTCGGATGCCATTCATCTGTCAAACCATTCCACACGGGAACGCCAGATTCTTCCGCAAGCGTCGTCACGTCAGATTGCAGGTCACCTCGGTATTCGATCCCGTCGAAGAACCTACCGAGTACTTGCGCCGTGTCAGCAACAGATTCTTTGTGGCCCATTTGTGACCCACTGGGGTCAAGGTAAGTTGTGTTCGCGCCTTGGTCTGCAGCGGCGACCTCAAAAGCACAGCGCGTCCGCGTGGACGTCTTTGCGAAGATGAGAGCGATATTGCGCCCCTTCATGTACTGAGTCTCGTTGCCACTCTTTTTTGCGTCTTTGAGGATGGCAGCAAAGTCAATCAGTTCCCTCCATTGCTCTGGAGTTAGGTCTGTTTCCTTTAGGAAATTCGCGCCAGGTTCTAGGTATCGAGAAATGTCGGTCATGACGTCTAATACTACCTGCGACTAAGCTGCCTTTGTGACCAGTATCTTTAACTCAGAGCGTTGGACGGTTGTCCCTGGATTCGATTTTGCAGATATTACTTACCATAGAGGGGTTTCGCGAGGCGCTGGTGACGGCGCTCCTGCCGGGTCCCCTCTTCCGTGGGTCAGGATTGCGTTTGACCGCCCTGAGGTGAGGAATGCTTTCCGTCCGCAAACTGTGGATGAGCTGTTGGTTGCGCTTGATCATGCGCGGCGTGAGTGGCAGGTGGCTGCCGTGATTCTGACGGGTAACGGTCCTAGCCCTAAAGATGGGGGCCACGCGTTTTGTTCTGGAGGCGACCAGAGGGTGCGCGGGAAGTCTGGCTATCAGTATGGCAGTGATCCAGGTCAACAAGGTCGGCTGCATATTTTGGAAGTGCAGCGCATGATCAGGACTATGCCGAAAGTTGTTATTGCCGCAGTTAATGGCTGGGCTGCTGGTGGTGGCCATTCTCTTGCTGTCGTCTGTGATTTGGCTTTGGCAAGCCGCGAACATGCCATGTTCAAACAGACTGATGCAGATGTTGGGTCCTTTGATGCGGGTTATGGTTCTGCGTTGCTTGCGCGCCAGGTTGGCGACCGCCGTGCGCGTGAGATTTTTATGCTTGCCCGCGCTTATACTGCTGAGCAGGCTGAGGCTTGGGGCGCTGTCAATGAGGCTGTTGACCATGAGTCCCTTGAAGATAAGGCCATTGAGTACGCGCGCACTATTGCTGGTAAGTCCCCCCAGGCAATCCGGATGCTCAAGTATGCGTTCAACCTTGCAGACGATGGGCTAGCTGGACAGCAAGTATTTGCTGGCGAGGCCACGCGCCTTGCGTATATGACTGATGAGGCGCGTGAAGGTAGGGATTCATTTTTAGAGCGGCGCGCGCCAGACTGGTCCGATTTTCCCTATTACTACTGATATTCCGCTGGGTTAGCTGGGATACGCGTCTATGAATGAGTAGACGGCTTCTACCATCATTTGCGTTGCAATCGCGGCTAGCAGCAGGCCTGCGATGCGAGTGAGAAGCAGAACCCCGCCCTCGCCAAGAACGCGTGACAGTGTCACAGAAAAGCGCATTGTGAGCCATATGACAACGTGCATTAATATGACTGCGACAAGGACAGCCGCCCAGCCTTGTATGGTTCCATTAGCTTGATCCACGGCAATCATTACGGCAACGATTGCACCTGGCCCGGCTAGAAGTGGTGTGCCAAGTGGCACTAAAGCGACGTTGATTTTCTGATCGGCTTCAATGTCGGCAACGTCTTTGCCCATCAAAAGTTGCATTGCCACTAAAAACAGCAAAAACCCACCAGATAGTTGAAGCGCAGGAAAAGAAATGTGCAACAACTGAAGTAAATATCTGCCAACCAAAGCAAAAGCAATGATCATTGCAAGCGAAGTCAAAGCGGCAACGCGCGCCGCTCGTTTTTTCGCGGCTCGATCCATTTTTGCTGTGAGGGCCAAAAAGACTGGCACCGTACCTGGCGGATCAATGATTACAAATAGAGTCGTGAAAGTACTTATCAGTAACCAGCCATCAATGAAGTTGGAGATATTCATACCCCTGCTTCGTTCTTTATTTGTTGAAGTACTTCTGGAGTGGTGAGGTTTTCGCCGAGGCGATTTGGTTTTCCCGTCCCGTGGTAGTCACTTCCCCCTGTAACAGCAAGACCATATTGCCTGGCCCACGCACCCACCTGGGCGCGGGCTTCCTCGTCTTGTTCACGATGATCACGTTCTAAACCAAAGAGACCGGCGTCGACCATTTTCGCCAGAGTTTCTTCATTCACTCCGCGCCGTCTTCCAGAGCGTGGGTGAGCTAAAACTGGGACCCCGCCGCTACCCCTTAAGACCTCAACCATATCTTCAGGGGCAGGCGACCATTGCCGCACGTAATATTTCTGTCTTGGGTGAAGTGGGCCCGCAAACGCCGCTTCCCTATTTGGAAAGTAGCCTAATACCACCAAAAGATCAGCTAAATGAGGCCTGCCCCATGGCCGGTCTTTGGTGCCAGCCTCATCTAAAGCTTCCCAAGACATGCCGGGGAAATCAGCTGCCAAGTTTTCCGCCATTTTCTGAATGCGAGTACGACGCGAATCGCGGATTCTTTCCAGAAGCTGCAGTAACTGCGTGTTTTTCGTATCAGGATAATATCCCAGCAAATGCAGCGAAACCCCGCCGACAGTTGTAGAAAGTTCAACGCCAGGCACCAACTCAATACCAATACTGTCTGCAGCCTTTTGTGCCCTTTCAAGTCCTATAAACGTGTCATGGTCCGTGAGTGCAACCACATCAAGCCCGGCCTCATCAGCAAGTTTGACTAGATTTTCTGGACTATCAGTACCATCTGATATTGAAGAGTGGGTGTGTGCATCAAATCGGATCATGTGCTTAGTTTCCTACCTGCCATGCTTCGGTGCAAAGATTGAGGGATGGACAACACCGACAAGCGGTCACACAAGCCGCAATCAAATGCATTTAAAGAGTTCATGGCCAGCGGATGGGGCCCTCGGCCAGAAAGCGCAACCCGCACTGAGGTTGCTGACTACCTGCCACAACGACACAAAGCAGTGAGTGAGGCGTTCCCAGATACTCGCTTAGTAATCCCCGCTGGGAACCTGAAAGTCAGAAGCAACGACACTGACTACCGTTTCCGGGCTCATTCGGCGTTTTCGCATATGTCTGGTCTTGGCGGCGAAATGGAGCCAGATTCCGTACTGGTTGTTGAACCAGATGGCGAGGCCACATTATTCTTTGAACCCCGCGCTTCGCGCAGTTCGGAACAGTTTTACGCGGATCACCGCTATGGGGAGTTCTGGGTGGGCGCACGCCCGTCCATCGAAGAGATGGAAGTTCAAACAGGTTTGCACTGTGCGCCCATCAATACTTTGAAAGACGCGCTTTCCAAAGACCTTGGCCTCGTAAAACTTCGCACTATTCGAGGCATTGATGTTCAGGTAGATGAGACTGTTGATTCGGTGCTTACCAGTGCAAGCCTGGAAGTAAACGCCGAAGCTGATGCCCAGCTTGAGCAGTTTCTGTCCGAAATGCGGCTTTGTAAGGATCCTTTCGAGGTACGCGAAATGCAAAAAGCGGTTGATGCCACTAAAGCCGGGTTTGAGCAGATCATTCGCGAATTGCCACGCGCTATCGAACATCCAAGGGGTGAGCGCGTCATTGAAGGTGCCTTTGCTGCCGTTGCGCGTGAAGAAGGCAACGGGCTTGGATACGACACGATTGCAGCCGCTGGCAACCATGCAAATACTTTGCACTGGATGGACAACTCTGGTCAGGTTCCGCCAGATGCCCTAGTGCTGGTGGATGCCGGGGTTGAGGTTGACTCACTTTATACGGCGGACATCACCAGAACTCTTCCCGTCAGTGGGAAGTTTTCCGAGGTGCAAGCACGCGTCTATCAGGCAGTTCTTGACGCTGCCGAGGCCTCTTTAGCTGAAGCGGCGCGTCCAGGTTGCAGGTTCAAAGACTTGCACACTGCTGCAATGAGAGTCCTAGCTGCCCGCCTTGAAGAATGGGGTTTCCTACCTGTCTCAGCGGCGCAGTCCCTAAACGAAGGTGGCGATCAGCACCGCCGGTGGATGCCCCACGGTACCAGCCACCACTTAGGTTTAGACGTCCACGACTGCGCCCAGGCAAAAGATGAACTTTACCGGGAAGCTGAACTTCTTCCTGGAATGATCTTCACGATTGAGCCGGGCCTCTATTTCCGCGCTGATGACCTAACAGTTCCAGAAGAATACAGGGGCATTGGAGTTCGCATCGAAGACGACATTGTCATAGAAGAAGACGGCACACCTAGGCGCTTGTCTGAAGATATTCCGCGGACAATCAAAGACGTTGAGGCGTGGATGAGGGAACTTCAAG
>DAIOFF010000115.1:0-8315 GCA_036745855.1 Scrofimicrobium sp. | reverse complement strand
TCCCGCAAGAGCGCCGACCAGAACCAACGCTGAAGTAATAGCCGCCGGCATG
Source organism: Scrofimicrobium sp. (assembly GCA_036745855.1). Classification (GTDB taxonomy): domain Bacteria; phylum Actinomycetota; class Actinomycetes; order Actinomycetales; family Actinomycetaceae; genus Scrofimicrobium. The sequence goes on along the minus strand of DAIOFF010000115.1, from coordinate 8,263 downwards.
TTGCGACCGGCACGGCCAGACGCTGGCAATGGCGCAACATTTTTTGTTGGGGGTGCCACCCATAGAGAGCTGAGGTTCACTGACTTTGATCCTGTCAGACCGAGAGTAGGTCTGCTTCTTTCGCTTCCAGAATCTGATCTATCTTTTGCGTGTGTTCCTTTGTGAGTGAGTCAAGGGACTTTTCGGCGCGTGCCACTTCGTCCTCGCCCGCGTCGCCATCCTTTTTCATCTTGTCCAAAGCTTCTTTTGCCACCCGGCGCACGCCGCGAACAGAGATACGGCCGTCCTCAGCGCGTGACTTCGCCTGTTTTACGTAGTCTTTGCGGCGTTCTTCAGTCAGTGCAGGTAAAACTACGCGAATGACTTTTCCATCATCGTTCGGGTTTACGCCCAAATCGGCATCTTTGATTGCCTGAATAATCTCATTCGTGGCACTTCGATCAAACGGGGTGATTAGCACCGTTCGCGCTTCTGGAATGTTTACCGATGCAAGTTGTTGCAGCGGTGTGGATGCCCCGTAGTAGTCAACGAGAAGTTCGGTGAACATTCCAGGGTTTGCACGCCCAGTTCGAATATTCCCAAAATCGTGGCTAGTAGCAGAAACAGCCTTTTCCATTTTCTCCTCTGCATCGAGAAGGATCTCATCAATATCCATTGTTCTCCCAAATCAGTTGGTGACCAGCGTTCCGATTCTCTCACCACGAAGCGCCCTAGCCACGTTACCAGGCTCATTCATTCCAAACACCCGAGTATTCAGATCATTCGCTTGGCAAAGGGCAAAAGCTGTTGCGTCCATGACTCTCAATCCTTTAGTCAGCGCATCGCTAAACGTAAGATCACTGAGCATTGTAGCCTTTGGGTCTACCGCAGGGTCTGCCGTGTAGACGCCATCGACACCATTTTTCGCCACCAATAGTTCGTGGCAATGTGTCTCAAGAGCACGCTGTGCGGAAACAGTGTCTGTTGAGAAGTAAGGCATACCTGATCCAGCCCCAAACACAACAACTCTTCCACGTTCCATGTGCCGGATTGCTTTCAACGGTATGTACGGTTCTGCGACTTGTTGCATTGTGATTGCAGTTTGAACTCTTGTCGACGTTCCAGCCTGTTCAAGGAAGTCCTGCAATGCCAAGGCATTCATGACTGTGCCTAGCATGCCCATATAGTCTGCGCGTGCCCTATCAAGTCCATGCTGGGAAAGCTCTGCGCCGCGGAAGAAGTTTCCCCCACCAACTACGATGGCAATTTGTACTCCATCGCTGGCAGCTTCCGATATCTGTGCAGCCACACCAGCAACTACTTCGGGATCAAGTCCGACGTCGCCGCCACCAAACACTTCCCCTGACAGCTTTAGCAGCACTCGGCGATTTGTCATGTCTTCTCCTGATCTGATTGTGGAGATGGCCCCGCGCGAACGCGGGGCCATTCCTTTGGTTTACCTACGCACCAACTTGGTAACGCACGTAGCCCGAAACCTTGCCGTTCTTGTCAGCCAATACTTTTCCAACAGTCATTGATGGATCTTTGGCAAAGTCTTGATCAACAAGGCAGTTCTCTTTGTAGAACGCATTCATGCGACCTTCAACAATCTTGGGGACAATTGCCTCAGGCTTGCCACTTTGAAGTGTCAGTTTGGTCAGCGTTTCGCGTTCTTTCTCCGCGACATCTGCTGGAATCGCATCGCGGTCCAGCCATGACGGACGGTACATTGCAATATGCATCGCAATGTCCCGGGCAACGTCCTTGGCGTTCTCATCTGTGACTACAAACACGCCAAGTTGCGGGGGAAGATCAGGATTAGTGCGGTGGAGGTATACGTCTACGGCTTCACCTTCAACGCGTGCAATACGGCGTACGCCGATCTTTTCTCCAATAATCGCGCCCATGTTATCAACTAGGTCTTGCACCGTTCCATCGCCTGCTGGTGAAGCAAGAACAGCTTCAACATCGCTGGCATCAGACGCCACAGCTGCAGCCAAAACCTGGTTTGCAAAGTCAATGAACTTTTGGCTCTTAGACACGAAATCAGTCTCTGAGTTGACTTCAATCATCACGCCGGATTTACCGTCAGTTGCTACCTCGGCAACAATCAAGCCAGCGGTAGCCTCACGGCCTTCACGCTTAGAAAGCGACTTCAGTCCTTTTAGACGAATGATTTCAAGGGCCTTGTCCTTGTCGCCATCTGCCTCAACCAGGGCATTCTTGACGTCCATCATTCCTGCGCCAGTCTCCTCACGCAGAGCCTTGACGTCAGCAGCAGTAAAGTTTGCCATTTATTAGTCCTCCTTGTTCGCTTCGATTGCCTCTTCGACAACCTCAGCTTTTGCAAGTTCAGCATCTGCCGTTGCCTGTGCTTTTTCAGCTGCGGCTTCTGCATCTTTTGAGCCGGTTTCCTTCACGACGTCAGCTTCCTTGGAAGCAACCTTGGCTTCGCTAGCTGAAGCTTCAAGCAGTTCGCGTTCCCATTCAGCAAGAGGTTCAACATCTGCGGCAGCCTCATCCTTCTTAGGTGCGTTGCGCGCCAAAAGTCCCTCAGCACAAGCATCAGCAATTACGCGTGTAAGCAAACCAACTGCACGGATGGCATCGTCGTTCCCAGGAATACCGTAGTTCACTTCCTCTGGGTCACAGTTCGTGTCAAGAATGGCGACAACAGGAATACCAAGCTTCCGGGCTTCTGTAACAGCCAAATGCTCTTTGTTGGTGTCAACAACCCAAACGGCAGCAGGCGTGCGATTCATGTCACGAATACCACCAAGGGTTTTCTCAAGCTTTTCCTTCTCACGACGCATAAGAAGGAGCTCTTTCTTGGTGCGGCCAGAACCAGCAACATCATCGAAATTGATCTGCTCTAGTTCTTTTAGGCGGCCGATTCGCTTCGACACTGTGTCGAAGTTAGTGAGCATTCCGCCTAGCCAACGCTGGGTTACGAAAGGCATTCCAACACGACGCGCCTGTGTGGCGATGGCTTCTTGCGCTTGCTTCTTGGTACCGACAAACAAAACATTGCCGCCGCGGGCAACCGTGTTCTTCACGAAGTCAAAAGCAACATCAATGTCAGTAAGTGTTTGCTGCAAGTCAACAATGTAAATGCCGTTTCGATCAGTCAAGATGTACGGCTTCATCTTCGGGTTCCATCGACGGGTCTGGTGTCCGAAGTGCACTCCACTTTCAAGGAGTTGACGCATGGTTACGACTGCCATGATCGTCCTATCATTCAGGGGCTATTGCCCAGTTTTCAGTTACCACCAGGTCTAACCTGGCCCTGGCGCCGACGCTAAGAGCTCCTTGCGGACTGTTGCCCCTCACGGTTTCTCGACGCGCGAAGTCATATCCTGTGTGGGATATGCTTCGTCCAGCTTAGTGACCATGCCTCTAGGAACCTAATGAAGAAGCTGTGAAGCCTCCCACGATTGTCTTCCACAGGCAGCGAAGACGAAGTTATCCCCAAAGAGACACGCGTCTGGTTGCATTTTTTGAAGGCGCTAAGAGACTTGCCACATGGTACAGATTCTTCTTGCGCTAGTTTTAGCTTTCTTCCCTTTTCTTGAAGATAGTGCGCCCCGCGACGCTTGGATATGGCCAACAGGTCAAGCAGTATCCGTAGCCCGTTCATTTGATCCCCCCGTCAAGCCGTGGCTTCCAGGACACAGAGGCGTGGACCTTGATGTTCCTGTAGGAACACGAATCGTAGCCCCAGCAGACGGCCAGGTTATTTACGCAGGAAAATTAGTTGACCGAGGTGTCATATCTATTCAACATGCAAGCGGAATACGCTCAACCTTTGAACCAGTCGACATTTTGGTCTCTAAAGGTGACGCAGTTTCGGCGGGACAACCCATTGGTATTGTAACCGCGGGCCACTCACCCGGAACTTTACATTGGGGAGCAAAAGTTAGTTCAGATGAATACATAGATCCCTTGAGGCTTTTGAAAGGAAAAATCGTGCTCAAACCGTGGCACTAAGCACGCGGGTGGGCTTGCCCGTAAATGCGGGCAAGGCGCGCGCCATCCACGTGCGTATATCTTTCAGTAGTAGAAAGCGAACTATGGCCCAAAAAATCCTGGACAAACCTTAGATCCGCACCACCTTCTAGCATGTGAGTGGCAGCAGAGTGCCTAAGGGCATGCGGAGCAATATCGCCAACACCTGCCCGCGCAGTCAACCTGTGAAGTCTGCCGCGCAATACTCTTGGATCAAGTCGCCCACCCTTTTCCCCCACAAACAATGCAGTTTCGCCAGGCTTTGCCATTTCAGACCTGGAATCCAACCACAGTCCAAGTGCAGAAGTCGAAGGAATCGACATTGGTACAGCTCTACTTTTATTTCCCTTCCCCATAACTTGCACCAGTTGAGTATCTAAGTTCACATCCGTTTGCTCCAGCGAACTCACTTCCCCAACCCTCAGCCCAGAACCATACATGAGTTCAAAAGCAGCCCAGTCACGCGCCCCTATTGGCGTGTCTGATTCCCGCCTGGCCTGGTCAAGCAGTCTACCCACCCCGGCCTCGTCAAGAATCACAGGCAAACGCGAATCTGGGGAAGCAGCCTGCAAATCCGCTGCAGGATTTTCCTCAAAAAGCCCCACTTTTACACCCCAGCCGCCAAACGATCGAAGAGCCGCAGCATTGCGCGCAATCGTGGCCCGTGATCTTCCTGCCCGAACGCGAGACGCCAACCACCCAGCAAGGGCGCGACGCTCAAATTCCTCGGTTTCAGCCAAAGCAAGCGTTACATCAGAAACATAGGCGCGGACAGTTTCTTTGCTGAACCCAGCCCTTTTTTCTAAGTGCGTTGCCCAGCGCTCTATCTGCATTTCCACCTAATCAGGCTACAACCTACGCCACGTCCCAGCGTCTAACGCAACGGCACCGCGAAGAGATAGACCAACTAAAGCGGCATCAGTCTCGCGCTCCGATAACCCGCTTTGCACCACCAACTGCTCTTTGGTGGCAACTCTTGATGAAGGGAAAGCATCCCAAATCCGCTGTTCAAACGGATCACAAGTGACAACCTCGACATCTTCATCAATGCGGGTGTCACCAAGCATTTCCATCACATCCCGTGGTCCACTAACAAGGGCCGCCCCCTCACGAATCAACTGATGACAGCCTGCAGAAGCGGCAGAGGTGACAGGACCCGGAACAGCCCCAACGTCAATACCCAGATCAAGTGCACGGTTAGCTGTGGCCCTTGCGCCTGACCGCACCCCGGCCTCGACCACAATCACCACTTTTGAAAGCGCAGCAATAATCCGATTTCGTTCGATAAAACGCCACCTTGCTGGTCGAAACCCAGGTGGAACTTCAGAAACTAATAAGCCCACTTCACCAATCCGATTGAGAAGGTCCTCATTTCCTTTTGGATAAAGATGCCCAAGGCCACCGCAAAGCACTGCGACTGTGCCGCCAAGGCCCAATGCACCCCGATGAGCCGCGGCATCTATCCCATACGCACCCCCAGAAGTCACAAGAAGACCAGCCTTAGTCATCTCATACGACAGCTCTTCAGCCATACGGTTGCCGTATGCCGTCGAAGCCCTGGCTCCAACAACAGCCACCTGCGTTGCACCAAGCAATGCCGGGTTTCCCTTGATCCAAAGAGCAAAAGGTTGCTTATCACCTAGAACAGAAAGGCTCTCTGGCCAGTCAGGATCTTCACGAGTAATTAGTGTGGCACCCAACGCATTTGCGCGTCTCAGTTCACCCTGCGGATCTGCAGCCGACGCTCTTGGATGCGTACGTGCATGCAGGCGTTTCCAGTTGATGTCCGTATCAAGGGGCGCTGCAACTGGGCTTTGCATCCAAGCCAGCCCCGCCTCTGGTCCCAATAAATTCCAAAGCACGCCACCTGCAGGATCCCCAGGTTCTAAAGTTGCAGACCAGGCTGCCGACAAATACTGCAAATCAGACATTCCACGCATCCTTAGTCCTCAAATCAAGTGCATAAGCAAAATCTTCTGCACTTGGTACTCCATGCCCCTCTAAATCAGCAATAGACCACGAAAGACGCAGTACCCGATCCACACCGCGCATCGACATCCAACCGCGCTCTAACCCGCGGCGCAATGTGTCAAGGAACCCCTGGTCCATGCCATCTCTTAGTTCGTGTCCCCCAGCTTCGTTGTTGCGTTGATGGTGCGGCCACCGGTGCTTCGACCGCTCCTGCGCCTGCAAAACAAGGTTGCGCCCAGCAGTCGAACTCAGGCCAACATCTGCCTGCAAAGCAGCCTCGGTTGGTTGGACCATCCGCTGAAAAATATCTACACGGTCAAGAACCGGCCCAGACAATTTTTGCCGATAAAGCCTGATTGCGTTTGCTCTACATGAACATTGTTTGCCGCCACATGGACATGGATTCGCTGTCATTATGAGCTGGAACTTCGCTGGAAAAGTCACCGTATGAAGTGCGCGCCTTGTTGTGACTACCCCCTCGTCTAATGGTGAACGCAAAGCCTCTAGTAATTTACGTGGGAACTCAGGTGCCTCATCCAAAACCAGGACTCCACCATGCGCAAGTGAAATGGCACCCGGACGGACCTCCCGGCTGCCTCCCCCAACCATTGCTGCAAGCGTTGTACTTGGACTGACGGATTCACTTGGTGGTCGCAAGTTGGGCACAGCAGCAATGCCAGTTAGTGAACGAAGCGCAGCGCAAGTCATTGCTTGCTCTGCATCCATGTCCGGCAAGAGTGTCGACAAACGCGCCGCCAGCAAAGACTTTCCGGCCCCCGGTTCGCCATGTAACAACATGTTGTGTCCGCCCACGGCCGCAACCAAAGCCGCTCTTCTTGCATCCTCTTGCCCCCGAACCTCCGCAAGATCAATGTCCATGTGATATGGGCGAGGCGCGCTGGGGAATGTCTCTTTGAGCGTATCCCACCGCGGTTGTTCCCCTGGAGAAAAGGCATCCAACAGCTCTTTTAGATGCCCACATCCAAATACCTGGATTCCTTGTACCTGTGCAGCTTCTTCGGCGCATTCAGGGGCAACAATAAGTCTTTTAAATCCTTGCTCTTTCGCCGCCCATGCAACAGCCAACGCTCCCCTAATGGGTTGAAGCGATCCATCCAAAGCGACCTCAGCACCCAAGGCTGTATCTAAACCAATGCTGTCATCCAATAAACCCCTGGCTTTCAAAATGGCAACGGCAATGGCCAGATCGAAGGATGCACCTGACTTCGGTAAGTCAGCAGGTGACAAGTTCACCGTCAAGCGTTTGTTCAATGCAGGCAAATTGCAGCTCATGAAAGCAGCACGGACACGGTCTGCGGCCTCACGCACTGATGAGTCAGGATTTCCAACGATGCGCGTTTGAACGAGGCCTGGACCAACATGTGCTTCGACGCAGACCGTAACGCCAACCAAACCACCAAGAGCAAGTGTGTGTGCAGTAGCAAAAACACTCATCGGTCTATTCCTTGCCACCAATGAATCTGACAGCCAGTCAGCCCGATTTCCACACCAACCATGTCAATTCGATGCTCAAACCATGATGATTGCGCCGCAAGCCATGTACCAGCCAGTTGCCTCAAGCGGCCAAGCTTTCTTTCATCAATTGTTTCTGCGGCAGGCTGTCCTCGCCGTGTTTTCACCTCGACAAAAACAATCTCATCATCTTGCTGCATTATGAGATCTAGCTCACCAATTCGCCCTGCGTGCCAATTTACGTCAATAAGAGCCAAGCCTTGAGTCGCCAAATACTCAGCAGCCATTCGCTCACCAGAGCGTCCAAGCAAACCATTTTCGTTCATGCACCAACAGTCCCAGGCGGGTGGCACAAGACAAAATGGACCTACTCAAATCAGTGGAAAACCCCAGAAAAACTGCCTGTGGATTTCAATCACGGCAGGCTGTAGTCCGGCTTCGTTAGTTCCTCAACATTTACATCCTTGAAGGTCACAACACGTACAGACTTCACAAAACGCGACGGCCTATATATGTCCCAAACCCATGCATCTGTCATCGAGATCTCAAAAAAGACATCACCCCCAGCAGGGCGCGCCTGAATATCCACGGAGTTACACAAATAAAACCTGCGCTCTGTCTCAACCACATAGTTGAAAAGGTTGACGACATCCCGATACTCACGGAATAACTCTAGTTCCCGCGAGTTTTCATAGGATTCGATTTCGTCCCCGCCCAATGCTCACCTCAAACTAGCTTCCAGGACTTGCGATGTTGGTCGCTGATACCGATCTCACGCAACGCGCGTTTGTGCTCAGCAGACCCATAGCCCTTATTACTAGCCCAATGGTACCCG
>DAIOFF010000114.1:0-8487 GCA_036745855.1 Scrofimicrobium sp. | reverse complement strand
CATGGTATCACCGGAGCCGTTGATACCATGTCAAAAAACTTGGCGCCCTCTCGCAGGTCCAGTATTGATGCTGCAGGAGAAATCGGCACTGCCGCAAAGGACGTTGGCTCCGAAGCTCTAACAATCGGCGGCGTTGCCGGCAACCTAGGTAGTACCGCTAAAAACCTTGGTGCTGATGCAACTGACATTGGTACTGCAGTCAAAAACATAGGCACAAGTGCTACCGCCTTAGGCACATCTGCAACCAATATAGGAACTGCCGCGCAAAACATCGGCACGTCCACCACAAACATTGGCACCGCGACACAGAACATCGGCACGTCCACCACAAACATAGGAACTGCCGCGCAGGACATCGGAACAAACGCCACAAACATAGGAACAGACGTACAAAATATCGCCACAACTGCGGACGTAACACTGCCTGATATAGCGTCACAATTGATAAACCTCGCGAATGGTTTGCCACCTGAGCAAAGCGATTTAGCCACAAGCCTCAATGGCCTTGCAACAAACGTTTCGGAAGCTGCACTTTCAGTCAGCACAAATGTTGCAAACATAGGCACAGAAGCTGGGAACATAGGCACAAATACAACAAACATCGGAACTGAAGCCGGGAACATAGGCACAGAAGCCACAACCATTGGAACAAACCTCAACGATATTGGCACAAATACAACGAACATCGGAACTGAAGCCGGGAACATAGGCACAAATACAACAAACATCGGAACTGAAGCTGCCAACATCGGCACAGCCACCACAAACATCGGTACCGGAATAGAAAATATAGGCGGAGCAGCGCAGTCACTTGCAGGTTCAGCTGGAAACATCGGCACCTCAGCAAAAGACCTAGGCAACACAGCACTCAAATCTGGCGACATTGCGAAAGCACTAAACACCGCCAGCTACACTGCCGATGCACTATCTGATAAGGGAACAGAAGTCGCTGACGGAGCAAACCAAGCATCAGCAGGCGTTGGCACCATCAGCGAAAATGTTGGTCAACTAAGCGCAGGCACAAAAGCGTCTTCAAACGGTGCAGTGCAGCTTCACTCTGGAACAAAACAGCTTGCCGACGGACTATCAAGCGCCGCCGAAGGAGCAGCTCCACTTGTAGATGGAGCATCCGCCAGCGCCGAAGGAGTTGGAGCAATATCCAAAGGTGCCAAGCAACTAGAAAAAGGCGCAGACGGCCTAACAAACGGCATTGGGGACCTAGCTGGCGGAACAAGTGACCTAAGTGAAGGACTTTCAACAGCAGTAGACCAGTTGCCCTCATATTCCCCAGAAGAAGTAGAAAACATGGCCGGGACCTTAGCAGAGCCCATCGCGGCCCCGGCAATCACGAAAGTTACTTCCACACAGGGCGCTATGGTATTGACATTGGTTTTATGGGTCGCAACGCTATTAATCGCCTTCGCATACCCCCGGCTACCAAAGCACCTAAATGCTTCAACCCGCCCCGCATTGCAGCTGGCTTTCGCTTCATGGTGGCGGCCCGCACTTTGGTCGGCAGGTGTTGGCGTCGTGGCTGGCATCGCGCTTGCGGTAGTGACTGGAACATCTTTCGAACGATCCCTTGCGCTTGCAATGGTCGGAATAATCGCTGGAGTTGTCTTCGTAACCGTCCAGCAATCATTGCGAACAGCATTTGGGTTCGTCGGCAACGCCCTAGCAGTCGCGCTGCTAGTTCTGGGCATTTCCCCAGCATTTAGTTTTATGCCACTAAATGCTAGCGATAAAGTATTTGCTTTCTTATCGGTGCCAGGACTAGACCAACCAACTAGCGCATTCGCGATGATGGCAATTTGGGCATTACTGGGATTTGCTCTTCTAACAGCAGCTTTGTGGACTGCAAGGAAGCGCGTCGAATCTTGATTCACCCATGAGGGTAGGCTTTTTTCGCCCCGTTTATTGGCAGAAACAGGCGGCAAGAGTCTACCCTCGCAAAATCTAATGCCAGCATCTTATTTCCTGCCGTGAAACTCTTCCATAGCCTGGTTAATCCCAAAATAGTCCATCACCGCATCAAAAGCTGCAACCGGAAGCGCTTTGACCAGAGGCAAGGCACGAACCAAAAGCGGCATAGTGACCTGTGTCTTGCCCTTTTCGATTCCCCGCAACGCGGCCTCGGCAACCTCACCAGGTTTGAGAATCGGTAGCAAATGAGGAACCTTCGTGCGAACTCCCCCAAACATTCCCGTATCAACATAATATGGGCACACCGAAAGACAGTTGACGTTATTACCAGATTTTCTGAGCTCTTGACGAACCGACTCAGAAAATCCAATGGCAGCCCATTTGGACGGCGCATAATCAGTAAGCCCAGCAACGCCAAGTAGCCCTGCGGCGCTGGCCATGGTCACAATGCAACCCGAGTTTTGTCGGATCATTCCCGGAAGAAAAGCTCTAGCCGTCCAGTAAAGCGCCAAAGTATTGACGGCAAATGTTTTCTTTATAGCGGCGTCTGTATTTTCTAAAAGGCTCTTTCCTGTTACAACGCCCGCACTATTGATAAGAATGTCGATATCGCCTACTTTTTTGGCCCATTCACGCACGCGGGCCGGATTTGAAACATCAACAACATAACCAGATGCCCGCTCACCCAAGACTTTGACGGCCCGCTCCACCTGCTCCTTTTGAAGATCCCAAACAACAACTTTTGACGCGCCGCGCTGCAAGGCACCACGAGCCATCAGGAGGCCCATTCCAGAAGCCCCTCCCGTAATCAGCACCCTAGCGCCTGCAATTTGCGTTCTAACTGGCATTTGCTCTCCCTAACCTGATCTGTCTATTCCAACATATCGCGCCAGGCCAAGTTTTGGAGTGTGGAACCTAAAAGGATCGTGCCTAAGCTCATACCAGTAAAGTGCCATTTTTTGGCGAGGTCGCTTTTGGCCATGTAGCCAATCGTTTATCTGCCAAGGCCCACTGCTGATTTACGTTTAGCAAAGCGCCTAACAACAAAGACTGCGATTAGAACCAAGACCGCTGCAGCCACAACAATCCAGTTTGAGATTGACCGCGCCCAACCCAGGACCCATGATTCAACGGCAAGCTGGTCACTGGCACCCAAAATGCTGACCTCAGATAGGCCATCTGAAACCAGCAGAAGAACACCAATCGCTATGGAAAAAACGCCACCGATTATTCCGGTCCAAGTATTTTGCCAGCGCCCAATCTTGACGCTCTTAGGCCGAAGCCATGCTTGAACTTTCCGAAACCGCGACCAAATAAATGACAGTAAAAGCAAAGGCACAACCATGCCTAATGCGAAAACTGCCAGCATGATTCCGCCATAAAGTGCATTTTCGCCAACAGCCGCAATAGCTAGAACAGAACCCAAAATGGGACCTGTGCAGGCACCTGCTAATCCGTAGACAGTTCCCAGAATATAAACCGCAACCGGACTGGTACCAGCCGTTTCAGCGCCTGCCCTCATTCCCGGCATTGGCACACCTAGAAGCTGCAGTAGCCCGAAAATGATCACCACAACCGCTGCTATTTGTATAAGTAAAGTCCGATTATTTGAAAGCAAAGATCCAAAAGATCCCGCTAATACCCCCATAGGAACCAGCGTAGAGATTAATCCCAAATAGAAGATTCCCGTATTCGCCATGAGCTTTCCGGGACTTGAAAAGGCGAACGAGAAAAATGCTGGCAGCAGCATCACGGAACACGGGCTAAGCAGTGATAGCACGCCACCAAAGAGTGATGCTGCCAAGCCGATGTCCATTAGTCACCCTGTGCTGAAGTTATTAGTTCGCGAAATACATCAATTGGTTGGGCACCTGCCACTGCCTTATCACCCACTACAAAATAGGGCACGCTGCTAAGTCCCCCTTGGGTTGCTGCGTCCTGACTTGCTTGTACTGCATTTTGCAGTTCACTCGAATCTAACGCAGCTTCGAAAGCAGCCAAGTCAGGGACTCCTGCTTCTTTTGCAAATCCAACCAACTTTTCTCTTGGCATATCAGGGTGACCGCTATCTGGGGCTGCGGCAAAGAGAGCCGTCATATACTCCATATACTTCCCTTGTTGCGCAGCGGCTCTGCCAGCAACAGCGGCGTCAAAGGACTCTTGTCCAAAGAATGCGACGTCATTGAACTCAATGCGCAACTGACCGCTATCAACGTATTCTTCGATGAGTGTTGGCAATGTCTGATTGGCAAAGAGAGAACAAAACGGACACCGATAATCTGTCCACTCCGATAGCACCACTGGCGCATTAGGGTCCCCGATTGCCATCGGATCTGATGCGTCACCGCGAATATGCGACGCAGTTTGAGCCCCGCTACCTTCACTTGGTTGTACGTCTTTTCCAGAAGTATCACCTGTTGGAGCAACAGTTTGGGTATTACCACTAGGCGTCGCATCGCCACTTTGTTTACCCGCATTGCTGTCGCTCTCAGAGTTCCCCATTGTTTGTGCTAGGACTATCACCAGCAAAAAAATGGTCACGACGCCAAGTACGACGTTCATCATTCGGGATCGCCCAAGGCGCGCTTCTAAGTCACGTTTTTCGGCCACGCTCCCAACCTTATGCCACAGTTAGCGATGAATTCCAATCCCGCGGAAACTTCATATAGTGCAACATAGAGTTATGAAATATCGCCCTGAACTTACAGTCACCAACGACACTATCCGTACAATCCTGGAGCATCACTCAGTTCGTGAATACTCTGACGCCCCCATATCGGATGCCCACATAGAAGCAATCATTGCAGCGGGTAGCGCCGCCGCCACCTCGTCAAACCTAAATAGTTGGAGCGTGATCGTTGTCCGTGATTCAAATATGCGACGCCAGCTCATGGAAACTACAGGAAAAAACGGGTTCATCATGGACGCACCCGTGTTCTTAGTGTGGTTAGCTGACCTATCCCGCTCTCACAGAATGGCAGAGCAGGCAGGGGCTGCAGCCGAAGGATTGAAGTATCAAGAGGCACTACTTATTGGAGCAGTTGATGTCGCGTTGGCCGCTCAAAATGCAGTGGTAGCCGCCGAATCATTGGGTCTTGGCACATGTTACGTCGGTGGCATTCGCACAAACATCGACCAAGTTTGCAAGTTACTTGAGCTACCTATGTTTTGCGTGCCAATAGTTGGCATGTCACTTGGATGGCCAGATGACAACGCAAGCGTGAAGCCGCGCCTTCCCCTAACCGCAGTGGCTTTTGAAGAAAAGTATGACACCGCTGCTGCTGATGCCGGTATCGAAGCGCTGGAAGCAGAAACACGGGAATACTTCGCATCTCAAGGTCACAATGGAGTCTCTTGGAAGAAGAAAACAATCTCCAGGTGGCAAAGTCCTTCAGCGCTAGGTGGGCGCGAAAAGAACCGGGCAAAGATCGCGGCTAGGGGACTAGAAGACCTCTAGTCCCCTACTAGCTAGTCCCCTAGCAACTAGTCCCCCAGCAACGTCACTTTAGGTACGAACGCCCCAAACGTTCCAAATCGTTTTCTGAAAGGTTTAGAGGTCGCGCAGAATCTATAATCGACTCAGGTTTACTTGCCCCAACCAAAGGCAAAATAGCAGATGAAGCGGCTTGAAGCCAAGCAATCATCACGCGGTAGACGCTTGCATCATTTTCTTGCGCGATCTCTTTCACCAAAGCCGATCCTTCATCCCGCGCACCATCCAACGGCTGGTATGCAAGGTACGCTATCGCGCGCTCAGCACAGAGCCTTGACATCGGCAAATCATCGGGTTTTGTGAGAGACAACCGATTTTGGACCGACGCGATTTCGGTGACTTTAGATGCTTCATCAAGTTGCTCTACAGACACGTTTGAAAGACCAACAGCCCCAATTAATCCTTCCGCCTGCAACTCAGCTAAAGCACCGACACTTTCTGTTAGTGGAGTCTTTGGATCAACGTGATGAAGCTGATAAAGATCTAAGCGTTCTACACCTAAAGTTTTTAGGCTTATCTTGCAGTGGGCGCGCAATGTTTCGGGCCTGCCATCAATGGGAAACTGTCCATTTTCCATCCAGTGTCCACCTTTTGTGGCCACTAATGGTTTGTTTTTCATTCCGCGCAATGCTTTAGCAATAACGGCTTCAGCATACGATTCAACCTGGGGCCTGGTGTACGCCAACGCGGTATCAAGTAGCTCAACACCAGCGTCAATAGCGGCATGGATAGTCCGTATCGCTTGTTCTTCGCTTCCCTCACGAAATGCCAGTGGCGCTGTTCCCAGTCCAATTCCACTAAGTTCTCGACCCGCAATAAGCATTTAGCAGTCCTTTCTGCCTCATTGAAAACACTTCACCGCCTAGCTTACTGCCCTTACCCAAATAGCAAAGTCCCTTGGTACGTATACTGATTTCCTTTTATAACTATTTAGCTATAGTCCACATTCCCTACATGCAGCACCTAGGTATTAAAAGGAAGCCGCACTGTCGCCTTTTTGAGCAGTATTGAAGAACACAAGGGCCCCTCGGAAAAAAGGAAATCCCTATCCCGCACAGTTCACGCTTTTGGATCTGAAACCCAAATGGATTGAACAGCCATGTCACCTAAGTCAAATGAAGATTCCTGACCAGGCGCAACACTGGCATGCAAACCTGCAGCATTTCTTGGATGCCAATCTAATGGAGGCTTTATCTTCACCCTCAGTAAACCCGCAAACCCCAACTTATCGATTACTTTTACTTGAGCATCTGGGACTACGCCCAAAGACTCCAAATGACGCAGAAGAGCCGGTTCTTCATCACTGATCCGGGCAACCCGAGCGGTAGTCCCCTTACCAACTTCAGAAAGTGGAACTACTTCCGGGGGTTTATAGTCACCATGAAGCTGAGGTATTGGATCCCCATGAGGATCCCGACCTGGACATCCCAAGATTTGATTCATTCGGTCAAGAAGAGTGTCAGATACCACATGCTCTAGGATTTCGGCTTCTTTGTGAACCTCATCCCAGTCAAACCCCAACTTTTCATACAAGTACGTCTCCAAAATGCGGTGACGCCTGACCACTTCAAGAGCTTGTCTGCGGCCCTTCTCCGTGAGTTTTGCCTTCTGGTATGGCGCATGATCGACCAGGCCTTCCTTTTTTAGTCGCCTGATTGTCTCTGACGCCGTTGAAGACGCGACTCCCATCCGTTTTGCTAGTTCAGTTACACCCAGCGCTGGATCGTCACGTTCCTCTCCAGAATAGAGAGTTTTCAAATAGTCCTCTGTAACTGCGGATCCGGATGTCATTGTCACAGTCTATTCAGTGCCGCAGTGAGAAGATACGCCAACCATATAGAACACTTGCTAAAGCACCATCGCGAACTTGTCACGCAATCCAACAAACACAAACAAGAACAAGAGCAGAACTATCGCGATCAGTACCAGCCACCACAAGCGCCGAACGGATTGCCCCAATCCAACTGCCTTTTCGCCCAGAACCCCAACATAGGCAGCCTCACACCACGCGATGACCGCGATACCCAGGAACGATAACCAAATCAGCATGCAGTAAGGGCAAAGGGTCTTAAAGCGAAACACAGACAGGCACGCGAAATAGATCACGTACGCGACGCCCGCAACTGATCCAGTTAACCAACCAATCCAAATCCAACGGGGAAACTGGACTCTGGACATCAAGAAGACCCCCAAAGTCACGAACACCGTAAAAACAATAAGTCCGATGATCGAGTTCGGTGGTCCAAATAGTGAGGACTCCGGGGCAATAAGAGAAGTTGAGCAAGCAACCAATGGATTGAAATCACATCCAAGTTCCCCTGCTGGATCCTTCAAAAGCTTCAGTTCAGAGTTCAAAAGCATGAAAGACGCCCATAGCCCTAAGAGACCAAAAGCCGTAACAAAAAAGGAATTCACACGACTTGCGAGGTTTTCGGATTTCATGGTCCCAGAATATTAGTTGCGCCACGATTACGTGAAATCAACGATCTGCGGTTTGCGTCCCTTGCAGGTGCTCAACTAAAGTTAATTTTCGTCAACGCGTCATTAGCTCAACTGGCAGAGCAGCTGACTCTTAATCAGCGGGTTGAGGGTTCGAGTCCCCCATGACGCACGATATGAACAGGTCAGGGCCACTTAGGTCCTGGCCTGTTCTGCTTTGGTCCAACACTGGGACAACATGGCACACTACACGACAGGTTCTAAGTGTGCTTGTTCCACGATGTCCGCAACGTCTCCCAATTCGGTATCCCACAACAGCCACCAGTTAAGACTGTCGCACGCGCCAGAGACGCAATGGATCTTTAAGTTAGTCTTCTATTGCTAAACGATAGATTTCAGCCTATTGTCGATATATGAGGCGGAAAACAAGAATTACCTTACGGGTTTCCTTGAGTGTGCTCATGGTGGCAACTGTGTTTATGCAAGTTGAGTTGCCGTCTATAGCTTCAGAAATTGGGGGCGAGTCTCCCGAAGTTGAATCGTTAGTAGTTCCATACGCGATAGCAGCGATACTGACGGTGTTATGCGTGCAAGTGATCATAATTGGCATGTGGTGCTTGATTTCGCAAGTC
>DAIOFF010000113.1:0-8771 GCA_036745855.1 Scrofimicrobium sp. | reverse complement strand
GCCATCTGGCGGGGCCGCCCATCCCATCAACACAGTGCGAGCAGAAAGCACATCAGGCGCTTATTCAGTTGCGCTTCCTCTTTGCTCATCCACAACTATACGGAGCCACCTTGACGATTCCCTTAAGTGGTCCTGGGAAAGTCCTGGGAAATATTGACCCAGACCACGCCCCTTTTTCAAACCACTTTCATACTTATGATTTTGCTTGGAAAGTGCGTATTTGCCACGCAAACCACAGCAAAGGGACACGAGTTATCTGCTCATACCAGGCATTTAAGTCATTTGCCATAAGATAGACATCATGACAAAAAGCAATTCTGGCCTTGAGCCCACGGCAGTGCTCTTACCTGAAGATATGGATAAAACCATCAGGCCGCAAGACGATTTCTTCGGCTACTGCAACGGCTCATGGCTGAAAACCCATGAGATTCCAGCAGACCGGCCTGTAGACGGGGCATTCTATCTTCTTCGCGACCTAAGTGAAGAGCAATGCCGGGCAATTGTTGAAGACGCAATCGACGGAAAAATTGACGACAAAGACGCCATGCGCCTCGCAATTATCTATAAACAGTTCATGGATGAAGACACGCTAAATACTCTTGGCGCTTCCCCACTGAAACCATTCTTGAACCAGGTCTCTAACGCAGCAGACCACACGGAACTTGCAGCCGTCGCAGGGCATCTTTCAAATCTTGGTATTTCTTCCTTTTTCTCTGAAGATGTAATGCCCGACATGAATGATTCAAAACGCTACCAGGTGTACCTGAATCAGTCAGGTTTGGGTTTGCCTGATGAAGCCTACTATCACGAGGACCAGCATGAAGAGGCCCGTGAACGCTATAAGCAGTACATCAAGACCATGTTTGCTTTGGCTGATATTCCAGGCGGTGATGAGTGCGGCGCGGCTGTTTTCGATTTCGAAACGCAGCTAGCAAAACTTCATTGGGATATTGTCGCTATGCGCGATATTGCTGAGCAAAATAATCCGCGCAACTGGGAGCAGATTCAGGCAGATAATCCCGGATTTGCTTGGGCAAAGTGGGCAGAAGCAGCTGGGATTCCGCTTGAGCGCACAGGGGATTTCAGCGTCGGACAAACGGACTATTTGGCGAATGCCGCAAGCCTTTGGTCCAAGACGGACTTGGATACTTTGAAGTGTTGGTTCTACCGCAAGATCATTGCCTTTGCGGCGCCGTTCTTGTCTGAACCTTTTGTGAGCGAAAACTTTGAAATGTATTCAAAGACCTTGGCTGGGACGGAAGAGATTCGGCCCCGGTGGAAGCGCGCTTTGTCCCTTGTAGAAGGTTTGCTTGGCGAGGCCCTGGGGCGCCTTTACGTGGCGCGCCACTTCCCTGCTGAACACAAGAAACAGATGGAACATTTGGTTCAAAACCTTATTGAGGCTTACCGCGATTCCATTACAAACTTGGATTGGATGGGCGAAGAAACCCGCAAGCAGGCCCTGGTGAAGCTAGATGGTTTTACCCCCAGGATTGCTTACCCATCGAAATGGCGGGATTACTCTGAACTGGAGATTTCTGAAGGAAATACTCTTCTCGAAAACATTGCAGCTTCAGGGGCTTTTGAAACCGCCTATGAGCTGGCAAAGCTTGGCAAGCCTGTCGATCCAGAAGAATGGCACATGACGCCGCAAACGGTCAACGCTTACTACAGTCCTTTGTCTAATGAGATCGTGTTCCCAGCAGCAATATTGCGGCCTCCTTTCTTTGATCCCGAGGCCGACGATGCCGTCAACTATGCGGCAATCGGCGCGGTGATCGGGCATGAAATCGGTCATGGTTTTGATGACCAGGGAGCCCAGTTCGATGCAGATGGGGAGCTGAAGGACTGGTGGACCGATGAAGACCGGGCCGAGTTCAAGAAGCGCACTGATGCCCTAATCGCGCAATATGATCAGTTCTCTCCCAGGGATTTGGGGGATGAATATAAGGTCAATGGCGCTTTGACAGTTGGTGAGAACATTGGTGACCTTGGCGGGCTAACGATTGCTTGGAAGGCTTGGATGAAAGCTCTGGCAGAAGACGGCATTGCCAGTGTTGATGACGCACCCAAGGTTAATGGAGTTTCTGCCCCCATGCGTTTCTTTGCCTCTTGGGCAAAAATATGGCAGACCAAGGCAAGACCTGAATATGCAGTTCAGTTATTGTCAGTTGATCCGCATTCCCCAGCAGAGTTTCGCTGTAACGGAACTCTTTCAAACTTTGATCAATTCGCAAAGTACCTAAATGTTTCCCCTGGTGACGGTCTTTGGATTTCTCCTGAAGACCGCGTCCATATCTGGTAGAAAGCAGGAATAATGCCTGGACTGAATTTGACGCGCATTGAAGCTAGCGAGCGCGCTGAAATCGTCAATCCTTCACGTTACGAAGTGACGCTTGACCTTAGAGACGACGCCCATTTTGCCGCTACAACCACAATCCACTTTGATGGCACACCTGAAGCCCACACTTTTGTGGATCTGGTTGCTGATGAAGTCCAGCAGATAACGCTAAATGGCGTTGATCTTTCCTTGGACGCCTACGCGGATAACCGGATTTCTGTTGGCCCCCTTGAAGCACAAAATACGCTGACGGTCAGGTCAAGCATGAACTATATGCATACTGGTGAGGGCCTGCATGCGTTCGTAGATCCGGCAGATGGTGAACGCTACTGTTATTCACAGTTTGAGGTTCCAGATGCCCGCCGCGTGTTTGCAACTTTTGAACAGCCTGATCTGAAAGCAGTTTTCCAGTTCACTGTGACGGTTCCGAAGAACTGGAAGGTGTTTTCGAACTCTCCTACTCCAGATCCCGAAGAGGTTGATGGCGGCCTTCGCTATACATTTGCCGATACGCCAAAGATTTCGACTTACGTGACCGCAGTTGTTGCTGGCCCGTATTTCGGGAAGACTGATTCGTTTACTCAGCCGGATGGGACTGTTACGCCACTGGGTGTTTATTGCAGGCAATCATTAGCGCAGCATTTAGACGCTGATTTTATTTTTGATATCACTAAAGCTGGAATGGGATTTTTTGCCGAGGCCTATGGCATGCCCTATCCGTTTGAAAAATACGACCAATTGTTTGTTCCTGAATACAACATGGGCGCAATGGAAAATGTTGGTTGTGTTACTTTCCGCGATCAATATATCTTTAGGTCGAAACCAACTGAGGACGATTTAGAGAACGTCGCAAATGTTATTTTGCACGAACTTGCCCACATGTGGTTCGGAAATCTTGTCACCATGAAATGGTGGGACGACTTGTGGCTTAATGAGTCATTTGCTGAGTTCATGGCTCATTTGGCGTCGGCTGAAGCCACTCAGTTCACTGACGCGTGGATTGGATTCTTGCGCCGAAAAGAATGGGGCATGAAGCATGATCAAATGCCGACAACACATCCGATTCGCGCTGAAATCAAAGACCTGGATGATGTCGAATCAAACTTTGATGGAATCACCTATGCCAAAGGTGCGGCAGTCCTTCGCCAGTTAGTTACCTATGTGGGACGCGAAAAGTTCCTGGCAGGAATACATGAATATTTGACTGAGCACGCCCACGGGAATGCGACCCTTGATGACCTGCTGGGCGCATTAGAGCGGACATCAGGGCGGGACCTTCGCGGCTGGTCTAAAGTCTGGCTGGAAGAATCAGGTGTCACGACTTTGACGCCTGAGATTGAGGTTGACGAGGCCGGACGGGTTTCCAAACTTGTCATTCGCCAAAGCGCTCATCAAGAAGGCGTCCACATGCGCCCCCAACGCCTTGCGATTGCTGGCTATGACCTGGTTGATGGTGACGTGACGCGTGTATTTGAACAAGAACTGGATGTGGACGGCGAAACGACTGAGGTCCCTGGCATTGTTGGTCAGACCCGCCCGCCGATGCTGATTGTTAATGACCGGGATTTGGCCTACGCGAAGATTCGCTTAGATAAGGTCTCTCTTGATTTTGCGCTTGAAAACTTGACGTCTGTTTCTGATCCAATGACGCGGCGCGTGCTTCTTGGTGCAGCGTGGGACATGCTACGCGACGGAGAACTTTCCGCACATGAGTTCTGCCACCTTGCCCTTAGCGCAATCCCAACAGAGACTTCTTCAGTAACACTGAAGGGACTGCTAATGCAGTTGGCAAGTGCGGCCAGCTATTATTCAGCGCCTGAGAGCCGAGGGGATCTTCTGGAACTAGTTGCCAGGCGGGTTCAGTTGGACGCCCGCACAGCGGCTTCTGAATCTGACGCTCAAAGGATGCTGGTTCAGTATGCTGCGGCTCTTGCTTGCACCAAAGAACAGTTTGAGACTATTGAGGCACTTTACAAGGGCACGCAAACCCTTCACGGGCTGAAAATGGATGAGGACATGTCATGGTCCCTGCTCTTGTCCCTGGTACGCGGCGGATTGGCTGGTGAAGAGCAGATCGCGGAGCTTGAAGCCAAGGATCAAACGATGTCCGGAAAGCAGAAGGCTGCCGAGGCCCGCGCAAGCATTGATGACGACGACACCCGCCGTGCCACTTGGGATGCGGTCATGTTTGATCCTGATATTCCAAACGACACCCGGTGGGCAATGGCAAATGGGTTCTGGGCTCATGTCACCCAAAGCCCAGAATCTTATGAGCAATACGTCACCTTATACTTTGAAAAAATTGTCGAAGCCTGGGATATTCATACCTTCCATATTGCAAGCGAACTACTAACATTCATGTATCCCTCGGCACTAGCGGGCTACCTTGAAAACCAAGATGTTCCAGCTCAAACAATGAATTGGCTTGAGTCTCACCCAGACCAGTCGGCCTCTGCAAAGCGGTTAATGACTGAGTCTTTGTCTGAAGCTGAACGTCACTTGCAGGCACAAAAACGCGACCAAGAAGTGTGATAGGTGGGCGGTCTCACGGTACCAGTTGTCCCTGGCCCGTGCTAGCTTGGTGAATAGCCATAATAAAGCAGGAGCCAGGATGACGACACCAGAGCTGATTCTTGAAGGGCTGGGCGGCGCAGGAAATGTTGCCCAACTTGAAGCATGCATTACCCGACTTCGGGTGGAGGTTGAAAAACCGGATTTGGTGAGTGAGACCGTCTTGAAGGATGCTGGCGCATTCGGAGTCGTTCAAGTAGATGACATTGTCCAAGTTGTTGTTGGTCCATCTGCTGACAAAGTCGCAGAATCTGTGAATGCTTTGCGCTGATGCGCGTATGCTCCCCCATTGACGGGGTAGTTCACCCCATGTCTGAGTTTCCGGACCCAGTGTTTGCCCAGCAAATGCTGGGTCCAGGACTTGCCATAGTGCCATCCACGCAAGGAAAAACTCAGGTTCTAGCACCCGTTTCTGGCAAAATTTCTGCACTTTTTCCCCACGCATTTGTCATTGATGACATCATGGTTCATTTGGGAGTGGACTCAAAAGAAGCCCAGACTTTCACTGCTCTACACAAAAAAGGTGATCACGTGAAGCGTGCAGACGCGATCATCGAATGGGACACTGCCAAGCACTTGGAGGCAGGTTTCACCACATGGGTCGCAGTAACAGCCCTTGGCCACACACTATGTAACGCCCTCCCTGCAGAAAAAACCGTACAAGCTGGGCGCCGACTTTTCGATGCAGTCAAAACTGAGCGCGGCTAACCCATTTCTTCACGCATAAGAGCAAAAAGCCTCTGCAAATCTTCCCGGCCCTCAAGGTCTTCAAGCCAAATAGGATTACCCTCATCATCAGATAACTGAATACGCCAGTTCGGGTACTCCTGGTCAGTTCCCGGCAAATTCTGAGGTTTCTCTTCACCAACGCCATCAACTAACGCCACAGCCACAAGCTCTGACGGAGTCCGGGCAATATACCGATGCAAAGCCTCAATAACCTCACCTCTTGGCTCCACACTGCCCGGCTCACTTTGCAGCAAACCATACTCACGCAAACGCGCCCGCATCGCTGCCTGCTCAGCCGCATCACTTGCCAAAACCTCATCCAAAGGCTGCTCCAAAAGCCCCAGCTCATGACGCAGCTTCGTCTGGATGCCAGCCATGTAACCAGCCGTCGGCGGCAAATCGTGAGTGTTCACAGTAGCCAAAACCCCTTGACGGTACTTCCAAGGAGGCAACGGCTTCCCATCCCAATCCTTTTCAAACCACAAAACCGACGTGCCCAAGATCCCCCGCTCAGCCAAATATTGACGCACCCAAGGTTCAACAGTCCCCAAATCCTCGCCAATCAAAAGCGCACCACTTCGATGAGCCTCCAAAAGGAGCACCCCAATCATGGCCTCGTAATCAAAATTCACGTACGTTCCCTGCATGGGACTCTCACCCGTCGGAATCCACCAAAGCCTAAACAAACCAATAATGTGATCAATACGAAGAGCCGACGACAAGTTCAGCGCAGCGCGAACTACTTTCACAAACGGTTCAAACCCAAGAGATGCAAGAGCGCGCGGATTCCACGGCGGCTGAGACCAATCCTGCCCCTGCTGAGCATACATATCAGGCGGCGCGCCAACAGACATTCCCTCTGCGTACTCATGCTTCTCACCCCAAAAAGCAGCCCCCTGAGGGTGGACCCCGACCGCCAAATCAGACATGACCCCAATCGACATACCTAAACGTTTCGCCACCACATTAGGCTCACTCAACTGCTGCGCGGCAACCCACTGAACCCACTGAAAGAAAAGGACCCTTTCTGGATCCGCCACGGCCTCGTAAGCATCAAAAAGAAGCGTCCCTTCCTGCTCAACCAGCGCACACCACAGAGCAAAACTATGCAAAAAACTGCCGCCCTCATTGATGAACGCCTGGAACTCAGCCTCCCTATGAACAGACCTCGGCCTCCCAAAAATAATGCGCAACGCAGCAACCTTCGCTTCCCAAGATGCGTCGCGATTAATGTCACCACCCCTATTCGGCGGCGCCGAAACCGCCTTCATACGCAAAGCCTCAATCGCCAAACGATCCTCTTCCGGTGCCGACGCATACTCAGGAATCCTCTCTGGCCTGATATACATAACATTTAGCCACGTGCGCGAAACCGGAAGATACGGCGAATCCTCAATAGGTGCAACCGGCGAAACCGCATGAAGCGGATTGACCAAAACAAAATCCGCGCCACTTTTCGCACAAATCGCAGTCAAATCAGCTAAATCCTCAGCATCCCCAACCCCCCACGACCCCTCAGAAAGCACCGAATACGCCTGAACATTAACGCCCCAAAACCGCTTCCCACCAGCAAGTTGCGCCGGTTCCAAACGATGCGGAACCACAATTAGATGACCATAAATCGGTTCTCCACCACTAATAGAAGCACCGATCTTGTGATATCCAAGCGGAAGCCTTGGAAGAGCAAAAGCAGCGCGACCAGTCAGCTGACCATCAACCCACCGGGGTTCCACCCACTTATCAACCTGCGTGCAATCAACCCCACCGCCATCTTCAGTTTCCACCCAAACATGCACAGGGCTGCCATGAGGAACGTGAATCTGAACCTCACAATAATCCCCCTCCCGAGTGACAGTGCACTCAGGCACCGCGTGGGTCCACACCTGATCATCAGTCCAAATGATTGCGCGCTCAACGCCCTCAGCATCAGTATCTTCATCAACTGGCAAACCAAGGGACGCCAAAACACGAAGTAAGGTGCTCTTCGGCGTCTTGCGATGTTGCCCCGACCAATCCCAAAACTCAGTTGCAACACCATTCATATGTGCAAGGTCACGCAGCCGTTCAATCATGCGTTTAACCCTACCCGGATTCCTGGCGGCGCATTTGGGCGCAACGACTGGTTCACCTAACGGATCATTCGACGCGGAATAAGCCCTAGGTGCACAATTACTTGGTGCCCAAACCGATTCACATACCGATGATTGATGCTGAGCCCGTGGCCTCAGTCCTACGCTCTTTACAGCTGGAAGGCGGGGACCGCGACAGCTTCACAGCCCATTCCCTGCCCCAAACTGGTCGCGTTTATGGTGGCCAAGTCATCGCGCAAGGGCTGCTTGCCGCAGCCACAACCGTTGAAGACGAAAACCGACTTCCGCACTCACTGCACGCCTATTTTTTGCGAGGCGGGGATCCAGACCTTGAACTCCAACTTAACGTGAGCCGGGTACGCGACGGCAGGTCATTCTCCTCTCGGCAAATCTCCTGCCATCAAGAAGACCGCGAAATACTCACAATGAACGCATCTTTTCAGGGAGAAGAACAAGGTGTCACTTTTGTCCCTCACGCCCCTACCGTTCCAGGGCCTGAAAACTTGACATCAGCCCTAGAGATTTTTCGAACCATGAACCATCCCGTAGCAAAGTTCTTAGGCAAGACCACGGCCTTTGATGTCCGTCACGTCCAGCCTTCGCTCTACACGGGCGCAGATCCTGAACGGTCCCCCATGCAACAACTGTGGATGCGGCCACGTCATGAGCTTCCAACAGACATGCCTCAGATACTTCACCGCGTTTTGCTGGTTTACGTTGTTGACCAGGTGATGATGGAACCCGCACTTCGCGCCACCGGACTGTCTTGGATCACCCCTGGAATGTCGCTGGCATCCCTTGACCACGCCATGTGGTTTCATGAGGACTTAGATATCAATGAGTGGCTACTGTATTCCGGCGAGGTCTCATCAGTCGGCGGCGGCCGCGC
Source organism: Scrofimicrobium sp. (assembly GCA_036745855.1). Classification (GTDB taxonomy): domain Bacteria; phylum Actinomycetota; class Actinomycetes; order Actinomycetales; family Actinomycetaceae; genus Scrofimicrobium. The sequence continues at coordinate 151 of DAIOFF010000113.1, read as the reverse complement.
CACCTGCCAGGTGGGCATCTATGGGCAGTCAGGTGAGCGCGTTGCATCGGCTGCACAAGAAGGTATGGTCAGGATTCCCAAAGGCGACACGAAAGCATCAGGGCGCTGGGGGTTTGGTTCTTAGTAGCAGGTCTCTAAGTTCTGGGCCACT
>DAIOFF010000112.1:0-8819 GCA_036745855.1 Scrofimicrobium sp. | reverse complement strand
GGTACTATTTTTCTATGGGACCCGTATTTCCAGCGCCCGCCAGTGACTTAGCGAAGATAGCGCCTCGCGAAAAAAAATTTCAGCACCTGCAGGACCTTGAAAAATGAGAAATGCGGGACTGAAGCGATTGGGCAGAGATGGCAAGTGTTGACGCAAGCGCCGCAGCTGAAGCGGGGCTACCGAGACCGCCAGGCGTGCTGCGGCGGTTCTTGCAAGCACACCCGCGGGGCGTAGATGTCACGATCACGCTTGCTTATATTCTGGGAACAATCGCGTTCACGGCTTTGAGTGGAATCACGTATGACGGACAGTGGAAGCAAGGATATGTCCTTCCGCTGGACTTCCAGGTCCCCAGGATATTCCTTTTACTTCTGCTGCTCACGGTCACCAGTGTTGCCTCGGCTTTCCGCCGTAAGCAGCCTCTGGCTGGTTTGATGGCAATCCTTGTCGTATTGGTCTTCTGCCCGCCAGACATGATGGTAAACGCAAGTACCTTATTCGCCTCATGGGTGATGCTCTATTCGGTGCCCGTGTATCAGAGCGTCAGACTTGGGTGGGTGGCGTATGTGATTATGGCTGCGGCCTCGACAGTGTCAACAAACATCGTGATGATCACATCAACTAAGCCGGTGCAAGACACCACAACAACAGTTATTTTGATTACTGTTCCCCTGATGCTGCTGCTGGTGCCGTTGATGCTGGGGATCAGCACCGGGGATCGCCACAGATACACGGAAGCGATCATTGACCGAGCTCACCAACTGGCCAGGGAACGCGACCAACGTGCCAGGTTGGCCGTGGCAGAAGAACGCACGCGGATTGCCCGTGAAATGCATGATATTGTTGCCCATTCGTTGTCGGTGATGATTACTCTTTCCGAGGGGGCGGCGCGGGTGGCGAAGAATGATCCAGAGACCGCCAGTGGCACCATGCGAACTAGCGCGGATACTGGAAGAGAAGCCCTCGCGCAAATGCGAAGACTGATCGGTGCTCTTCAAGATAGTAGTGGGGTGGATAGTGACGATGACGGTAATGCGCCGATGGTGCCAACCCCTGGGGTAAATGCGATCCCTGACTTGATTGAGGGCTTTCGGGCTGCCGGAATGGACATAGAGATGTCGTTCCAGGGCTCACTGCCAGATACTGGCGGAGACCCGGACCAGGTGCGTGAACTGGCCATTTATCGAACTATTCAAGAGGCCTTGACTAACTCTTTGCGTTATGCAGGGATCGGTAGTCAAGTAACAGTGACAATCACAGAGAGCCTGGTTGAAACTATGGTTCGGATAACGGACACTGGGCCGCTTCCTGGCAGTTCAAAGCCTCTTTCAGGCGTTGGATCAGGGAATGGATTGGTTGGTCTAAAAGAAAGGCTTCGAACTGTTGGCGGGACGGTCGAATATGGGGCGTCGGGGCCAGGGTGGATGGTTATGGCAATGATTCCTAGAGAAGGAGAACCTGTTGGCTGACAGTATTTCGGTGATGCTAGTTGATGACCAAGATTTGATTCGAATGGGATTTCGGTTGGTACTTTCGGGCGAATCAAGCATTAATGTGGTTGCCGAGGCCGCAGATGGCCAGTCCGCATTAGCTGAGTTGGACAACCTAAATGGTGCTTGTGACGTTGTCCTAATGGACATCCGCATGCCGCATATGAATGGAATAGAAGCCACCGAAGCCATCGTAAAAAAGTTTCCAGAAACGCGCGTTCTGGTTCTTACAACATTTGATTTGGATGAATATGCTCAAAAGGCAATAAAAAGTGGTGCCAGCGGATTCTTGTTGAAAGATGCGCGGCCAACAGAGCTGGTCGATGCAATCCACCGCGTCGCAGCCGGAGACGCTGTGATGGCACCGGCTGTCACGAAACGAATGCTTGAGCAAATGGTTTCTGGGAATAAGTTGCTCAATGAAAAAGAAACTGAAGAGACTGGGCTTGAGGTTCTCGAAGCGTTGACAGAACGGGAACGTGAGGTTTTAGTTCTTATTGGGCGCGGATACAACAATGCGGAAATTAGTGAATCTTTGTTCCTTTCTGAATCGACTATAAAAACTCATGTCGGTCACATTCTTTTCAAGTTAGGGCTCCGTGATCGAATTCACGCAGTCATATTGGCAAGAGAATTGAACCTCTAAACCCCGAAACGGTGGGGGAGTAGTACCGTGGTACTAGATTCCACTGCGCCTAATATGCCAAAAAATGGCACTTTGGGACGAGGGCTAAATATGTAGTTGTAACAGATAATGGTTTTATCGAAAACCTATAGAAGGACAACTCATGATCAGTGCTCGCGGCCTTAGTAAATATTATGGCGACAAAAAAGCTTTGGATAATGTTTCCTTTGATATTCTTCCTGGAAAAGTCACCGGGTTCGTTGGGCCTAATGGCGCAGGAAAATCAACGACAATGCGGTTGATGGTTGGTCTTGACCATCCATCCAGTGGCGAAGTAACCATCGATGGGAAACCATTTGCGCAGCATGCAGCGCCCATGTCAGTTGTTGGCGCTTTGCTGGATGCGAAGGGTGTCCACCCAGGTCGGACAGCGCGCAGTCACCTTCGGGCTCTTGCTGCTACTCACAGAATTGAGAAACAAAGAGTTGAGCAAGTACTAGAGATGACGGGTCTCACTGACGTAGCTGAGAAACGGGTTGGCGGCTTTTCACTTGGCATGGGCCAGCGTCTTGGGATTGCTGCAGCGCTCCTTGGTGACCCGAAGGCCTTAATCTTGGATGAACCTGTAAACGGATTAGATCCCGATGGTGTTATGTGGGTTCGCCATTTTGTTCGCGAACAAGCAAGCATGGGAAAGACGGTGTTACTTTCCAGTCACCTAATGAGCGAAATGGCGCAGACGGCTGATCATGTCATTGTCATTGGGCGCGGCAAGATTGTGGCCGACGTGCCAATGGAAGATTTACTTGAAGGCGTTGCACCGCGAGTGCGGGTAGCTTCACCTGAAGCGACGCGTTTAGTTTCCGTTTTGCAGGCAATGGAACCGTCAGCATTTAGTGGGGAACTAACAATCAATCTTGAAGATTCAAATACTCTCACAGTTCAGGGGGCGGCTGCCAATCAGATTGGTGCGGTATGCCTGCAAAAGAACATCGAATTACATGAGTTGACACCAATAAAGGGCAGTTTGGAAGATGCCTACCTGTCACTTACCCGAACAGAAGTCGAGTATCAGGCGATGGCCGAATGAGCACCGCAAATCCGCACATGACATCTGCTTCCCCCGCCCAAAGACAAGGAACTAACATGACCACCACCTCGGCCAAAAAACACATAACCACTACCAAACCGCTTTCTTTTTCTGGTGTGTTTAAATCAGAATGGATTAAGGCCTTTTCACTACGTTCCATAATGTGGAGCATTATTGTTTCGATCTTCCTTGGGGCTGCGATGAGCGGGCTTATGGCGATTACCAATAACACATATGAAGAAGGCGCAGGAGCTGATTTTTCTTCATACTTCACTACGTTGGTTGGCTTTCCAACGGTTTTCTTGTCCTTAGTTTTTGGCGTTCTTGGCGTATTTTTCTTCTCCAATGAATACGCTTCGGGAATGATTCTTTCAACTCTGACAGCCACGCCAAAACGTGGGTTAGTAGTTGCGGCAAAGTCTGCGGTGCTCATAGTCGTTGCCTTGATCGTTGCATTGACAGTAGCAATAGTGGCAGTCGCTTTGGGGATCGCGTTCTTACCCGAGTCCGCGGGTTCAGTATTTACGACTGAGACTTTGACAGGCATTGGAGGAAGTATTTTTTACCTTGTTGCCATAGCATTGATGTCCTTTGGCATTGCGGGAATTCTTCGCAGCACAGCGGCCTCGATTACTACCGTTGTTGGAATAGTCTTCCTTGCGCCAATGATTATGCAACTGGCATATCAAGTGGCTGAATGGAAATGGCTCGAATACGTGATAATTGCCCTCCCACAAAACTTGGGAAGCCTGCTTGGTAAAGGCATTTCCGCAGTCATTGAAGAAACAGACGGAACTGTGCTGCTAAGTTTCTGGGGGGCTGTGGGCATCATGGCCTTGTGGACTGTGATTCCAATGATCGCCTCGGTAATCCTGTTCAAAAAACGGGATGCCAAGTAGTTTTTCCTTGTTGCCGAGGACGGCCTACTTTCTTAGTTGAAATCTGGCCGTTCTTGGCAACAACACTAATTAGTCAGTTGAAAAAGCGGTATCTTTCATCAGCTAACGCATCTAGCTAGAAGCAGTCACTGCTTAGATTAGCTAGGCATAGTTTTAGCTATTACCAGATTTGCGGTGATAATACTTCCGCCTTGTTTGTTGTCTTTCGGGGCGCATATTTCGACTGAAAGCACATCATCAGATTTGGAAACAAATCTTTCCAAAGACGCCAAAACTTCCATGACAGTAGCTTGGCCGCTAAGCGCATTGTCCCGAATAAAATGTCGCGCTGTCATTCCTCTCCATTTCTTTACCGCGTGAGTGACAACTTTCCGTCCACCAGGGCGATCTTCCTCAGCGGTAATCTCAATCACGTTCGCTTCCTGCGCGGGGTACATACTTCGGTAACCACCAGAGCGACAATCTATGATGGTTTCCTTCGCCAGGTCAGGTAGCTTTTCACGAAGCTTAGTCCTCCACCAAGTGCCCATATTCCCAAGTGGAGGCAGTTTCGTGTTAATAGCCAATCTATGGTTAGGGATGAAATCGGCTGGACGGACTATCCCAAATAAGCCAGAAAAAATCCATGTGAACGCATTCATCCGTTGTTGTTCTGGCGCGGTAAGCGTGGAATGGTCCAAATGGTCGTAAAGGACACCACTGTAAAGGTCAATAGCAGGAGCACAGGGGGCGTCAGAAAGATTCATGTTCAATGCGGCCTCAGCAGCCGACTTCTTTCCAAGGCCCAAAGTCTTTTGTGCATTTGCTCCATCGCCTAAATCACAAAGCGCAGCGGCAACTCTCATTCGGGCCTCAGTCAAACTGGGAAGGAAAAGTTTGTTGAAGTCCAGCGGGGGACCGCTTTCAGGATCAGTTTTTCCTTCAGAAGGGGGAAGCCAAATTAGCACACGCTAGTTTATCGCGGCCTCAAGGTGCGGGCGTAATGTAGAGGGTGTGAAACAAGAGCGCAGGCGTGAACCCAATCCACTGAAACCGCTTGTACTGCCAGTCTTTCTGCCAGCCGTTGTTTACGCAACGGGGCAAGGCGCGCTGGCCCCCGTCATGGTCTTAGCGGCTCTGAGTATTGGGTTCGATCATGCAGGTTCGTCCGCAGTACTGGGAATCTTTGGCCTTATTGGAGTTCTGGCATCGCCCTTTCTTGGGCGGCTAATAACCAGAATCGGTGACAGGAAAGCATTGACGTCTGCTGGCGCTGTCACTGCTTTGTCCCTGTTGGTTTCTTTATTGTCGATGGCAATAGGGGGAACATACACGGCATTCGCGAAGATAGCATTTGTTGTTTCTCTTGTTTTTGTTGCCTTAGGGGGAGCTATTTGGCAACTGGGCAGGCAAGCCTATGTTGCAGAAAGTGTTGGCAACCAATGGCGGGCCCGCGGAATGTCAACGCTTGGTGGAATGTCCAGAATTGGCCAATTAATTGGACCCGCCTTATCAACAGTTTTGGTGACCATTTGGTTCTTAGGATCAGCATTTTGGTTGGCATTTGCCATGACAGTGATTTCGACAATCATGGTTTTAGTTTTCTTAGTTCCCCTAAGCGGACGCGGCGGAAAAACGGAGCAGAAACCCACCCAAAAAGGGTCCCCTGCCAGTGAATCTAAACCTACGGCAGTACCTGAACCAGCCGTAGTTCCTCAATCTGACAAAAGGCCTGAACCCGTAGTCCGATCATGGTTTGCAACAATGGTGATGGGTATTGGGCTAAATACTTTAGGGGTGCTTCGTGCTAACCGGAATGTGATTGTGCCACTTTGGGGCACATTCATTGGAGTAGACGAATCAGTCATTACAGCAACGTTCGCAATTTCGGCCCTCGTTGATTCCGTAATGTTCCTGGTTACAGGCGGAATGATGGATCGCTTTGGTCGTATGGCAGCGATTGTGCCTTCCCTGACAATCATGCCCGCGGGCATCGTGATAATGCTGGTGTGGCCAAACTTGCCAGGGTTTATTGTTGGCGCATCAGTACTTGGATTTGGAAATGGCTTCGGTGCAGGCATAGTGATGACGACCGGTGTCGACTTGTCGCCTTCTTATCGGCGGGCAGATTTCCTTGGGCTGTGGCAAGCCATTGTGAATACGGGGAACGCTGCCGGGCCGTTTATTGCCTCAGCAATGACGGCTTCACTTGGTGTGGCTGCAAGCCTCTGGGCGACTGCCGGAATCGGCGTTGTCGGTGTTGTCTGGCTTGCCGCACTGATCAAGCCCGCTTACGCAAGACTTGGGGTCGACACGCGGGGTCGCCCACTAAAAAACGAATAGATGCCGTGGAGTACCTCCTCACCTGCCATTATTGCCAAGCCACAGAAAAAGTGTATTACTTGAAACGAAGTCCCAGTCTTTTATACATTTCAAAGGGCTGAATTGAACGTACACCAACCTGAATACCAGCATCGGGAAGCTTTACACGTTTTCGACAGTTTGGGTCAGCTGTCTCTCTCGTTACAACAACGCCACCAATAGCGGCTGCATGGGCAGCCAGTTGAAGGTCAGCAGAGTCCATGAACTCCTCAATGGCGGCAGATTTGAAATTCGAGCTTGGGGCATTTGCCCATGTTGAAAGTTTTCTCATCTCTTTCACTGTGTCTGCAGAAGGTGCAAGCCAAAAGCTGTTCATTCTCTGGTCAGTAGCCCAATCAACTAATTGTCCCTCGCCAGCTATGATCTCGTCCTTCACTGCAACAATAGAGGCAATTTTTCCTTCATTATGCTTCGACACAAGCCAGTCCCAATAGGGAGGCGCAATGTCGAAAGAATAGTAAAGTCGGCTAGCCTCCATGAATGCATTTGCATCAAGCAAGTACATCCTTTTTAACTCCACTCTTTAACTTGGTTCGCATACTTGTCAAAGTTCGAAGCAGATTTCAACGACGATAAACTTATAATTTCTGAAAAGCCGGTTCGCCCTTCAGCCGCGTCATTCACAAGCGCTCTAGAAAGACGCCTTCCAATACGATGCGGCTGATTAGCCCAGTACGTTCCCCCTGGCTTTCCCTTGTTTTTTCCTGCAAGCTCCTTAAGCCGTTCAACTTCGCGTGAATAGACTGCATCAAAATCTTTAGATTCTAAGATTCCGATGCGATTAAGAGCCATAAGGATAACTAGTGTTCCGCATCGATAGACCTTTGCTAGTGCATCAAGTTTTTCTTCAAGATTCTTATCAGCAAGTTGTTCAACGCGAGACCGGAGATCAATCGCTGGAACTAAGAATTCAGAAGCGACCCGGTTACACCATTTTTCAATAGAAGATTGTGGGGTGTCTTGAATGCTTTCAAGCGAAACACCTCCGATGCCTTTCCATATATGTGCGAACTCATGCGCCAAGGTGAAAATCTGCCCGTTCATTGTCTGCGCGGTATTTACGAACACTAGCGGTGCAATTGGGTCAACAAGAGAAAAACCGCGAAACTCATCTGGATCAAGCATTCTGCGATTATTATTTTCAACCATTGAAGTCGCGACCGTAAGTCCACCGCTCTCTTCGAATGCTTGCAGTAAATGACGTCTTTGATCGGACCACGATCCGCGCCGGTCGTCTATCTCGAAGTTCAGTGTGGCTCGCATTTGGGTGGCGGCCTCATCAGGCTGCATATTTTGCGCAATTCCAACAAAACCGAGGGAGTCAGCACCGTTGTCGAGGGCGTAGTCACGGTACCAGTCTTGCCTACGAATGCTCTGGTTGACTACCGCCAAAAGATCGGGGGAAGGCCCAGAGACTCCTCTGCGGTTAAACCCATCACGAAAATCTTTGATAGGCAGTTTTATGCTTGGTGGTTCATCAAGAAGAAGATATCCAAAAGGAGTTTTGGTCTTAGACGCGAACTGTGTCAGTTGATTCATCGTTGGAAGAAGATCGCCAGCCAACCACTTTGACAGTTGTGGAATGGATTCGAACACATCTTCTGGATTGGCTATTCGGTCTAGTGCCCAATCTAAAAGGTGCGGTTTCACAGGGACGCGAACAGTCACTGGCTACCTCCTCACTATGATCGCCAGCATAGCGCACCAGATCCGCAGTGACACCGCCTCGATTGGCCTCAGGCAAAAGCTCAGCGGGATGAGTTCTGCGATGACCGGCTTGCCAACAGCGAAAAGAAAATCTCCCTGTTTGCCGGTACCTTTTTTGTCAGAAAACTATGGACACTTGTCCATAGTTTTTGCGACGTGCTTGAGTTACCGTTGAAACGTAGGCTGCGGCAAATCAAGATGATGAAGGGACTTGTGGTAAACGTTTTTGAACTACTTGAAACAGCGTAGTAATTCGCTTACATAAGGATCTCGGTCTATTAACAGGCAATAACAATGGGGCTTGGAACCTGACACAACGCAATAGGTATGGTCGCGTTTTCTGCCGGCGCGTTCATACTGCATGCGTCGGCAGTTGGTGCCAGTCCAAGCTTGAGCGATTCCCCAGCTCTTCATGGTTAATGCTGTTTTTGGTGTGGTCCTCCGGCTTGGCATAACATAAATGCCCAAATCTCCATCGCGATAGCCGGAGGACCTGTGACCTAACCGGGTTTTTCTTGCTTCAAGGCAGTTTTTTGGCCAGCGTCGAAGTCCGAAGACCTAAAACCTCTTAGCCCCAATATTAGGTCCGCACTTTTGGCTGCAAATCGACAGTGATTACAGCCAAAAGTGCGGACCTGATTCTTCCC
>DAIOFF010000111.1:0-8821 GCA_036745855.1 Scrofimicrobium sp. | reverse complement strand
AAGCGCGCGGGCTTGAAGGCATTGGACCAGAACGCGGTTTGCCTGGCGCCGTGAAGCTTATTTCCCAGGAAACATCAGGTCCTGGCGTGCGGTTTACTGACTACGATACGGATGAGGTGGAAGCTGAACAGGTTGCTGAACTGATCGCATTGTTGTCTGCCGAGGGCACCCCGCTATCGCAAATCGCTGTCCTCTATCGAACAAATGCACAATCAGAAGCATTTGAGCAGGCGTTGAGTGCCAGGGGGATAGGGGTTCAACTTCAAGGCGGCGCCAGGTTCTTTGAACGTCAAGAGATTCGCCGTGCAGTTGTTCTTTTGCGTCAGGCTGAAAGGGTGCAGGCACTTAGCGGCATAGAATCAGAGGACTCTTTGGAGTCCCAGGTGCAGTCAGTGGTGGCTTCTCTTGGATGGTCTCCGGCTCCACCTGCCGTCACGGGAGCAGTACGTGAGCGTTGGGAGAACCTTGATGCGCTTCTTGCTATGACCAGAAATAGGCCAGGTTTGACGTTCGCCCAGTTTGTGGCTGAACTGCAAGAGCGCGGGGAAGCTCAGGCTGCACCCGAAGTAAATGGGGTTATTCTGTCTACGCTTCATGCGGCAAAGGGCCTTGAATGGGACGCTGTGTTCTTGGTGGGATTAAGCGAAGGACTCATGCCCATTTCACTGGCAGGATCACCTGGGTCAATAGAAGAGGAACGGCGGCTTCTTTATGTGGGCGTGACGCGTGCGCGCAAGCACCTTTATTTGTCGTGGTCCCGAAGCCGTGGGGGCGGACGAAGTTCTGGGCGAAAAATGTCTAGGTTTTTGCAAGGCGTTTGGCCTGAACAGACCAGTAAACCTGTGCGATTAACTGACAGGGCCCGCCGGGATAAACGAAAGACTGATTTTGAAAAGAAAGCAGATCCTCAAGCAATGAAGTTGTTTGAAGATTTGCGGTCATGGCGTCTAAAAGTGGCAAGCGAACGTGAAGTCCCAGCTTTTGTGGTTCTAACTGATGCCTCGTTGAGAGAAATTTCTTTGTCGCGGCCAAGAACTTTGAAGCAGCTCTTGCTGACCCCAGGCATTGGGGAAACCAAATTGGCAGATTTCGGGGCAGATGTGTTGGCTATAGTCAGGGAGCATTTGGATTCGCAGTGATTTGCGGATAAGCGCCTTTGCTGGGCGGGGAAGTCTCTTGGAGATGGCTAACTAAGTTCTGCGTTACCTAGGGGCTTCATTGTCTACTGATCTTGGCAGCCGCAGTTTTCCCTCATTTGCCATTTGGTTGTTTGGACCCCGGTTGGGGACACTGTCCAGGCGATGCCACTGAACCAGTCAGAATCGGCAGGTCCTTCTTTGCATAGGCGAAGGGTTAGCCAAGCCGCCAGTCCGGCTGCGGCGCTTGCTAACGAATATCCAGGTTCAGCAGCGTGCTCTGTACGTAGTTGTTCCCTTACTGCTGGCCAATCGGGTATGACATCTAGTCTTTCTGCTTCAACGCATTGGAAGCAGGGCGTGATCCCTGGAATGCTGAGTGGGCCAATGGTGACTTCAAGGTCGTCGACAATTACTGGCAAATGGGGGATATCGCCGTAGAGAAGTTCGGTTGCTTTTCCCCAGTCGATTACTCGATTGTCAATGGTTATTGCTAAATGTGGTCTGCCGGACCTGAAGATTCGTGTGCCTCCTTTTTGTAGCCATGAACGTATTGCTTGGTCACGCGGTACACCTTTCATGTCGTCATCAAAGAGTTTTTCGACTTCGCGTGTAATGGGCCGCCCGTCACGAACATCAATATGGTCTATTCCATCCATCGAGAGAAGCCGAACAAGGGTGATACCGATTCGTCCTAGTCCAGATACGCGAACGCTCAGGCGATTTTGTGAGGTGTCTTCCAGCAACCCAGCCTCTCTGAGTGCATCCCATATTTCAATTCGTCTTTTTGTCAGGTGGCCTCTGGAACCGCCAACTTTTAGATTCCGTAACCAGCGTTTTTCGGCTCGATCCAGATTGCTTGCCATGATGCTTGCACCATTCGCGGTTCCAATCTGTACGTAGTTTCCTGGCAATTCGATGATTGCAACGCTTTCCCTAAGTCGCATCCCCTGCATGGCATCCTTCCTGTGTCCTCAATGAGGATGGCAGGTTCTAAAAGACTTTGCAATAACGTTGTTATTTTGTGGAAAAGCCTGTGGACAATCACTCGTCAGGAGACAAACCGTCAGCCCACCCAAGCGTTCCATTCAGGAGCTGTTCAAGAGCTGCATCCATTTCGTCACGCGCGGGCTCTTGGGTCTTCTGCAAGAAAGCGGCAGGATCAGCAAGACTCTCCGAATCAGGAAGGTGGTCCGGGTGCTCCCAAAGGTGGTCACGGTTTTCACCGGCCTGATTAAACAGGGACGCAGCATCCCGCGCGGCGCGGGGACGAAGATGCAGGCCAACTAGCTGAGCCAGGATTTGCTCTCCAGCCGAACCCGTTATTCTGCGACGACGCACCATTTCCCTCAACTGATCTGCATGGGGCAGATATGGTGCAACCGCTAGCGTAGTTACGGTTTCTACCCAACCTTCGATTAGCGCAAGCGTTGTTTCCAACCGCGTGAGTGCACGCTGCTGGTCTTCTGTTGGCTTCGCAGCAAAAAGATCACCTGTTACAACCTCTTCTAAAGAGTTTGGATCTGATGGGTCAATTCCCCGTGCCGTTTCTTCAATAATCTCCAAATCAAGAGCAATCTCAGAAGAATACTTTTGAACCGCCTGTAAAAGGTCAGTTTTCAACCAAGGAACAGATGCGAACAATCGTCCATGGGCGCTTTCGCGAACTGCCAAATATTGCAAAACCTCATCAATCGGAATACTTAAGCCCTCACCAAAATGCTCAATATTTGATAGCACCAGGGCTGTAACATTTCCCTCTGTAAGCGGAATTCCGCTCTCAGAGGACCCAAGTGCCTCACTAGACATTGCACCAAGGGCGCGTCCTACTTGAGAGCCAAAAACCATGGCAGACATTTTGGGCATACCCTGCTGCATTGCCTGGGCCATACCGGCCATTTCTGGCGGGAAACTCAACTCTCCGCTCGACATCTCACTACTTATGGCCTCGGTCAATGCCCTTGAAGCATTTGATGCGACTGGCTCACAAACGTCCTTCCACCCGGGAAGGGTTCCGTTAACCCATTGCACACGCGTCCATGCAGCGCGAACTGCATTAGGATTCACAAAGTCTGTCACGGGGTCAAGCCAAAGATCACCCACTGTGAGCGCCTGTTTGACGCGTTCTTGCTGTGCCAAATCTAGGCTGGGATCACCAGACTCATGGGCCTGTTGCTGTGCAATATCCTCCGCCAACCCCCAGTTCACGGGGCCAGATCCTGAGGTAAACATATGTTTCAGACTCATCAGTGCCTCTGGACCCAGCATTGCTGTTGGATTAATGCCTGCGCCCTGCATCTGACCAGCAATTTGGGACGCAGCATCCGGCCCCAGGATGGAACGTAGTAGTTGCTCTAACGGGTTTTCGGGTTCCTTGTCCTCCATGCCTTGAGCATACCCGTGGTGCCCCCTGCCCGTCAGGGGGCACAATAGCTTTGTGAACCAGCAGGATGTGAAATCGCGACGAAATGTTATCCGCTCCTTATTTGTCGGAGTGTTCCTGGGATTGATTGTTGCCGCCATTTTTTTGGCCGCATTTTTGATGCCGCTCCCTTACGTTGTATATAGCCCAGGGCCAACGATAAATGTGCTTGGTGAGTCGGGCGGGCAAGAGGTCCTTACTGTTGAAGGTGGTGAAGATACGGACACTGGCGAGCTTCGCCTAGTCACTGTTGGGGAAAGCGGGGGACCCGGAAAAGGGAACGTGACTTTGGCTTTGATGGTTCGCGCATGGCTTACTCCGGGTTGGGAGGTTCAAACTTATGAGTCCATCTATGGGAATCAGGAACTGACCGCTGAAGAGGTAGAGGCGGCGTCAAAAGCACAGATGGAAGTTTCACAAGCAACAGCGCCAGTCGCGGCGCTCACCTATTTGGATTACGACATTGATGCCAAAATCACAGTAGTTGGAACCGCTCCGGATTCTTCTGCTGAAGGCATATTTGAAGAGGGCGACGTGCTGGTTTCAATTCTGGCGCTTGGAAAAGAACATGCGATGAACACCCCTGACGCCCCGTTTGCTCTCATGGAGACTCTTCCCCCTGGAACAAAAATTGAAGTGACGGTTTTACGAGGCGGAAAGGAGAAGATCCTTACAGTCACCACTGCGAAAGACCCAAATAATCCGGAGGCAAAAGGATCGAAAGCCGGACTCTATTTGACCGTAGACGCGAAACTTCCCATTGATATCGAGTTCCACCTCGAAAAAATAACGGGGCCTTCTGCCGGCACCATTTTTGCGTTGGGCGTCATTGACAAACTCACGCCAGGTTCGCTTGCAGGTGACGCATCGATTGCTGGCACTGGAACCGTGTCTTATACAGGTGAAGTTGGAATTATCGGCGGTATTGTCCAAAAAATGCACGGCGCAAAACGCGATGGGGCAGAGTGGTTCCTGGCTCCTGAAGGAAACTGCGGGGCAGTCGTAGACAACATTCCTGATGGGTTGAATGTCGTTTCTATAGATACCTTGGATTCTGCGGTGGAAGCCGTTGAGGCAATTGCCGCTGGAAAAACCGACGACTTGCCTACGTGTCAAGCAGGTTGATCTGGGGCAAGGCTGGCTAGCAGAAGCTCTGATAGCTGGGGAACTAAAGCTTCGCCGGTCGCCACCATCTCGTCAGAATCGAATGCTTTTGTTCGAATGAGACTCCACGTATCACCGCTTCGAAGCGCCGCGACCGTGATTCTAACGTCCATCGTTGACGGATGCGCCGCAATAAACGCCGCTGCCTCGTCAGGATCCTCAGGTGCTTCGGCTTCTATCTCAGGTGGGACAATTAGTCGTTCCACCGTCAATGCAGCCCCTGCGACGGCTTCGGGCCATGCGATGCGCGGCAGCATATCTTCAACTTCGTCTTCTTGCATTTGTTCTTGCAAGATGCCCGAAAGGTGGTCAGAGCTTTTGTCCCATCCTGACCTGATTTGATTCGCAATATCATCTGGCAGATTTGGTTCTGCCAGAAGCTGTTCAGTTACGACAAGGGCATAAAGGGCAGGTGGTTGATCCCAGCCCAATTTTGCGGTTCCTCGTTCAATCTCTGTTGCAACGCGCTGTAGCTTTTCGCTCATAGCCTCATAATCCCATGAAACAAGCAAGGCGTAGTGCTACACCGGTATAATCGCGCAGTAGGTCACAGAAAGGTCCGTCTTGAGCTCCTTCTTTCCTTCGGGATTCAGTAGACAACCCAATCAAGCCCAATCGTCGGATGGTGGTGGTGATGATAATGAGCACCCACCATTGAAGAATCCATTCAAAAATCCGCTTGTCATCACTATTTTAGTCTTGGTGCTCATTGGAGCATTCATCTTTTTCATGTCCCAGTTCTGGACCGAAGTTCTTTGGTTCAAGCAGGCTGGTGCTGAGAGGGTTCTTTGGACTCAGTGGATTGCAGCAGGCGTGATATGGCTTATCGGTTTCGTCGTCATGTTTGTGGCACTCGTTGCGTGTATTCAGTGGGCGTATAGAAAACGACCTATTACTGGTCCTGGGGCGCCGGGTAGCCCGCTTCGTGCGTATCAGCAAGCACTTGAGCCGATTAGGTCCCTAGTATTTTGGGGTGTCCCAGCTGTTTTGGCAGCCTTCAGTGCATTTGGTTTTGCTTCAAATTGGCGTTCATTTTTAATGTTCATTAATCAGACTCCGTTTGGTGAGACTGATCCGCAGTTCGGATTGGATATTTCCTTTTACGTATTCACGCTTCCTGTAGTGCAAACAATTGCATCATTTTTGATGTCTGTGGCCGTATGGTGTTTGGTTTCGGTTGCGGTTGTTGCTTACGTTTATGGTGGGATTCAGTTCAGTCCAAAGATTCGTACAACTTCATCTGCGCGCCTGGAAATTGGAGTTTTGGCTGCCATTATTTCGCTATTAGTTGGCGTGCGTTATTGGCTGTCTGTTTATACGATGCTTTTCCAGGGCGGGGAACTTGTTGATGGTGCACTTTACAGTGATGTAAATGCCAAGATGCCCGCATATTTGATTCTTGCGGTTATTTCGGTTTTGGTTGCGGCCTTGTTCTTATTTGCTGCTTTCAGGGGCACGTGGCGCTGGCCTGTTGCTGGCGTTGCAGTCACGGTTGTTTCTGGTTTGGTTATTGGAGCAATGTATCCCGCTCTTATTCAACAGTTCCGGGTTACGCCAAATGCTATTCAGATGGAGCAACCATATATTCAACGCAACATTGATGCCACGTTGAAGGCCTATGGTTTGGATGACGTTGAGTTCCAGACTTACAGTGCGGAAACGGATGCAACCCCAGGTCAGCTTCGTGAAGATTCTGATGCGACAAGCCAAATTCGTCTTCTGGATCCAATGGTTGTGTCTCCAACGTTCAGGCAGTTGCAGCAGTCTAGACCGTATTACACCTTTGCTGACCAACTTTCTGTTGATCGCTACACTATCAAGGGTGAGCGACGCGATACTGTCTTGGCAGTTCGTGACTTAAACTTGGATGGTCTTCAAGGCCAACAGCAATCTTGGATGAACCGGCATACTGTTTACACGCATGGTTTCGGGGTTGTGGCAGCGTATGGCAATACTGCCAAGGGCGATGGTGTGCCATCTTTCTGGGAGCAGTCAATTCCATCAGCTGGCGACATGGGCGACTATGAGCCTCGCGTGTATTTCTCAGCGAATGCACCGGACTATTCGATTGTTGGTGCCCCTGAGGGGTCAGAACCTCATGAACTCGATTATCCTGATGACAATGCTCCATCTGGCCAGGTGCAATCCACATTTACCGGGGATGGCGGCCCATCTGTTGGGAACATTTGGAACAAACTGCTGTACGCGGTGAAGTTTGCTTCGACAGACATTTTCTTCTCAGATCAAACTAACTCAGAATCACAGATCCTTTATATTCGTGATCCCCTAGAGCGCGTGCAACGTGTGGCACCGTATTTGACGCTTGAACAAAAGGCATATCCAGCCGTTGTTGATATGGATGGTAAAGACTCAACACCTAAGCGTCTAGTTTGGATTGTGGATGCATATACCACGTCAAACTCTTACCCTTACTCGGAACATATGAGTTTGAACCAAGCGACCACTGATTCGCGGACGATGGGTGAGCAAGCGTTCCAAACTGACAACGTCAACTACATTCGTAACTCTGTGAAGGCAGTGGTTGATGCTTATGACGGGTCGGTTTCTTTGTTCAGCTGGGATGATAATGATCCGATTTTGAAGGCTTGGTCTTCGGTCTATCCAGGTATGGTGAAGGGGATAGACCAGGTCACTGGTGATTTGATGAGTCATTTCCGTTATCCAGAAGACATGTTCAAAGTTCAACGTAGTTTGTTGCAGACATATCACGTGACGGAAGCAACTAAGTTCTATACGGGCGGTGACAGGTGGCGTTTGTCTGAGGATCCGACGGCTGGCGAAGATTCTGTTACTGGTGCGCAACAGCTGCAGGCACCTTATTACCTGACGATGCAGATGCCAAAACAGGAAAGCGCTGAGTTTTCCCTTACTTCGGTGTATGTGCCTGCTGGAACGGGGGCTTCTAAACGTGAGGCAATGGCAGGGTTCTTAGCTGTCGATTCTGAGACGGGTGATGAATCCGGCAAGGTGCGTGATGGTTATGGCAAACTCCGGTTAATGGCTTTGCCGTCATCTACTACGGTTCGCGGACCTGGCCAGGCACAAAATGCTTTCAACTCTGATGAAGATGTCGCTGTGGACCTAAACCTTTTGGGGCAGCAAGGGTCGAAGGTAATTAAGGGTAACTTGCTGACATTACCTGTTGGTGGCGGATTGCTTTATGTTCAACCGGTCTATGTCCAATCTACGGGGGCAACTTCGTATCCTCTGCTCAGATACGTTTTGACTGCTTTTGGTGATCAGGTTGGTTTTGCCAAGAATCTGGAGGACTCTTTGGATGAAACCTTCGGCGGCGATGCGCAGGCTACCGTGGCAAGTCCTGAAGGTACTACTCCTGAAGACGAAGATAAGGAGGAGCTAACGCCAGAAGAAGAACTGACCCTGGTTCTTACGGATGCGCGCGATGCCATGCAAGAGTCCCAAGACGCTATGGCTGGTGGCGATTGGACTGCGTATGGTAAAGCTCAAGACAAACTCCAAAAGGCCCTTGAAGACGCAGTTGCCTTGCAGGGTATTGACCCTGTTGAAGGCGATTCTGGTTCGGTGCCAGGTGTCGGGGGTGAGCAAAGTGGTGCATCTGGTACGGGCGGCAGTGGCGATTTGCCTGAGCCTGGAACCGAAGAGTCAGAGGCTACGGATGCTGATCCCGGTGGTTCATAGCAATTAGCGTAGGAATCATTTGATCCCAAAGTAATGGCCCGGAGTTTTTATGCCCCGGGTCATTCTCATTTCAATTAGGCATGTGGATTAGTCGCGCTCTTTTAAGTTGGTTGTTGGCTGGCCCAGCGAGTTCCGCTACTTCTATGAGTTCCACTAGTTAATGCAAGAGCCACCGGTTATTGCATCTTCCACTAGTTAATGCAAGAGCCACCGGTTATTGCATCTTCCACCGGTTAATGCAACTTCCACCTGATAATGCATCTTCCACCTGTTAATGCAAGATCCACCCCTTAGGGACCCTGCATAACGGGTGGATCTTGCGTTAACTAGTGGATCTTGCACTAACGGGTGGATCTTGTGCTATCCCAGTTAGATTTTTGCTCCGAGTGCGTGTGGACCGCAAAGTGTCGGAGGGTTT
>DAIOFF010000110.1:0-8829 GCA_036745855.1 Scrofimicrobium sp. | reverse complement strand
AGGCACCCAAGCAATAGAGCTATGGCCCGCCATGATGAACCAAACCATCATCGCAAGGCTGACAAGCACAGCACCAAGATTCAACCAGTTTCGCCCAGGAAGCGTAAGGGGAGCCCCCGAAATGCGCGCCGACAACTTTAAGTAGGCGACAATCGAACCCGTGAATGTCACGGCACCAATAAAGATCCCCAAGAAGACCTCGCCCAGATGGAAACCACCCATCAAATCCGCAACATCATCCGGCGCAATAAATGAGTTGAAACCAACCAGCACAGCCGCCAAACCCACAAAAGAATGCAGCATCGCAATAAGTTGCGGCATTCCAGTCATCTCAACACGGCCCGCACGCCAAAGCCCAATGGTTGCACCAATAAGCATGGCCACGGCTATCAACAAGACCGTGACAAGCACTCCGCGTTCTGGATCAGATGTCAACGCATATGTCAGAGTTGCTGCAAGTGCAAGGATCATTCCAATGACGCCAAAAAGATTGCCGCGCTTCGCACTTACGTGCGACGAGAGGCCTGATAGTGCCAGCACAAAAAGGATTGCAGCTACCAGATAAGCTAACTGGACAATATGTCCTACGATATCTGTCATAACAATCACGCCTTACTGAACATGTCTAACATCCGCGAAGTCACGCGGAAACCACCAAAGATATTGATTGACGCCACCACGATAGCAACGAAGCTAATAATCGTGACCACCAAATTGTCAGAGCCTATCTGCAAGATTGCACCAACAAGAATGATTCCAGAAATAGCGTTTGTGACCGACATTAACGGCGTATGAAGAGAGTGCGTAACATTCGTAATCACATAGAAGCCAACAATAATGGCAAGCACCAACACCATATAGTGTCCGATTGCCAATGACGGCGTCACCATAACAAGAGCCACAACCACAACAGCGGCCAGGCCATACAAAAGATTGCGGACTACCGGCGACTTCTTTTCCTCCTCAACCGCACTGGCCTGCATTTCTGCAGCAGGCACGGCGGGCGCCGCAGACACTTGCACGGGCGGTGGCGGCCACATGACATCGCCATCAATCGAAACCGTGATTCCCCGGACAATCTCATCTTCAAGGTCAACGACCAGTTCCCCGTCCTTGCCTGGAGTCATGAGCTTCAGAAGGTTGACAAGGTTTTGCGCATAAAGCTGCGATGACTGAGCCGGAAGAGCGCCCGCCAAATCAAGCGGACCATTAATCAACACGCCATTTTCGGTGCGAACCTTTTCTCCGGCCTTTGTGCCAATGACGTTTCCGCCATTCGCTGCTGCCATATCCAGGATTACTGAACCGGGTTTCATTGCTGCAACCGCGGCCTCGTCAAGAAGAATTGGCGACTTCCGGCCAGGAACATTCGCCGTTGTGATGACTATGTCCGAAATCGCGGCCTGCTCAGCATAAAGAGCATTAGCGGCTTTGGCTTCCTCTTCACTCAGCGCCTTGGCGTATCCGTCCTTAGAAACCTCTTTGCGGCCAGGAAGCGGAACGAAACGCGCGCCCATTGACTCAACCTGTTCACCTACTTCAGGCCGCACATCAGATGCGAACACTTCAGCACCCATGGCAACAGCTGCACCAACGGCCGCCAATCCGGCCACGCCAGCCCCAATCACGTACACACGCGCGGGCGGGGTTTTCCCAGCTGCTGTCACCTGCCCATTGAACAGACGGCCAAAATCATGCGCGGCCTCAATGATGGCACGGTTCCCCGCAACGCCAGCCTGTGAAGACAAAACGTCCATGGCTTGGGCCCTAGAAATCCTAGGCACAGTATCAACAGCCATCGCCGTTATCTTGCGTTTCGCCAGGTCCTCAACCAGTTCCGAGTTCCTTGCAGGTGCCAAGCGCGCGATCAAAGCTGCATTTTCGTGCACTTGATCTAACTGCCTGGTTTCTGGCGCATCAAGACTCAAAATGATGTCAGATTCCCAAATTTGCTGTTCTTCAATGACTTCTGCGCCAGCGTCAACATATTGCTCATCCGGAAAGCTGGCCTTTTGCCCAGCCCCCGATTGAACAGCCACTGAATAGCCGAGTTTAATCAACTTCTTCACTGTGTCTGGCGTAGCCGCAACCAATGGTTGTTCCGGCCCCGATGTCGGTACTCCGATCCGCATGCAAACTCCTTCATCGCTTGAATGCACGTCTCCCAATACTAGATCCCGAAACGACCCGACTATTACACGTCGCCTCGGCATAATCTGGCCGATAAGTTTTTCGAGGCGCGGCTAAAGTCCTAGACCTCGACAATTGCAGCATTTTGGTAACGGAGGTTACTAAAACACAGGTTTCTTATAAACATTTTAGGCCTTTCGACCTATTTGTGTTTTATTCCACATGTTGGTATTTGCCATACGGCTTTGTTGCCCCAACAACTAGTCGCGAACCTCAACCCCGGCTTCAACAGACTCCTCTAAAGCGTCCTCATACCACTGAGTGAGTTTAGGATCTTCAGAATCAAGCCACGCCCCAGCACCCTGCTGCGGATCAACCTCGGACGACGAAAACACGAAGTCATCCCCATGTTCCTGAATGCCCAAACGAACACCCTCATCAATCGCCACCTCCGCATACTGCGAACGCAAGATCATCGGGTCGGTCGACAGATCTTTCCACCACGCAGTCATTACCAAAATCAAGATCAATGCAAACGGCAAAGCCGACACCGTAACCAAAGCCTGCAAAGCACTCAGAGAATCCTCGCCGCCCGCCAACAGCAAAGTGATCGCAATAGCAGAAAGGGCAATACCCCACCCAACGGTCACAGGCTTTGACGGCTTAGGCCGCCCCCTCTCACAAGTCGACGCCATCACTAATGACGCCGAATCTGCGCTAGTAACAAAAAATACCACCAAACAAATGATGACAACAATGCTCACAAATAATGTTGCAGGCAAGTTATCCAATACTTTGAAAAGAACATCCTGGCTTGCATCCACCAAAGAAATATTGAGGCCTTCCTTCTCCATCCACATCGAAGTTCCCCCAACAATTCCAAACCAAAGAAGACAAACAATCGAAGGCACCATAATGACAACCGTGACAAACTGCCTAATGGTTCGCCCCCTAGAAATCTTCGCAATAAACATACCCACAAATGGCGTCCACGACACCCACCACGCCCAATAATATGTAGTCCAAGACTCTAAGAACTCACTGGCCTCAGGGCCCGAAGCACCTGACACCGCCAGCATCGGCCCCAGATTCGCCAAAAACTCAAGTGCCCCAGACGGAATCAGATTCAACAAAAAAACTGAAGGTCCCAAAACAAAAATAAAAATCCCTACAGCAACAGTCAAAAACATATTAATGTTGGACAAAATACGTATTCCACGCTTCACGCCAGACACCGCAGAGAAAATAAACAGCACCGTAACGCCAACCATAATCGCGACAATTGCACCATTACCAAGCGCCCCAATCCCCGCAACCAATTCAACGCCCCTGGCAATCTGCAATGCACCAAGCCCCAGTGACACGGCCGTACCAAACAATGTCACAAGAATGGCAAACATATCGACCATCGGCCCCAAAAAACCAGCCGTCTTTTGAGAAAAAATAGGATCCAAAATCGCAGAAACAACCGGCGAACGACCCCGCCTGTAAGTCACATACGCAATAGCGCCACCCACAAGCGCATAATAAGACCACGCCATAGGACCCCAATGCAGCAAGGTTTGAGCAAGTGCCGCATGCATAGCCTCATAACTACCTGGTTCAACATTGAATGCGGGGGGAGTATTCAAGAAAAACTGCAGTGGTTCATACGGGCCAAAAAATAGTAGGCCAATACCCATCCCTGCCGAAAAAAGCATTGCAATCCACGACAAGGTAGAAAACTCTGGTTCCTCATCATCAGCGCCCAAACGAATCCTTCCCTTACGGGAATATCCAACAACCAGCATGAAAATGAAGACAACAACCGTGAGTAGCGAAAAAACCCACCCCGTATTCACAGACACCCAGTGAACCGCAGCATTCGCCCCGGCAGACAAAGCGTCAGGATTCAAAAGACCGAACCCCACCAACAGCACAACAAATGTGCCCACAATAGAGACTATCTTCCAATCAATGGCATAGCGTTGTCCATTTTCTGAGACGCCTATGCCAGGAATCAAAGCCGGATGGAGCGACGGTTCCATGTCTGGCGGATCTTTGAACAGATCCTTCAGGGTGCGGGAAACAACAAGTTTCTGAATCGAGTTGGACGTACGGAGTTTACTGGCAGCACGGTCTTTCCGTTTGCCATCTTCCTTTGTGTTCACAGTATTCAGGTCGGGTCGACATGCCATCCTGCGATGGCCGAGCACCTTCGAGGCTCACAGGCTCACAAGCCTGAGTCAAATCCATGTGGCCAAAAACACCCGATCAAACAGTCCGACGTCCCTCTAACGCCCGCCCGAGTGTAACCTCATCCGCGTACTCCAAATCCCCACCAACCGGCAGTCCTGAAGCCAACCTGGAAACCGTAACATCAAGTGGTGCCAGCAATCGCGCAACATACGTAGCCGTTGCTTCGCCCTCAATAGTCGGATTTGTTGCCAAAATAACTTCAGAAACACCCGAATCAGCCAAACGTGAGTAAAGCTCTCGAATCCGAAGCTGATCTGGCCCAATGCCGCGAAGTGGGTCGATTGCACCCCCAAGCACATGATATTTCCCGCGAAAAACACGAGTGCGCTCTAACGCCTGAATATCCTGCGCCGCCTCGACAACACAAATCGACGTCACATCGCGGCGCGGATCACTACAAATAGAGCAAACTTCCGTTTCAGTCACATTCCCGCATATGTCACACGTTTTGACAAGGCGTTTTACAGCCTGTAATGCGTCGATGAGCTCACCAACTTCGTCATCTTCCGCCGCAAGCAAATGGAACGTCAACCGCTGCGCCGACTTCGGCCCAATGCCGGGCAACCGCCCCAGCTGGTCAACTAAATCCTGTACTGCGCCTTCGTACACTCAGTCCTCCTCAAGAACGCGGCCACCCAAGACCTCAAGCACCAAGTCCACACCCGCCGAAGAATTCGTTTCAACATTTTCGTCATCCATGCTTGGCATGTCATCAAAATCAGGTTCAGTGTCTACTGACGCATCTGGTTTCTCTTCCCGAGGCGGCGAGACAGGTGCCTCGACCACCACCGGTTCCGACATCGGCTGAGGCTCAGGGATGAATGCTGGTGCCGTCGTACTCGCTGCAGACAGTTGCTCTGACGGAGCTGCTACCTGGGTTGACACGGGCTCTTGTGCCGGTTCAGCCACCTGAGTTGCGACTGGCGTTGACACAGGTGTTGGCGGTACAGATTGCCGTTCAGGCGCGCGCTTACCCTCCGCTTCCGGGGCTGGCGGCGCAGTTGCCGCCTCAGCTTTTGGGCTAGGGCCAAAGCCCCCATCAGCAAGTGACCAGCCATCCCCAAGAACAGCCTTAATTGCCTGTTCAATCTGGTTTTGATTGCTTTTCACCCGGCCAGCCAATGGGCCGCTAAGGTTCAAATGGATCGCGTTACCATCCGCTACCGGTTTTGCACTTCTCAACAAAGCACCTAAGACGGCAGAAAGCTTCGCGCCTTCATCGACAATCTTCGGCCAACTAGCCTGCAAATTTACCGCTCCAGATTGAGTGGGGGCAGCTGGTGGCCGTCCTGTTTCTCCTGGGCGAGGAGTCCCCGATTCGTCAGATGCCGCAGCCATCCGACTAGGAACTGGTGGCTGAGAAGCTGGCGATTTAGAGGCCCGCGATTGGGCACCTTGCGAATCAAATGTAGATTTTGGTTCATCCCATGGGGGAGCGCCCTGATTTGAAGCCGAAGCTTGCCTGAACGGAGCCTCTTCCACAGGTCTGGAAACAGGATCCCTTTGCGGAATCGTTTTAGGGGCCGAAGCAGCCACATTCTGAGCCAACTGGACTGCTGGCATACCTTCAGGTTGACCTGCAACCAGCAACCGACCCATCAAAAGCTCAAGCATCAACCGCGGCGCTGCCGCGCCAACCATCTTCGTCAATCCTTCTTCCACGACGTCCGCCCTACGTGAGAGGACCCGGGAACCCCAAGCGTTCGCCTGAACTTTCATTCGTTCCAACTGATCAACAGCCAGATGCGACAAGATAGCGTCGGCCTGTTGCGGGGCCAAAGCACATATCACAAGGTCCCGAAGTCTTTGAAGCAGGTCTTCAGCAAAACGCCGTGGATCAACCCCTGCGCCAACGACTTTCTCAATGGCCTCAAACACGCGGGCACCATCATTTTCCCCCAGCGCCCCAACGACCTCATCAAGTAACGCCGAATCCGTGTACCCAAGGAGCGCGGCACTGCTGGAATAAGGAAGTACGCCATCACGCGTCCCAGCTAAAAGCTGATCAAGCACCGACAACGAATCACGAACCGACCCAGCGCCAGCCCGCACAACCAAATCCAAAACGCCAGGTTCTGGCTTCACGCCCTCTTTCTCACAAATAGACTCCAAATAAGGTGACAACACCTGCGGCGGCACCAAACGGAACTGATAGTGATGGGTGCGCGAACGAATCGTTGGCAACATTCGCTCAGGCTCAGTCGTCGCAAAAATGAACTTCACGTGCGGCGGTGGCTCTTCAATCAACTTGAGAAGGGCATTGGCACCTTCCTTAGTCACCATGTGGGCCTCGTCAAGAATCACGACCTTATACCGGTCACGAACCGGCGCGAACTCAGCCCGCTCACGCAAATCGCGCGCATCATCAATACCGCGATTCGAGGCCGCATCCATCTCAATCACGTCAAGTGAACCCGGTCCACCAGAAGCAAGTTCAACACACGACTCACAAACACCACACGGCGCAGACGTCGGTCCTTCTTTACAGTTCAAACAGCGCGCCATAATTCGCGCAGACGTGGTCTTACCGCACCCCCGGGGACCCGAAAACAAATACGCATGCGACGCCCGGCCGCTATCAAGCGCGGCCATCAAAGTGTCAGAGACATGATCTTGGCCGACCAAATCTGCAAATGTGTCGGGACGGTACCGACGGTAAAGCGCCTGAGACACTTTGAGCTCCTAAATCGGCAAATAGCGATCCCCCGCGCACCCGATAGAGCAACCCTATCCTTGCTGCCTTCCGGCCCTGGGGAGGTTCAGGTGATACCGTCACGCGAGGGATCGGGAACAGTCTACACGTCGCCGCCGCTAAGTCCTGACTGCGCCACGATGCTCACAGCGAACACTGCGTTTACCCCGCAGTTGTCAGGTCCAGACTCACTGGGTTGCCAAAAAGCGCAGAATTCGCTGGTTGTCAATCTGGTGTGAACCGGTGGTTGTTTATTTGGTTATTAGTTCTGTCAGGGTGGGTGGGGTGTGGGTTTTTCCGGTTTTGTGTCCTAGGTTCAAGCTGGTGGTGGTTGGTGGTGGGGTTATTTTGGGAGGGTTTCGGTATCGGTTGGTGTGGTTTTTGTAGGCTTTGTCCAGGGTGTCTTGGCGTTTGTGGGCGATTTCTTCCCAGGTGTCGTTGTATACCTGGGCGGGAGTGAATCCTGCCAGACTGGTGTGGTGGTGCTGGTTATTGTAGGCATCAACAAACTTGGATATCCATTGCTCGGCCTGGTCAATATTGTCAAATACTCCTGGCCAGGTAGGACCATATTTTATGGTCCGAAACACAGATTCCATTTGTGCGTTATCGTTACTCACTCCTGGACGGATCAGGGATTGAATCACTCCTTGTTTTTCTAGGAGTGCTTTCATCAAGGTCGAAGTCATAGCCCCACCGTTATCACTATGCACGGTTTGGGTTTTATCCCCAGTCTCATCAAGAATGAGTTTCATCCAGTCCCTACCAATTCGCTTGTCTTCTTTTTCTTGCACACTCCAACCCACGATGTATCTGGAATACAAATCAATACACATATACAACGCATATCTCTCATTCCTGAAAAAACCAGGAAGAAAAGATATATCCCAACATAACACCTGGCCAGGGCGTGTTGCCTCAAGGACAGGGGCCTGGCGTGGTTCCTTTTTCTTCCGCCCTCTAGGATTCCTAGACCCAGTAAAAGCCATTTTAATATTCTCCTCACGAGCAATCCGATGAAACGTAGACTCAGAAGCTAAATACGGGCCACCCGAATCCAAATGATCATAAAAAGTCTGCGTAACACTCACAGCAGAATTCCGTAACAAATCAACAATCTGTCCCCGCTCCTGCTCACTAAGAGCAGCCGGATGCAACCTATCCTTATGAGCCACCCGATCCTCTACCAAACCACGCGGATTAGACCGATAATAATGAGAACTCTTCGACAACCCAATCAGCTTCTTGGACTTATTATGAGATAACCCCAAAGACACCAACGAATCAAGCAACTCATTTTCTATCTCAAGACCAGCATCATAACTCCTTTGCTGATCCACACTAAGACTTATTCTCCCTCGCCTAAGCCGACGCCATGCATTTGCATGACGCCGATAGCTTTTCCCAACGCATCAGCGGCCTGAGCCATCAAATCCCGCTCTAAACGCATCTGCTCAACCTGACCCACAAGAGCCTCATTCTCAGCCATCAAACGCCGTATCTCAGCAATCTCTTTACGATTCATACTCCCAGTGTGCCTAGGAACAAGCCCCCGGTCCAGATCCCCATCCGCAATCGCACGCCGCCAAGAACGAATCTGATGAACCGAAACACCCACCCCCTCCAAAAACTCCCCCTTCGAACCATACTCACACTCACCATAAGCAAACACAAGCTCCTTCTTCTCCTCCAACGAAAACCGCCTCGACGGCAACGAAACACTCACAATCAATCTCCAAACTGGTTCACAACCAGACTGCCAGACAGGG
>DAIOFF010000109.1:5776-8881 GCA_036745855.1 Scrofimicrobium sp. | reverse complement strand
AATAGCGCATGTGGATGCCATGTTTCGCATGGTGTTATGAAAAGAATCTGGCTTCGGTTGCCGTGGCATAACGCCTGACTGGCGTACTGTCATGCGGGGGGATGTTGTTGCGGTTAATGATGTGTCACTGAGGATTAGTCCAGCGTCGTGGGTCGCGATAATGGGGCCTTCCGGGTCAGGAAAATCGACTTTACTGTTGTGCTTGGCAGGGTTGTTGAGGGCTTCTTCTGGGAAAGTCGTCCTGGGTAACGTCGATATCACCGCAGCTTCAGAATCTGTGCTGACCAAGATGAGACGTGGAAGCATCGGTTTTATTTTTCAGCAGTACAACCTGATACCGGCTCTAAACGTTGGCCATAATGTGGATCTTCCGTCCAGATTTGGTAGACATTCGCATTCGCAGCAACAAATCGAGAAAGCACTTGCTGATGTCGGACTTGATTCATTGACTGACAGTCGCCCAGATAATCTTTCGGGAGGTCAACAACAGCGTGTTGCTATTGCTAGGGCATTGATATCTAAACCGACTGTTCTTTTCGCAGATGAACCTACGGGTGCGTTAGACGTGAAATCGGGTGCAACCGTGTTGGACAATTTTCGTCAATTGGTTTCTTCTGGAACGTCGGTGGTGATGGTTACGCATGACCCGAATGTGGCAGCTCGCGCTGATCGAGTTCTTTTCCTGGTTGATGGGCAGATCACCAGTGACATGAACAATCCAGATGCGGCCACGATCTCAAAGCTGCTGGTTGGTTTGGAGTCCGCCTGATGTTGCCTCTCATAGTGGGCTCCACGCTAAAAACAAGTCCACGTTTTTATGTGCCAACGGCAGTTGTTGTGTTTGGCGCCTCACTCCTAATTTCAACCTCCCTGGCCTTGTCTGGATCTGCTAACGCCGATGTTGCGGTTATTGGAACGACGATGACAGCAAATGAAACCGCGAGACAGCATGTGGACCAGGAGACGATGCAGTATTTGTCTGGCTTAACAGTCGGAATATCGGTTTTCATAGCACTATTCCTCACGTTTTCCACAATTTCCCAGTCGGTAGAAGGGCGTCGAACTTCGTTTTCACTATTGCGATTAAACGGGGCCACCCCTATGCAAATAATGAGACTGGTTCTTTTGGAATCTGGTGTCATTGCATGTGCTGCTGGCCTGTTAGGTGCCTTGCTTGGCCCTGCCCTGCTGCTCAACTTGTATTTGAGTTTGTTGAGCGGTGCCGGTTTAGAGGGGGTCATTCTAGGCGACTACAGTCTTTCCTCCACAGTGGTAGGCACGGTAGTATTTTTGCTAGTCACCACGCTTTTGGGAGCGTTCCTTCCAGCAAGGCGAATGTCTAGAGTCTCGCCAATCGAAGCCGCACAACCTATAGAGCTTGAAGCAAAAGGAATGACTCCATTTCGTTGGGTTGTTTTCGCCATATTTGCCGTCTTGAGTGGTGCGTTGTTACTGAGTCCACAAGATTTTGGCGATGGTCAAGTAATCTCGTTTATTCTTGCGGCCTCTGCATCAATTTCTATCATTGCAATAGTTCCATTCCTAATCCCTGTTCTTGGAAGATTAGTTGGACGCATTTTTCGGTTCGCCCCAGGGGCAGGACATATAGTTGCGACAGATCGAATTGGGTTCGAAACCCGACAAACTGCGGCGGTATCAACCCCAATCATTCTTTTCGTGGGGCTAATAAGTGTCTTATTCATGCAAGCACAGACAGGTAGAGTTGCTGCTCAGTGGCAATTTGCAAACTCAGTAAACTCGGACATTGTTGTCACTGGGAACAACGTATCTGGAAACGACCTCATTGCTGCAACCAAAGAACTGCATTCTGAGTCGAAAACAACCATGGTGCTACCAGTGTTAATCAACAATAACTGGGGATACCATGAAAGCGATCCCACCAGCTTTCCATCAATAGGCTGGACCGACTTCAAGGAAATAGAAGAATCAGGGCAAATCAAGGTTCTGGAAGGGTCACTTGAAAACCTATCAGACAACTTAGTGGCAACAACCCGCGCAGATATCCCAGTTGGTTCCACAGTCAAAGTAGAATCTGAGACCGGAACAATTGTTGAGCTACAAATTGGCGCTAAAATCGCCCCTTCATTTCTTCTAGGCGGAACATTCATTGGTGACGTGAATTACTTCAATCCTGATCTTATTAATGGCAGAATGCAGCTCTATATCTCAGGGATTGACATTACTTCAGCCAAGGAACTTATTCACTCTTCGATCCATGTCAGCAGTGACTTGCGGGTTGAGCCAAGTAGCAAATGGCTTACACGCGAAACCGCAGAAGCCCAACAAAGCCAAGTTCCTGGACTATTACTGATGTCAGGTGGGGCATCCACACTAGCGTTGTTGAGTATCGGTCAAACTCTCATTTCAGTAATCCTTGGTCGCAGGCAAGAGAATAATCGACTCATGGCGCTTGGGGCATCAAAACACTCCCTGGCGGCCATAGAAATCCTGCAATTACTCATCACCATGATCCTGTCGACGCTCGCGGCAAGTGTCATCATCGCTGCCTGCTACATCCGCCTCAATGGCCACCTAATCTCAGATAATATCCAAATGCACCCAACCATTCCCGCTACAGTAATTACCTGGCTTCTTGGAGCTATATTCTTCATTGGATCGGCATTATGCGTGATAACCGTATATCTTTCTGCTTCATCGCGAAAATCTGGAATTTACGCGAGGTAATATCAAGAAATCGACCATTTCGAGTATGTGGTTCCTGAGATTCCAAGCTCCATTATTCCAAAAATGTCCTAGCAGACACCGCAGGCTAGTACGTTCCAGTGTTTTTAGTAGAGGCTTTCCACTGTCAGATCCGTATTTGGGTCTGGCTTTCCGATTGGGTGTGCATTGTAGTCTTTTACGATCGCTTCTAGCAGCAAATCAACTGTGCTTGAAGGGTTATCGTCTGGAAAAATGCATGAAGCGGCATGATGCGCGCGACGAAGTCTGACAGCGGCCGTTTTGGCATCACCACTTTTGGAATGGAGTGCGGTACTTACAAGCTCTTTGGCATGTCGTCCAGCCAAAAGCCCTTCCTTTTTCGCCATGCTTGCGAACTTATCGCGGTGTTCATATCTGGTG
>DAIOFF010000109.1:0-5676 GCA_036745855.1 Scrofimicrobium sp. | reverse complement strand
TGGTGCACTGCTTGACTCTTCTTTTTGCTTCCTCGAATAGAGTCTTCTGGTTCGATCCGGGGCGTTCAGTCAGGATCGAAATTCTCTCTTCAGGCAAGGACGCACGAATGAACTCGATATATTGTTCTTCAGTCATTCCTTCGCACATAATTATGTACACCGGTCTTTGAACTCTTGTGTTTAGCTGTCGTTTTTTGCGGCTCATTCTGACATCCAGGCATTGTAGTGCCTCGGCCTAGCGATACCGCCATAAGCTCCCTGAAGATATCGACTGAACAAGTCGTCTTCTTTACGAGGCTTGTAGTCTGCGAGGCTGAAGAGGCTAGATCTGCCATGCGGATCCTTTTCAGTCAACCAAATCTGATCCCTAGCAAGCATCCTTGGAAGTCCTGGTTTGTTCAACAGTAAAGTGGCATCATGCGTTGTGAAAACTAGTTGTGCTTGGTTTGGATTGGTGTGAGGATCTGCAAACTGCCGTATCAAATGACGAACTTGTAGTGGGTGCAGACTGGAGTCAATTTCATCTACAATCACCGTCGCACCAGTTTCCAATGCATCAACAATAATGGACGCGAAAGACAACATTGCCTGAGTGCCGCGGGACTCGTTTTCCAAAGGAATAGAAACGGAATCACCGCCATCACCAGAGTGGGTCATATGAACACTCCAAGCTTGGGATTCAACCATTTGATCAACATCGAAGGACAGATCGCCGTCGAAACGTTCACTAAATTCTTCCCACATGCGGCGCGCTGCGGATACCTCGTCCTCAGACAATCTGGCTAGTTTGATTCCGGTGATACCAAGATCAGCGTTTACTAGATAATTTGAGATCTTTTCCCGAAAATCTTCTGACCTTTCTCTAAGCCGCGTTTTTACGCGCTCGAACTCTGATTCGAAAGAAACCGCAGGATAAAAACGTATGCCACCTGCGAACCAATCAATGACAGCCTTGAGAGGACTATCTGGAACCGCTGCAATCTCAGGTAGGTAAAGCTTGTCCGAAGTGGTTAAGCCTGCTAGAACTTTCTTCTGTCCCTTGAGATCTGCCCCCCAGCGATACCAGTCTGCTCCAATTTGATGGTATCGACTCCGGTCTTCCTCGATATCTGGCTTCTGTGCGTATCTCTCATAAAGGAGTCTTTCAGTTCTTCTCCCCCCAAGAGGAATGTACGTCAAACGTTCTTGCAGTACCCGGTTTCCTTGAACAGAGTACGTGTATTGATATTCATTTTCGAGGCTTTCTCTGATTTGTCCAGCAACAATAAAGGTCAAAGAGAAGGTTGTTGGATTTTGTCTGCTGACCTTATCTAGTAGAAATGGGGATACGGTAAGTGGTTCGTTATCTGCCTTGATAACATTCGCGACAGCAGATTGAAGAGCTTCAAGTAGTTGGGTTTTTCCAGACGCGTTTGCTCCTAAGACAGCGGTTATGGCGCTAATATCTGACTTCCAGTTCTCTGGATATTCCTCTGTCAGAAAGGCGCGCGCATCGCTTGAGACAAAACGCTCGAAAGACCAAGAGGTTTCATCCTTGAACGACCCATTGTTCTCAACCAAAAACTCAATCAACATAGGCATTACAGTACGCTAAAAGAACGATTTTTGCGAAAAAAGGGCAAAAAACGGCAAACCAGCATGGCTATACGGTCTTAGAGTTGAAGAGAATCGCGGCAGCACTTTTGGCTGCATAACTTCAGGACGTTTGACAGGTCAACTCCTACCAGCTACTTTGTTAAGCAAGGTAGCTGGTAAACAAAGGAACCCGGTAATATAAAGAACCAGAGAGATCAATCGCGTAAGAAGGAACTAGTGATGGCAAGTGTTGACCTACAGTTGCGAAAAGGCGTACTCGAAATAGCGGTCCTTGCGCAGCTGGACAGATGTCCGACGTACGGTGGGGACTTACTTGAGACCCTAGGAAAAGCATCTGCGTTAGAGATATCGCAAGGAACTCTCTACCCGCTGCTTTCGCGCCTAAACAAAGCCAAACTGGTTGCGACGACGTGGAAAGAATCTCCGGTAGGGCCGCCTCGCAAATATTACGAGCTCACAAAAAAAGGTCGAACACACCTAAACGAACTGACGCAATCTTGGCGACAGCTAACAGCGGCCGTTGAAGATATTTTGGAGGGAAATGATGACTGAGCAGGCTCAGCCAGTAGACATTGACGAACCTGAAGGAAAAGTATTTGGCGTGCCATATGATTTCCGCGGGTTTACGTCTGCAGGTGTACAAATGCGGATTTTTCAGCCTGAGGATCCGCGGGTAATAGTGCCGCGAACCATGGGAGTGGGGTGGGACATTAACTTTGGAGCGGTGGCTGTGAAGCTCGGACTAATCAGGCCAGACGATTCCATACCAGATCTTGACCGCTACATTCCTTTGCGCATGTCAAAGTTGGTTCAGTCTTTGCCCTTGGCTGGTGCGGTTGCGACAGTGGGGGCAGCAGCGACGTTTTGTAACAGTACGCGCCAGATGCCAAAAAAGTATTCAATGACTTTCAAACCGCAAAGCTTCGTGTCGCCTCGGGAAGCTCTACAAACACCGGTTTTAATGTCAGTTGCGGCAGCCATTTGGGCTTATGGCAGCACGTATCAAGCAGGCAGGAATCCTGAAGGGGCGCAGGAGGGGGCCGACATTGCAGTGTATGCGGAGGCCGCAGGGCTGCAAGCGTTGACATTCCTAAATGTTGTTGCAGCAGAAAGATCAGCGTCGAACCCCAACCGCCGTTCAATACTTTCCGCCGCGGCAATAGCGGCTATGCCGGTTGTGACTGGAGGAATCATGGTTGCAGTGGTGAAGTCAGCATTGACCAACTTACAAAAGTCCCTTCAATCTGGTGAAGGGGAAGCAAAATGAACGCATCATTTCCGGATCTTTCTCCAACAATGCTGGTTGTGCTGGTAATAGCGATAATCGTGGAGTTCAGCCTGATTTTGTTTGCTTTAGTGAAGTGGGGCAAGAACCACTCCAACACCATTGGTGGTCTTAATAGGTATGTGTGGCTGCCCATTATTGTGTTGATCCAGTTCCTAGGTGCCATCCTGTTCATAATCATTGCTTCACGTGAAACAATTACGGACAAACCCCAGTCAACAGGGCCAAAGCGCACGGTGGACGCTAGTGAGAGCATTGACAAACTTTATGGTGACTCACGTGACTGAGGCAGCTGTAGTCATTAGAAATCTTGTGAAAACCTTCGGGGATCACACTGCCCTAGATGGAATTAGTTTAGAAGTGCCGAAAGGAAGCGTATACGGATTCATCGGTGCCAACGGAGCAGGGAAAACAACGACGATCAGGATTTTGCTTGGGCTTGCAAAATCCACATCAGGAAGCGTGACAGTGCTTGGTACCGCGCGGGGCGAACTTCCAACCAAGCCTATTGAAGGCGTGGCTTACCTGCCGGATGTGCCGTCCGTTTACCCATGGTTGTCGGCGATGGAAGCAATGACAATGCTGGCTGGGTTTTCGGGCGTTATTGAGGACATTGCGCGGGATCGATCCAATGACCTTTTAGCCTTAGTAGGGCTTGATCGTGCAAATGGGCGCGTCGGTAGCTTTTCAAGGGGCATGAAACAGCGCCTTGGAATTGCCGCCGCATTAATCAGTGCTCCACAACTTTTGGTATTGGACGAACCAACATCAGCCCTTGACCCATTAGGCCGACGTGATGTCATGAATTTACTAAGGGATTTACGAGGGCGAACTACCGTACTATTTTCGTCGCACCTTTTAGGCGATGTCGAAGAAGTTTGTACCCACGTTGGCATGATTCATGCTGGTCAAATGATTGCTCAGGGAACTGTGGATGACGTTTTGTCTATGTCTAATGCAGAGCCGCAGTATTCATTGAGGTTTTCAGCGGCACAACTAGATAGTGTGCGAAATGTAGTCAAGAATGCGGGGCTTGAAAGAACAGAAATCGTTGAACAAAAGCCAAGTTTGCAACAGGTTTATGAGCAAAAAACTGAAAGGAAGAACAGATGAGTGCTATTACAATGCATCCAAAACGTACCGTCGGACCTTTCAGTGGTTTTCGGAAAATGGTTTGGAAAGAATGGCGTCAAAGTATTAGGGGTGCAACCATTTGGGTCATTAGCTTGGTTACGCTTCTATTCGCGGCCACAAGCCCAATCTTGGCCAAGTACATGAATGAACTCATGGGAACGCTGCTTGACCCAGCTCTTGCCCAAATAATGAACTCCCAACTTTCGGCTCCAACATGGGTTGATGCTTATGGGCAGTGGGACAAAAATATGACCCAAATTGTGGCCATCATCTTTGTCCTCATTGCTGGCGGTGCAATAAGTAGTGAAGTCAAAAGTGGCAGCGCCGCGATGATACTGACACGAAATGTTAGCCGCAGTGCTTTCGTCCTGGCGAAGATTGCAGTAAATATTTCGACAGCATTGATTGTTTCGATGGCAGGTGCACTTATTACCTGGGTACTTACCGTGATCCTTTTTGATACAGCCCCAGCTGGACCCCTATTTGCCAGTGCTTTTGTTTGGTGGCTGGCGGTGGCATTCCTGATTTGCGTCACGGTACTGGCATCGGCATGGGTTGGAAACTCTATTGGGGCTGGTGGCGTCGGCATTGGAGTTTATGCTCTCATGAACTTGCTGGGTGTTTGGGCACCCACGCGAACATATTCGCCAGGGGGAACCTTTGCGCTGGCATCAACATTTACAGCAGGATCAGACGCAACATCAATGTTAGAAATCGCCGAAATATGGGGTCCAATTGTTACCACCTCACTATGCGCAGTGATAATCATTTATCTGACATGCACAGTGTTTAACCACCGCGAAATCTAGGGGCTCCCTTGCCGCAACATTCTTTGGGTTGCCAACCAGCGATTCGGCTGTTTTCTTGCGCTTTTTGGCAACCCAAGTTTGTGACCCTAAGCCAGTTTTTGCTTCTTGAGGCGACGCAACTCTGATTGGTAAGCACCTGACGGTTTAGCTGGGACGCCATCCTTTGTCCAAGTAAGAATGAAATCCTTATTGAACGTCCTGCTGCATTTACCGCAAGAAACTACCCTTCTAGGAGATCGATACAGGTGACGTGTAGCGCCGCACTTACCGCACGTGCCAACCCAAGGCGCCGCAGGAAGTTCAGCATCCTTGAGTGTTGCTTTTGCTGGAATCCCAAGTGACCGCGCTTTTGCTTTCCACACCGCGTCATGTCCATGTTTGCCGCCAACCAGGGCGTGCGCGATTTCATGGAGAATAACTTCATCCACTTGTGCGTCAGGCGCTGGCCCCAAAATGGCTTTTGAAAGTGTGATGGTTTTTGTGCGCGGCTGACATGCCCCTGCGCGGCGATTGGCACGGTCAAGCTTGACGGTCCAGCCGTGCAGCCCGTGCAGGTCAAGCAACTGACGGGCCCTTTCAAAGATCTCTTGATCAGTCACTGAAAATTGCGTCTATCTGTCGAAGTAGCCTTTCGCGACTCACCTTTTGTGAAGTCCCAAGTTGTTGGGCAAAAAGTGAAACCCGCAGTTCCTCTACTGCCCATCTGGCACGCTCTAATCGGCCCGCGGTTCTCAAAGAAAATGGCCTGGTAGCTGCAAGATCTTCAGCCTTCTTTAGAGCCGTTTCGACCTCACGCAGAATCTTTTTCTTTTTAGGATCCTGTTTCAAATCGCTTTGTTCTGCTTTTAGATA
>DAIOFF010000108.1:0-8905 GCA_036745855.1 Scrofimicrobium sp. | reverse complement strand
TTGATCGGCGTAGCCGTTTGGATGAGCTGACGCGACAAGCTCAAGAAGATGGGCTCTATGATGTTGAGGCTGATGCTTACTACGAAGCACTTGTCGAAGCTCGGAAGTCATAGGACGAGGTTTTGGGTCTGGCTAGGGTGTCGCTGTCTCTCTTCTTGTGTGTCCGTTTTGGAAACTGCGGCAGGAACGGGTGGAATGTGGCGGGGCATCCATTTGAACGCAGTAGTTGGCACCCTGAATGACAGTGTAAGTGCTGCTTGTTTCGCGTTGAAGCCAGGCAAGCGATGACTCGTGAGCAAGCGGAGTGTCGTGTTCGCCGACAACAGTGGCTAGAGGGTAAAGGTAATTGCCAGTAGCCTGCCGATTCATAATGCTGCTAAGGGATTAGAAATGCCTAAGCGAGCGGCGCTCTGACGGAGACTCCCACTAAATGTGCCGTTTTGGATACGAATGCAGAGTGAAAGACAAACGGTGGTGTCTCCGGGTGGATTGCCTTTGAGAGAGTAGTGAATTCCTGTACTTTCCAGAACGTGTGCGAGGTGGGAGCGTGGGTTGCCTCGGGAATGTGCGGCTCCTGCGGCAAAACTCGGCGAAGTGGGGCTTGCCAATGAGCGTCTGTTTCGAGCCATGTCGATTTTGGTGCGATTTCGTACTATTATATATTTGGTCCGAAAACGCACCAAAGCTGAAGGGGTCTTCCATGGATTACAGAGAGACAATGACACGCCTGAGTTCTGCGCTACATAGTATCGACGCGGCATATGCTGTTATCGCGAAAAAGTATGGGCTGACTTTTAATGCTTTGATGATTCTTTATCTGATTGATGTGTCAGACAATATTTCGCAGAGACGAGTTTGTGATGAACTGTTTCTTTCTAAGTCCACGGTCCATAGTGTCTTGTTGGACCTTATCAAACGTGATTACGTTGCGCTTGTTGACGGAAATAATAAGAAAGAAAAGTTCATTGTGACTACGCCGACAGGTAATGAACTATCTCAAGAAATTCTAGGCGAGACATATTTGATGGAAAAAAGAGTTCTTGACGCTATTGGTGTGGAGTCTTGTGTGATTCTTACTGAAATCGCCGAGAAGGTTGAAAACCTTATGACGAAAGAAATCACAGCAATGAGTGGTGCCGGGGTCGAATAAAGTGAATATGAAGATCAAGAGGCTAGAGCGTAAAGACCACAAAAAGGCAATTGAGTTCGCCATTGAGGGCATGAACTTCAATAAATATATAGATAGCAAAATTGCCCTCGCATTATATGGACGATATTTCTTATATCTAGAACTGAATCGTGCGACACAGGTAATTGCGGCATATGAAGGTGACGCGCTCAGGGGTGTTCTGCTAGCGGCTATGGAGAATGAGCCGAAAAAATGCCCTTCAATTTGGCGAAGTCTTTATGTAAAAGTGATGAATGTATTGATGACTGTGGTGTATAAGGATGGCGCTCTCTCTTATGACACCGTAAATGCTGCAATGTTGAAAGAGTATGTCAAGAATGCCAGCCCTGATGGTGAAATTTGCTTCCTTGCTGCAGATCCTGCAGTTCAAGGTAAAGGCATTGGAACATTTTTGTTGAATGAGCTAGAAAAGCGAGAAAAGGGAAATCTAATATACCTTTATACTGACGATAATTGCACTTATCAGTTTTATGAAAGGAAAGGCTTTGAAAGATCGGCTGAAGAGCAGATTGAGATTGATTTGCGCGGAAAGATGGTGCCTCTTAAGTGTTTTCTTTATAGTAAAACTATGTAATCATTCTTTCATGTGCGATATTGCGCGCATGCCACTTCTGATACGCCCAATGTGCCGATTTATGATTTCAAAGTAATGCCGGTACCAGGCTCGTTGTCAATAGCGCCCAAAACAATGTGTTCCTAACGCATACGGGGATGAGCCGGAACCAGGCATGTCTGGTATTACAGGGATATATTTCCCACCCCCGCCCATGCGGGGATGACATCCATGCAGCAATGTCCGAAAGGTCGCGTGATGATTTTCTCCGCGCATGTGGGGATGACATCCATGCAGTGTCGCAGAGTATTTGTCAAACCAAATGCTTTTTTGGGTTCGCGGAGGCGAGCCGTAAAATGCTTAGGTAAATATACGCATCAAGAGAGTTTAAAATGAGACTTGGAAAAAACGGTGAGGCAAACAAAGTTAGTGACGATGCCCAAAAGGCGTGGGATTCAGGTCGTAGTGTATTCACACCAGTACTGAATTATCTGGGCTTTGATTTTGGCTTTTCTGGTGGCAATGACGAATTAGCGTTAATGGTTGAAGCAATTCTTGCCGTGGGGTGGAGGCTAGACACGTGGAACTCTGTTTCTGATGCAAATGGAAGGCCACGGGTTATGCCTTTATTTGTGCGTCCAGGTGCACTGATTCGGTAAATGAAATAAGACACGCGAAAATCCCCGCCTTCAAGGGCGTATTGTCTATTCGAGCATTCGGCGATTAGTGCTGGTTCTGGAAAACCAGTAAAGACCAAAGTTTGGTTCGGGCGCAACTTGAAGGCACCAAAATTGCCCCCGAACCATATGACGCAACTTCAGAGCATCAAAAGTTGCGTTTGAGGAAGACAATGAAACTTGAATGCCTTTGAAGTTACGCTACGGGTGACCACGTGTTTTTGGCGCACCCGTAGCGAAAACAAAAGGACCACAGAGCGGTGTAGTTAAGGGCAATGTAGTTAGCAGGCCGGGACAATCCAAACGGTACTTTCGCCGGGAACGGCACCATCAATGACCTCGCCTAAAACCACGTTTGACGCATCGGGGCCCAAATCAAATGGGGTGTTCCCGAAGTTTGTTACAATCTGCCAGCCACTGGGCCGAACAAACCGCAACACCTCAGGGTTTCTCGTTTCAACCCAAGAGAGTTCCTCACCAGTTTGAAGTTTACGCCGCAGCTCTAAAGCCTCCTGGTAAAGTGAAAGCGTTGATGATGGGGAGGCCGCCTCGACTTCCACCGCATTTGTCGCGAACCAAGTGGGCTGCGGCAAATGCGGTTTCGCAGTCCCGAATCCAAATGATATACCCTCTGCAGTCCACGGCAGTGGCACGCGGCAGCCGTCACGGCCCAAACCATCAGTTTCACCGCCGCGAAAAAACGCAGGATCTTGGCGCTCTTCAGGGGTGATTTCGGCGACTTCATGAAGGCCGAGTTCTTCGCCCTGATATATGTACGTGCTGCCCGGCAGGCCCAGCAAAAGCAGCGTTGCAGCGCGGGCCCGGCGCAAACCACGGTCCAAATCCACCATTTCAGGCGGACCCCCAGCCGCGACCCATTCAGTTCCTTGCTTCACATTCCTGCCGTTTAGTGGCGGCAAACCGTACCTGGTGGCATGCCGCGTCACATCATGATTTGAAAGCACCCAAGTCGATGATGATCCAGCCGACTTCGACAAAGCCAAGTTACTGGAAATGATCTGTTTGAACTGGTTTGCATCGAAATCTGCTTCTAAAAGGTCAAAGTTGAACGCCTGCCCCAAACTGTCTGTGGTGGCATATTTGGCGCGGCGTTCGGCGCTGTCAACCCAGGCCTCGGCAATCGCAGTACGTGGCGGATCGTAAGAATCCAGGACTTTGCGCCATTCTGCATAAACCTCATGCACATCGTCGCGATCAATTAGGGGGTGATTTCCGTCCCGAGGAAGGGCGTCCAGCTCAGCGCGACTTGGCAGCGGTTCAGTCAAATCCTTCGTGAGCATGTGTGCAACGTCAATACGGAACCCGTCAACGCCTCGGTCAGACCAAAATCGTAGAGTCTTCACAAAGTCAGCGTGAACGTCTGGATGATCCCAGTTCAAGTCAGGTTGTTCGACGGCGAAGTTATGGAAGTACCACTGTCCATCTTCAACTTGCTCCCAGGCTGGCCCGCCAAACACAGAGACCCAGTCAGTGGGGGGCTCGGAACCACCTGGTCCACTGCCTTCGCGGAAAATGTACCGCTCACGGGCAGCCGAGCCTCTACCAGCAACAAGTGCTTCTTGGAACCATTTGTGTAGATCTGAAGTGTGGTTTGGAACGATGTCAACAACGACTCGGATCCCGCGGGCGTGCAGGGCATCAAGCATTTGGTCGAAGTCGTCGAGGGTTCCCAAGCGCGGATCAACATTTCGGTAGTCGGCCACGTCATACCCGCCGTCGGCCAGTGCTGATGGGTAGAAAGGACTCAGCCAGACGGCATCAATGCCAAGGTCAGCCAGGTAGTCGGCTCGCGATGTGATCCCTGGGATGTCGCCCAAACCGTCCCCGTTGGAGTCGGCAAAACTGCGGGGATAGATTTGGTATACGACGGCTTGGCGCCACCAGTTGGATTGATCTTCGGTCATTGGAAATGTCCTTTCGTTTGGGGATTTACGTATTGGGGCCTCGTGAAAAACTTCCATTTCGTCACCCTTTTACTGCGCCCTGGGTGACGCCTGCGATGACCCAGCGTTGGGTGAAAATGTAGGCCACTATTGCGGGTGCCATTGCCATTAGGTATGAGGCAAAAGAGACGTTGTAGTTGTTGCTGAACTGGGTTTGAAACA
The DNA here is from genome assembly GCA_036745855.1 of Scrofimicrobium sp. Taxonomy (GTDB): domain Bacteria; phylum Actinomycetota; class Actinomycetes; order Actinomycetales; family Actinomycetaceae; genus Scrofimicrobium. Next base: position 4,360 of record DAIOFF010000108.1, on the reverse strand, counting down.
GGTTTTGCCTGACGGGCAACGTTTGGAGGGCGGGGTCAGAGATGATTAGGGAAGGCATCATGAAGTCGTTCCACGCGTAGAGGAAAGCGAAGATGCCGATGGTGGCGCTCATGGGGGCAAGTAGTGGGAAAACGATTTTCCAGTATGTTTGCCAGGTGGATGCGCCGTCGATGCGTGCGCTCTCTTCGAGTTCAAGGGGAATTGACCGTAGGAATGCGGTGAACAACATGACGCTGAAGCTTAGTTGGAACATTGTGGCAAGAATGATTACGCCAAATGGGTTGTCTAATCCAAGGCGTCCGGTTAGCTGGATTTGGGGGAGGGCGACCACTGGAAATGGGATGAACATGGCCGCAAGTAGGTAGAAGAATGAGTAACGGAATAGTTTATGGTCCCAGTTGCGCACGATTGCGTAAGATGCAAAACCGGCCAGGAGGATGGTCGCGATTACTGTTCCGGCGGTGACTATTAGTGAGATGCTGGCTCCGACGGGAAACTTGGTTAGGTTCCACGCTTGGATGAATCCGTCAATGCTGATTGGGGTGGGAAGTGAGAACGCGTTGCCGTCAACGGCTTGGCTTGGTGTTTTGAATGCCATGACGATGGTGACGTATAGGGGTAGGAGTACTGTGACGGCGCAAAGGATGAGGATGATTGTGCCGGGCCAGTTGACACGTTCTTTTTTGGTGTTTTTCGAGGCGGTTGTGGGTTGCGTCGACATTAGAGCGTATTCTTTCCACGGTTGAGGGCAAGCTGAAGTAGGGAGATCAGGATTGCGGTGATGAAGAAGATGGTGGCGTTTGCCATTTGGTAGGCGTAGTCGCCGCCACCAAAGCCGGTGATGATTGTCATGGCGACGCTTCTGGTTGCGGTGCCAGGGCCGCCGTTTGTGAGGCCAACGATGATGTCGTAGGCGTTTAGGAAGCCTTTGAATCCGAGGATGATGTTGATGACTACGTAGCCAGCGACAAGGGGAATGGTTATGCGGGTTAGTTGTTGAGTTTTGGTGGCGCCGTCAAGACTTGCGGCCTCGTAAACATCCCCTGGAACTGAGAGGATACCTGCAATGTAGATGAGTAGGGTTCCTGGGATTGCCTGCCATGCGGTGACGATGACAACGGCAATCCACGCCAGGTTGGGGTTGGCCAGCAAGCTGGTTTCAAGCCAGGAGATTCCGAGTGCGCCGCCAATGTCTGGGATTGAGTTGGAAAAGAGGAAGTTGAAGACGTAGGCGATGATCAGGCCTGAGATGACCATTGGGATTACGAAGATGGTGCGCAGTGTGGTTCGGAATCTGATTTTGGAGGTCAAGCCGACTGCCAGTAAGAATGCGATTATGTTGACGACTATGACTGTTGCGATGGAGAACCCGAATGTGAATAGGTAGCTTTGGAGTATTGCGGGGTCACTGAAGAGTGCGATGTAGTTTGTGAGTCCAATGAAGTGCCAGTCGCCGATGCCGATGGAGTCTGTGAAGCTGAATGCTATTCCGATGACGCAGGGGATGGTGATTGCGAGAGTGAATAATAACAGGGTTGGGATAAGGAAAAAGTAGTAGATAGGTTCTATTTTGCGGCGGGTGTGTCGCATTTTGGGGGTGTTTGTGACGCTCATTTCTCTGGGTCCTTTTGATCAGTTGATGACGCTGGTGCCCGAAATGCCAGCCTGGCCCAGTCTGCATCCAGAGTTTGTAATGTTTCGCTTGGGTTTGCCCCCATGGTCATTGCTTGCGCGTAGCTCATGACGGGGATTGTTCTGGGGATGAGGACGCTTGGTCCTTGGTAGATTCGACCGTTTTCGTAGTAGTCGAGCATTCCTTCTAACCGCGGGTCGTCTGGGTTTGGCGCGTCTTTTGTGGGTGTGAAGCCCAGTTGGGAAGCATTGTATGCTTCGATGTTTTCTGGTTGGTAGAGGTAGTCCAGGAAGTCTAGGGAAGCTTCGTGGTGTCGGGATTCTTCAGGGATCATTGCTGCTAGGTCGATGTTCGCCCGCACTGCTAGGTCGTTTGGGTTGTTGGTCATTGGAAGTGGGAATGTTCCAAGTTCCAAGCTGGGGGCAGTTTTGGCGATTTCGCTAAAGGCCCAGGGGCCTTGAAGGTACATGGCGGCTTCACCGTTTGCGAAGGCCAGGTTACCGTCGCCGTAGCTTCGGCTGGCTGCGTCTTTGTTGGTGTAGTTTTCGATTAGATGTGTCATTTGGTTCATGGGTTCTTCGAAGTCTTTTTTGAACGAGGCGTCAGAGTCTGGGCCAACATCACTGCCTTCTTCTGCGATGGTGTTGAAGAAGTCAATGACGTTGATGGAGCCGCCTGCCGCATAGTCAAACCAGCCTTGTCCTGCAGTCCAGTCGTCTTTGAATGTTCCGTAGAAGGGCGTGATGTCTGCGTCTTTTAGTTGATCGCAAAGGGTCAGTAGTTCGTCCCAGGTTTGGGGGATTTCTAGGTTTTGGGTTTCGAATATCTCTTTGTTGTAGATGACTGAGGCTGCCATGACTGAATATGGGAGTGCGCTGATGCGCCCTTCACAGGAGCCGTATTGGTCCATTAGGGGTTGCAGGTCTGTGCGTATTGTGGATGCTGCTTTTGTGTTTGTGAGGTCGATGAGGGTGCAGCGCTGCACGAAGCGGGCGACTTCGTGGTTGTAGTTTCCAAGCATGAGGTCGGGTGGGTTTCCGCGAACAAAGCTGGCAGATATGGGGTCGAAGCCTGAAGTGTCGAGTTCGACGTGGACTTTGTTTTGTGAGGCGTTGTACCTCGTAACTAGGTCGTCCATGAAGGTGATTGCTTCGCGTTTGGAGAAGGTGAAGCGAAGTGTTTCTTTTGCAGGACTTGCAGAGCAGCCCGTCAGCGCGGCACCGGCCAGGGTTAGTCCGAGTATGGCGGAAGCTAAGCGCTTCGTTCGTGTTTGTCTCCTAGACACCGTTGTCCTTTGCATGTTTAGATATGTTTATTAGATTTAGTGAGCGAATTTAATCTGACAATGGTTATTCTGGCAGCGGACGAGAGGAAAGTCAAGAGCCATGACGAAGAACTTTTCCGACCTAGGCACAGGTCGCGAAAGCGTTGGTGCGGCGCTTGACTTCGCATGGACGGCAGAAGAGTTCACGGCATCGGACATGATGGCAAAAGCCTCCGTAACGCGCTCCACCGCGATCAGCGCAATCGACACACTACTCAGCGTAGATATCCTTTATGAGCTCCCAAACGCGCGGGCAACCGGAGAATACCGCGGGGGAAGACCCGCCAGACGATTCGCACTTTCCACCAACTTAGGGGTCATAGTCGGGGTTGACGCAGGCGGTGCTCACCTAACTGTGACAGTCGCAGACCTGAGAGGCCAAACGCTTGTCACCCATCGCTCTGGATTAGACCCAAACCAAAGTCCTGCCATCAGGCGAAAAATGATCCTCAAGAGCCTGCAGGTGGCGTTTGACGAGGCCGAAACGCCTCGGGAAAAAACCCTTGCCATCTGCATTGGTGTAGCAGCGCCAGTCAACCGGGATGGTATCTCTCCGCCCCACCCTGAAGGATTTTGGGAACGCACGAACCCGGCGCTTGCGGACGCGCTCAAGGAATGGGCACCAGTAGTTGAGGTTGAAAACGACGCGGTACTTGCTGCTATTGCGGAGGGTGAAGAGGGTAGCGCAACCGGATGCAGTGACTATGTTGCACTGCTTGCTAGTGAACGATTCGGCAGTGGCGTAGTCGTAGATGGTCACGTACTTCACGGCGCACATGGCGGCGTTGGTGAGGGCATAGTCTTCGAACACGTTACAGGCGCAGGCGCTGCAGCAGGAATCCGGTATGCCGTAGAAAATGAAGTCCAGACGGCATTAGAAAAAGGTGCCATTGATCCAGGCAGTGAACTGGGAAAATTGGTTGCAAAAGAGGTTGACCTTCGTGGAATCTTGACGTTGGCAGCCGCCGGAGACAAAGATGCAGTGGCAATCACGGACAGGGTTGGTGAGAGCCTTTCAAAAATAGTCGGCGTGCTTGGAAGCTTGTATGACCCGTCGCGCGTTATCGTGTGCGGGGCAGTAGCTCAAAGTATTGAACCAGTTCTTGCCAGGGCCCGGCGCGTTTTGCCAGAGAACCTAGATCTACCAGCGCCGCAGTTACTTGCATCAAAACTTGGGGCAGAAGTTGTTTCACGTGGTGCACTTATAACTGCGCGCCGTGCAGCCAAAGAACAAGTGGTTCCAATGCTTGCCAGAGGCCGTTTGAAAACATTAGGGGGCCGGGCCGGGACGCGGTGATAGTCTTCTTCTGTTCTTGCCCTGATTATCTTCACTCATTTTCGGCATCGTCGTAAGCGTGGCATGTTCCCAACCAGCAATGCTTTTTATGTGTTAAACCGCATAT
>DAIOFF010000107.1:0-9025 GCA_036745855.1 Scrofimicrobium sp. | reverse complement strand
CGCCGACAAACCAGTCAGCGAACCAGGCCAGTTACACACTTACTTCCACAGTCCCATCGCTCTACTGGGCGTTGTAGCAGCAACTACAATTGACTACCCAAGCGTTCGGAAAACTCAACGAGCCGGTTCGAAAAGCCCCATTCGTTGTCATACCAACCAAACACTTTGATTTGGGTTCCAGCCTTTTCGGTAAGCGGTGCGTCGAAAATCGAAGAGTGTGGATTGCCAACAATGTCTTGAGAGACTACCGGAGCCTCCGAGTACTGCAAATAGCCCTTTAGTCTGTCTGACGCCGCATCTTTGAAGGCCTCATTCACTTCGCGAATCGGAACGTCACTCCTCAGAGTGACCGTCAAGTCAGTTATCGAACCAACTGGGACTGGAACGCGGAGCGCCGCTCCAGTCAGACGACCGTCCAGTTCCGGTATGACTTTACCGATGGCGTTGGCGGCCCCTGACGAGGTGGGAATAATCGACATTCCAGCAGCACGTGCGCGGCGCAAATCCGAATGCGGCGAATCCAGAATTCGCTGGTCTCCCGTATATGCATGCACGGTCGTCATCAAACCCGATTCAATGCCAAACTTGTCATTCAAAACCTTGGCTAGTGGTGCTAATGAATTTGTCGTGCACGAACCATTCGAAAACACATCCGACATGTCAGCGTCGATGTCAGAGTCATTTACTCCCAATACGAACATCGGCACGTCTCCCTTTGCAGGTGCCGAAACGATAACCTTTTTTGCGCCCCCCACTAGGTGACTGGAGGCCTTAGAAGCGTCAGTGAATCGCCCAGTCGCTTCAATCACAATATCAACTCCGACTTCACCCCAAGGGATCGCTGCGGGATCAGTCTGCGAAAAGACCGAGATTCTTTCGCCCTGCACTGTTATTGATTCTGCATCTGATGCTACGCCCGGGAGGTGACCTGAAATCGAATCCCATTCAAGCAGCGACGCCAAGGTATCAGCATTTGTCAAGTCATTGACGGCGACAACTTTCACATCAGCAGCACTTCCTAATGCTGCACGGAGATAAGTTCGTCCAATTCGCCCAAATCCATTAATGCCAATTCGAATCGTCATAATATAGTTCCTTTCATTGTAAAAATTTAGAGTTTCTGAGAAAACATCAGCAGTAGATCTACGAACCCCGGAAAATGCTCATCAAGGTCGCGTCGGCGCAACGAAGTCCATCTAGTTGTCCCTTCCTTTCGGTTGAACGTCAACCCTGCCTCTCGCATGGTCTTGAGGTGATGGCTCATCGTTGGCAATGGAATTCCCACTTGAGCAGCAAGAGCGGAGCAAGTATATTCGGCACCATCATTTAGGATTCCTACGACTGTGAGCCGGACGCCATCTGCCGACGCTCTTAGCAAGTTCACTGGGTCGACAGTACTGAGGTTGGGATGAAACGGCTGATTTTCCACGATTACGACATCCTCTCGATAAGGTAAGTACTACCTCGTCTATAGTTTCTTATTATCGAAAGTATGATATCTACTTTAGTGTTGACTCGCCATGACCTTTTCTTTGACATCACGTCGATTTTGCACACGAGAGAGCAAGTTGTTGAGCAGCAAACCGCCTATCACGAGCACAATCCCGACAAAGACTGTTGTGCTGGGCAAATCTCTTGACATGAGCGCAGTGATGGTAAAAGTTGTAATAGGGACCAGATTCATGAACAACGTACCATTCAAAGACCCCAATATCTTGTTACCCGCATTCCAAAATAGAACTGCCAGAACACCTGCGAATACTATGAGGTAGCCCAGCTGAGGCCAGCCCGACAGAATGTCGAAAAGTGTAGGTGCTTCAACATAGCCTACCCACGTAGCAACCGCAGTTGCGAACGCTATTGCTGGAACTCCGAGAATAGTCGTTACAGTCGTATACCTCAACGTCGACCAGTGGGGAGTATTTGCAGCGCCCCTTGTGTACACGACCCAACAGATTGCACCCAAGAGAGCCAAAAGTTCTCCAAACACGTCTTGAGATGAAAATATGTTCGAATAGTCACCATTCGTGAGCACCAGAGAAACACCGAAGAAAGCGATTGCGATTGCAATGATCGTGTGTGCCGGTGGAAATCTTCTCGCGGAGACGGCGGCTAAAACAGCACTAATTGCTGGCATCATAGCCATGATCAGACTGACATTAGAAGCAGATGTGTAACTAAGCGCAGTAAAGGCAAGCAATCCAAATCCAGCAAATCCTGCACTTCCTAGCAAGAATAGTTGGAAACCTCTTTTTTCAAACTGGAAGGAAGCAATGCCTTCTTTCCAAAAAAGCAGTAAGGCGAAAATTACTGCGACAATACCGTAGCGGACTAGAGTCGTGACGAACATATTGACTGTCGGAATGAGACTGTTTGCAATGGGGAACATGCCTCCCCAAAATAACGGAGGAAGAAGACACAATATAATTCCGTGTCGCGGAATATTTTTCATATTGATCATTCACTTTCTGTTATTTGGAGCAGCTGGCCGATTGAGTTTTTGGTACATCAAACTTCCCGGTCTTGCTGTATTGAAGTTCGCGAACGATAGTGACATCTATAGGCAAACATACGCAGCGTAGTTGACCCATTTTTTGAGCAAGGTATCTAAGGAGGAATTCATCCACACCACTACGCTCATCCGTGACAAGGAATACGTCAACACGATTCATATCGACGTCGACAGCCACCGCCGTATTGACTACAAATGGAAGCAACAGCAAATCATGCTCATACCCAATCAGATCTCCACATAGTTCGGGACTCACATTTACGTTTGCCCGTCCGAGTACGCTAAGAGAACCATCAGCGGCTAATACTCCAATGTCCGCAGTTACCACGTACGACCTATTGTCTATAATGACACTTGGTATAGGACCACTGCTATATGCTTCTGCACACATATAACTGGAGATCACGATCCGGCCAACTTCACCAGGCTGGATTTCGCTACCATGTCCGTCAACAATCACAACTGACGATCCATCCATAACGGACCCGGAAGAACGAGGATCGATCATGAGATCGATTGGAGAGGCAATAGCGTTCACACCTGTTTCGGTGGTGCCGTAATATGAATGTAGCACGGGACCAAAGTTTTGGAGCGTTCGCGCAAATATTGCGGGCGAAATGTGTCGCCCACCTGTTAACAAGAATTTCAAATGATTCGGTACTCTCGATTTTCCGTATTCTTGCCTAATGCAGTCTAGAACCTTTTCCAAGACCGGAGGAACTAGGAGACTCGCAGTTATTTCATTTTCTAGAATCTCTTCGGCGATTCGTGAAGGTTCGGCTTCGCAGATGACTACCGTCCCGCCAGCCGCCAGAAATGTACGCGCCCATCCGTGCCCTGAAGCATGAGACAAGGGCAAACATAGGAGAAACCTGTCAGTATCGTCAAAGCCAAACATATCAATGAAGTTCGCGTTTCGTCTTGCTTCACTTGGTTCAGTTCGGATGACCATCTTTGGAACTCCGGTAGTTCCTGACGTAAAACCTAACGCCCGGAATTCTCGATTATCGGGAATACTTACTTCGTCCTCGATCTTAGGAATTTCCGAAAATACATGCACCGTGCCGTCAGACACCACGCTGATAGATAGATCGCCAGATTGGCCGTCGCGTACTACTAGGACAGGCTCCACCTGCTGCACTTGTGCGTCACGAACATGTTGAGGTTTCCCAGGATCAAGGGCTACCCAAGGCACCTTGAGCGAAGAGAATATGCTTGCAAGTATGAATGTCAAGATCGAGGCGTCAGCCTCGATTATCACTGAATCAGATCTCCCCTGCATCGTCTTGCTAAACCACGGAAGCAATTCACGAACGGCTTTTTCGTACTCTTTCCACGTAAGTAATGATTGACCCATTTCTAACGCAATTGCGTCTGGCTGCCTGTTTGCTATTTCCGCTATCTGTTGCATGCCAATCATACATATTTCCTCTCATTGTGCTTGTTTGATATGCGAAAGATTTCGGCCCTTGCCGAGATTTCCAAATCGAGAATATTCATTTGCGACGTCGACCAGTTATCCCCAGGTTTGACGATAATATTCCCGGGAGGATACGCAATAACGAACTCGCTTGACACCGTTCCCGGTGTTGGAAAACGCTCCAATTGAATGTTGCTGCTTCTTTGCATGGAAATCTCACTAAGAGCATTCAAAAGATTATCGACATCTTCTCTGGATACTCCGATTGTGAAATTCAACAACATGCCAGCACCATTGCATCTCGAAACATAAATACCGTACTCAGAAAACAATCTATTTCGAACTTCCGCAGGTTTTCCTAGTGAGGAGGTATCGATGATCACTTTCAGAGGATCTTGTTGCAACGTTGATACAGTTTCAAAATGGTCATAATCGGCAAGAAGCAGTTTTGCCAACACAGGATCATCGCGCAGTTCGTTTATGAAATATTGTCGTAAAGCAATTGCGGCAGACACCATTTGATTGCCAAATTGGGATGCATGCGTGCAGGCAAGATCAATCGAGCCGAGAATCGGCCAAGAAGGAGATGTCGAATGATTCATGAAAAGAGATGTTCGCATACTGTTTATACAATTGTCGTCATTTGCAACGAGAATAATCGAGCCTTGCCGAAGGGAGCACATCGTTTTGTGAATAGAGGTAGTGACGATTATTGACGGCAAGTCACGTCCTTCATTTCTAAGTCTATTCACCACATCAAATGGACTTGCAAAACGTAAATCTTCCGAAAACATATGTATTGCGCTCCACGCTGCATCAATCAGCACGGAAGTTGTAGGAGATGCATCGATAAGACGCGGCAACATCTCGTCCATGTTTACCAGGTATCCGTCGTAAGAACTTGCCGTTAGGACCACAACATCAAAGGGGCGTTGTTCGTCGTAAGAAGTCTTCAGAACCGATACCAACTCGGCCAAATCGGGAATATTGCATGCTCCATGAGTTTTCGGAGCAATGATCGTCGTTTCCATACCAAGGGTAGTCGCAGAAAACAGCACTGACTGATGAGATGCGCCGTCAATGAGTATGCGTGTACCCGGGCCGCCTAACGCGTCGAGGACGATTCGATTTGATACGGTCGTGCCACACGTCGTAAACAGAGCATGTTCGACCTTAAAGATCTCTGCGGCCAACTCCTGTGCATGCGCAAGTGGCCCATTAGGCGAGAAGAATGAGTCAAGTGCTTTGTCCGAGAAGCTCACGTCAGCTTCGATTTCGTTGCAGACGAAGCCAAACTTTTCCTTCCAGAATTCGGGCATTGAACGCAACGCTCCAGGCAATGGCAAAGCGTGGAAATTGCTCGCCTTTCTATTGTGTGCTGTTCTCACTAGCCTGTTGGCAGGCGGAGAGATGGCATCTCCAGATATGCGGTATGCAGTAGACATCTTTTCTTCTTTCATAATTTGAATACTATCAAAATAAGACGTCAGTAGGAATTTACAACAGGCCTCTTTATGCCGCAGCGCATGAAGGCAAGACATCCAACATCTGAAGATGGGCGTTACGCTACTGTCAGAACGCCTACCACGTCGCTTCGGCATACGTAGTCATCGAGAACGTAGCCTGTTGACAACAATCAGATTGCCTGTCATGCAAGGAAATGACTCGTTCTGTCGCAGTTTTCGATGGACTGCAGGCCAATACTCAGTCCCCTGATTGCAACAGGCTGGCTTTACCGGCTCTTGGGATTTTGGTGGGGTGTGTGGTTTTGGTCATGGTTAGGGGATGGTGATTGAGTCGAGGGTTCCCCAGTGGGATCAGTAACAGTGAAGGTGTCTCTATTATCTTTTTGTTTCACACGACAAAGTATGAAACACCTTCACACCCCACCCAAGTCCGAAGAGCTATTTTGATGCGGAAGCCTCCGGTGTGGAGGAAGATGCAGGTGATGTAGTTTAGGACTGTGGAAGGGGCGCGCGCTTTTTGCTCCGAGTGTGTGGGACCGTACTGGAAGCCGTGAACGCAATGAGAACCGGCTACATTTCGCTCGAGTGTGTGTGGGACCGCAAAGTGTCGGAGGGTTTGGTCATGGGTCGGAGCAGGATACCGCTCCGATGGTTGCCTTTTCGCTCCGAGTGCAGACGCGACTTCAAGTGTCGGAGCAAAAAGCCAGCCCGAATAGAGAATTTCTGCGCAAGTCCCGCGTTTTGGAAGTGCCATCAAATACAAGTTGTGCCCCTATGCAGGCAAGTCCTGTCTAAGGGGCACAACTTTTCTCTGGTCTTTGTCGGTTCCAACCCAGCTCAATAGCATCTGAGCTAAATAGCAACCCAACTCGATGGCAAGCGAGCTCAGTGATAACCCAAATCAATAGCAACCCAGCTCAGTAACAACCCAACTCGACGGCAGCCCAGCTCAACAATCAGTCTCCGTTGTCGACCTTTTTAACAATTGGGATTTGGCCAGTGTCATCTGACGCATCATCCTCATCAATTCCAGGAACGCCAGTCTCAGGGTCGTCGGACTCTTTCGTGAAGACGCCTTCTGGGCGAACAAGTTCGCGAACTTCAGCCATGAAGCTGTTGAGCTGTTGTTGTTGCCAGCGCAGGTCACGGGCGCGATCTTCAGCGTCGCGAACAACCATGTTCGTGTGTTCGGTTACGGCACTTACTATCTTGCGGGCTTTATCGCGGGCACGACCCAAAGTTTCTTGGGCACGCACACGCGCATCTGCTTCAATCTGTAGTGCCTGGGCGCGCATGAGCTTTTCATACTCGTCAGCTTTGGTAGAGATAATCTTCGCGTTATCAAGTGCTGAGTTGACCTGTTCGTTTGCATCCGCTGTGATACGTTCTGCGTGTGCCACGGCTTTGTTGTGCAACACAAGGAATTCTTGTTGTGCGTCATCTTGGCGTCTGGTGAGTGTTTCTTCAAACTCTAGGGCACGTGCGTTCATTTCACGTACTTCGCGTTCGGCTTCAGCGCGTTGTTCAGTGGTTTCGCGGGTGACCAGAGCCCGCAGGGAGGCAGCTCCCTTTTCGGCTTCTGTCCGCAAAGCCTCTGCTTCGCGTTCGGCTTGCGCAATCTTTTCTGACGCATGTGCTGCTTCGCGTTTCAGTGTGGCTTCATGCGCAGTGTATTCCGTGTCGATCGTCAACCGGATCTGATCTGCGTCATGTTGTGCTTGAGCCACGATGCGTGCGGCTTCAGCTTTGGCATCAGCACGTTGGGAGGCAGATTCGTCCCGCGCAGCTTCAAGAAGACGTTCTGCTTGTATTGTTGCATTTTGGATGAGGGTGGAAGCTTGTTCTTCAGCTACCCGCAGTACTGCTTCAAACTTTTCGCGGGTGTTTATACCTACTTCAGTGTCGTCGTCTATTGGTTGTTCAACCAGTTGTGCGCCAAGCGCAGCAATTTGTTCTTCAGCGTCTGCAAGTTGTGCATTCTTTGCCAGTACTTCTGCTTGAAGTTGTTCAGCTGACCTTGAGGTGGAACGAAGTCGTTCAACTTCAGATTGGAGTCTTGCTACAGCGTCTTGCTTTTCGGTTTGGGTGGCAACAATCTGTTGTCTTGCGCCTTCCAGTTGAGCTGTAAGGTCTGCTAATGCAGCGTCCACTTCAGTCTTGTCATATCCACGGAAAGCGACAGTGAATTCGCCAGCCTGGTTTGTTCCGCCACCTTGAACGAGGCTGTCAAATGATGATTCGGTACCCTGCTGATTGTCAGGTAAATTTTGGTGAGCGTCGCTCATTTGGGATCCTTCGGAGTTTGTTCTGTTACTTATGTGCTCTCATCTTATCTAAGTTTGTGATTCTAAGTGCCGTGCTCAGAACATGTTTTACCGCCGATCAGCGCAAACTGACTTTCGTTGCGCTGATCGCAGTTTGTTACTTACGGCCGCGCCTACCGAAAGCGGAATCCAGGGCGCGCACAATTGTGCTTCCTGTTGCCAACTTAGGTGACAGCGCTGCATAAATACTGCCGAGGTTCACGATGGTGGCAAACGTAAGTGCCGCATTAGGCGGTATACCTGGAATCTGCGCATGCAAAAAGTGTTCCAGTTGTGCACTTGATTTTGCGAAGCTATCCCCGATTTCTTGTTTGTGTTCTGGGTGGCGAAGTGCGTAGGTCACGATTTCTAGTGATAGCAGGAAACTTTGTCCTTGGCCTGGTGCCGCATTTATGTCGTCTATTAGCTCAGCTAGGCGGCCTTCTTTGTACGCAATGATGACTTCTTGGCTTCCTTTGTCTAGTTCGCATTCCTCAAAAGCGCTCTTGGCAAGGGCCAACATTAGTTCATCTTTGCTTTGGAAGTGAGCGTAGATTGCACCTTTGGTGCGTCCTGCCCGTTTGGCTATTTCGTCGAGGCTAGAGGAGTCGAAGCCTTTTTCGGCGAACACTGCCCCTGCGGCCTCCAGAATATCCGCTCTGGTATTCGACTTGGCAGAGGGTGACACTTTCTTTGCTGCTCCTTCGACGGCCACGGCGGCGCTTTGGAGGGCTTCGGCAACTTGTACTGCCACGTCTTTTCCAAGTCCTATGGTTGCAGCTTTGGTCAGGTCGGCAGTCGCTGTGGCCAACGCTTTCAATGCCTCAGATAGACCATGCTGGTTTTCGCTCATGTATTAAGTGTACCAACCAGCCTACTTTGCACATACTCAAAAGTATGTGTAATACTCATTGGTATGTACCAACCAGTTTTAGAAATAAAAGGTCTCGAAAAAACTTATCCCGGCCGCCACGGAACCAAAGCGAACGCCGGGATTGACCTCACAGTTAACCCCGGCGAAGTAGTCGGCCTCCTTGGACATAACGGTGCCGGCAAAACCACACTGGCAAACCAAATAGTCGGAATCTTGAAACCCGACAGCGGAACCATCCACGTCAGCAACCACGACGTCATCGCCCACCCAAATATCGCCCGCCGCCTAGTCTCTGTTCAAGCACAGGCAAACGTGCCGATCACGGGCCTGACGCCTCGCAAAGCAATAGAACTAGTTGGCCGAATCCGGGGACTTTCCAAAAAAGAAGCAACAAATCGCAGCACCGAACTCATCGAAGCCCTAGACATGGGGGCCTGGGCAAGTAAACCC
>DAIOFF010000106.1:0-9072 GCA_036745855.1 Scrofimicrobium sp. | reverse complement strand
GTCCAAGCTTTTTGCTTGCGACCCCCGACTTTACTGCTTAGCGCTTACATTCCGCTACTCGCACCTGTTTAGGGTTTCAACCGACTTGGCCAAAGTCGCTGTTCCACCCACCACGTGCAGTGTGCCCGCTTGCTTGTATGTGGCTACAACATCAGCGGTTCCTCCAGGGACACAATCTGGCTTGGCCAGTACCAAACGCGCTGACGGGTTGCCTGCAAATGAGGCTGCAGACAGTGCATCTGGGAATGTGAGACCCGAAGTCACCCAGACGTCTGTGACCTTATCTGCGGGAGCAAACTTGTCAACCCACTGTGCAAGTTTCGAAGCCGTCTCGTACCTGTCAGCGCCAAAGATTCGTTCGACACTGCTGATAGAGCCACGAAGCGCAGTTTCTTGAGTCCGGTTGACTGTAGCAAAGCCTCCAGAAATGCTAACGGTCTTTATCCCGCTGGATTTCAGAGTCTTTATCATTCCGGCACTGTCTTTTGCGCTTCCGTTGCCGCGCACCAGCACAAGTGCTGAACCGTTTGCTCCGGCAGCAGAAGAGCCTGCCAAAGCATCGGCATAGCCAAGGCCGGTTGCCACAAACACATGCGATGATTCTTTATCGTCTGCAAAGAACTCTTCAAAAATGCCTTGCGAGGTCATGTACCTGTCAGCCCCGTACACGCGGCTGACGTCCTTCACGACCTTACGAAGCCCCTTTTCTGTCTGTTTCGAAACAGAGTTTGGCCCACCAGCGATGATGACCTTTGATGGCGTTTTTTCCTTGATGATCTTGATGGATGCATCATCAAGGTCTCCATTTGGCAACAAGAGCACGCCTGCGTCTGCCTTCGCGGCCGCAGGTGCCACAGAAAGCACATCCGCGAAGTCCGCGCCGGTTGCCACAAAGAGCGGTGATCCTTTCTTCAGGTGTTTTCCAATGACCAATCGCGAAGTATCGTACCGGTCTGCACCTGCATACCGTTCAACCTTTGGCTTGGCATTGGGTCCCTCAGTACCTGGTTCTTCAGGCCCTGGGTCCGGGGTTTCCTCGGCTTCAGTCACTTTGATTGAGGTTTCAACGGAAACTTCCGAGACCTCACCTAGAACAGTGATCGTGTAGTCCCCTGGTTTGGTGGGCGCCTTTCCTGTAAAAGATATGGTGCCGTCGATGGTTGCTGTGGCCGATGCTTTAACATCTCCATAGCTAACTGCCACGGTTTCTCCGGGAGCAAAGCCTTCGCCGATGATCGTAAAGTCTTTGCCTCCAGACACGCTGCTTGGCACCGCTGAGATTGTTGGCGTGTAGACGATTTCCTTGGTGACAGTCACTTTGAAGGACGCGACCGCACTCTTTTGACCATCGTCTGCCAAAATCCGTACCGTAAATACTCCTGCCTGCTCATAAACGTGGCTTGAACTGATTGCTCCGCCTTCACCAACGCCCACAGTTTCACTGCCCGTTCCATCGCCCCAGTTCACTGTCACTGAGTCGACGTCACCTGCTGTCAGCTCAGCAATTTGTCCTTCTAGAGGTTGTGGACTTTCGACTTCAGCGTCCTCACGCGCAGTAAGCGCAAGCTCAACGTATGTCCATGGCTCATTGACATCAGTCCCCACAGCAAATATGTGCATTCTGCCTTTAACTAGGTCATTGCCATTAGGTGACTGTGGCATTGTCAATGACACGGGGTGAATGGGGTTGCCTGCTCCATCATCAGCCTTCAGTGAAAGGGAAGGCGTCTCATAGAGGCAGAAGTTGCGTTGATCTGGTTGGATGTTCGCACCTGCGTACCTGTTTTTCGCTTGCACAAAAGCGTTTGAGGGTTCGCCTCCTGGACAGAACCAGTCTGGTACAGACACATTGTAGTTTTGTGTGCTGTCATCACTGTATTTCACGACGATTGTGCCGCTTTGTGCACCTTCATTTGAAGTTGCAATGAGAGACAGTTTTGTTACACCGTCAGGAAGGTCAAGTGGAATCACTCCGCCATCATCAGTGATGTTGTCAGGCATGCCTGGCTCTACAGCAGGAATGTTGTAGAACTGACCTGTTCCCTTGGTGCTTGGCACTATTTCGCCTTGTTTGAAACCTAAGGAGTTCAGTTCGGCGCGGTCGAACTGGAAGTTCAAGCCGTCACAGTTTCCTAAGTGCTTACCTTTATCTGTAATACAAATCCGGTTGAATGATCCCGCAAGGGTGTCATTGCGGTAAGAGACAATGGTTGCAGTGCCGCTTCCGGTAAGAGCCGTTTCTTCGCCGCCCTTTTGCGTCGCGGTGACCACTATGTCCCATATCCCAGGTTCATCGAACTTGTAGCCTTCGGGAAGTTTCACGTGCAGGAGCCCTGCGGAGTCCCTTGTGACCCGCGCTTGAACTTCAGAATCGTCTATTCCAACTATGCGTGCTTTCACATCGAAGTCAGAGGCACTGAGCCCTGATGGCACTTTCAGTTCAGCGATGTTGGCGTCAACGACTTGGCCAACACGTACGTCCGCGACGGCTTTGCCGATCACCACGACGTCTTCGCTTTCCCCGTAGTGCGCGAACATTTCGATCTCTGACAGAGTCAGGGGTTCTTCATCTGCCTCAATAGTTAGTCGGAACTGGGAGTATTCTGAGCTGTCTTCCACTTCAAATGGTCTAGTTTGATTGGCCCATCTGAATGTCTGATTGCTGCGTTCATCTACTGTCTTCCAGGTTTTCCCGTCTGTTGAACCTTCTAACTTCCATGCGACAGGTTTTCCTTCCGAGGCGGCAGTTAGTGTGTAGCGGGAAACTCCAACTGATCCAGCTTTGGATGCAATAGTGATTTCTGCTTTGCTTTCTTCAAATGTCACCGAAGTCGAGCTGGTGTTATCTGATAAGCCCGAGAGATCCGAGTCGTCATTTGACCGAATGTCGACTTTGTCAGGCGTGAACAAGTCAGGAAGTACTAAGCGCACGTCTTCATTTGGTTGGAACTCACCCCAAGTGGATGGGGCATCGGCCATCTGGAACGTGAGTTCTCCACCAGCGCGCAATGCGGCCCCGTCAAGTTTTGCGCGGTCAAGAGCGGTCCCGTTCAAGGAAACTCCGTCCACATAAACCTTGCCATCTTGGGCCCCTGGAGCACTAATTACTAGTTCCTTGTCGCTACCTGGCCAAAGCGTCACCTTATCGAGCATTGGGGAACCGATGGTGTAGTTGGCAGATCCCACCTCTAGCGGATAGAAACCAAGAGCTGAGAACAAATGCCATGCACTGAATGCACCGTTGTCTTCATCCCCTACGTATCCTTGTCCGATGTCGGAGCCTTGGAATACGCGTTGGGTGGCCTCGCGAACCTTTTCTTGAGTCATGCTCGGCTTACCAACGGCTGCTGCAATATAAGGCACGTGATAGGAAATCTGATTGCTCAGCCCCCATTGGCCCATTCGTAGGTCTCGGGCTTCTTTGGCCTCGTGAATACCTTGACTATTGCTTCTGGAATCTAAATCTGGCTGACTGAAATAGGCATTTAATGAATCAATAATTGCTTTATTTCCGCCTGGACTTCCATTGGCCTCATTATAAAGAGCCGCCATTCCTTCAGCGTCATGCAATGCGTGGTAGAAGAATGTCCAACCGTTTCCTTCGGTGTAAGCGCCACCCCAATGCATCGGATCTAGGTTCGCACCTTCAACGAACTTCCCAGAAGGATCTTTAGGAGCAAAACCGCCCTGAACGGTGCTGCCATCAAAGTGAGGCTGCACAACTTGAGGGTCAAACATGTTCACATAAGCGCTTGCCCTTTGGCTGAGGTACTCAGCTTCTTCACGAAGTTGCTCGACCCTTTCAGGGTGTGTCTCTGCGATCTTCGGGTCATTCGCTAGTTTTTCAGCCATCTTGGAAAGGCCAAAGTCATTGACATAACCTTCCATGCCCCATGACACTGACTGACCAACAGCATTAGTCGTGTATCCAAGGAATATTGACTGATCAATCCCCTTTCTGCCGACCTGGTTGGCACCATAAGCCTGCGTTGACACAGACCGAACTGTCGAGTTCTTCAGGCCTGCATCATATGCGTCAAGTGCAGTTTCTGGTGACAGCTTGCCCGCCAAGTACGCCTCGGCAAATGCAACATCAGAGGACGTTCCTGTCATCAGGTCTGCATACCCTGGCGATGACCATCGGGCAATCCATCCACCTTCACGGTATTGCTGGGCGAAACCGCCGACCAACTCATCTACCAGTTCGGTTGGGTAAAGGAAAGAATAGAGTGGCCAAGCCGTCCTATATGTGTCCCAGAAACCATTGTTGACATAGATTTTTCCGTCAATAATTTGGGCATTAGTTTCTGTGGCACTAGCGTTCCCGCTCTTTGCCGCGACTGGCGAGGCATGCTTCCACACTGGGGCGTCATTGGTGCCCGTGTTCTCGTGTTGCGAGTTTGGATAAAGATTTAACCTATAAAGGTTTGAATAAATGGTAGTTATCTGTTGATCTTGAGCATTAGTGTCCAACGCATCTATTACACTCAGTCGCTCATTCCATGCCCTATTTGCGCCGGCTTGAACGTCTTCGAAGCTTACTCCTTCAACCTCAAGGCTCAAGTTCTTCTTCGCTTGTTCACTAGAGATGAAAGAGGTTGCAATGCGGAGTTCAACCTGTTTATCAGTAAGGTCAGCAAAAGATGCCGTGTGAGCAAAGCTCCGCCCATTTCCACCGTCTTTTACGCTACTGATATCTTTGTTGAACTTTCCATAAACGAACATACGTGAGCGGCCCGCAGATAACCCTGAACCATAATCAACCCAACCCGTAACTTCACCAGTATCTTTGTTGATTGCGAGGCCGTTGCCGCCGCCTACTGCACCGTCAGTCTGGCCCACATCGACTATGACAGAACCCCTGGTGTCTGGCATGTCAAACCGATAGACAGCAGAGTGGTCAGCTGGAGCAATCTTGGCGGTAAGGCCGTTTTCAAATGTAACCTGATAGAGGTCAGGGCGTGCAATTTCGTTGTCATGTTTGAACGCCAATGCCCTATTACCAAGGCTCACGTCTGGGTCCACATTTGGCGAAGGCATGACAGCTAACTGGTTTCTGTCCCCCATCCAGTGGCTGGGCTCATGGGAGATCAAGAAAGCTTGAAGCGATGGCAGGTTAGCCGAATTATTAGATGCACTGTAGGAATAGAAAGCGCCGCCGTTATTTCCTGAAGTAGCTGGCGCATAGAAGTTGAATCCATTTGGCATTGCAGCTGCCGGAATGTTTAGACCGCGCGAATATCCGCCTGAGGACGCTGAGCCTCGCCTAGTATCAACAAGAGAAGCAAGATCACTGGTGGTTTGGTCAATCCGGCCGACCTCGCCAATCCTAATGTCATCAAACCATCCTCTAAATGAGGTCTCTTCAGTTCCGCGGTTTGCATTGTGATAGGTGAAAATCACGTCCTTGACGATCTTGCCTTTCAGAGGGGAAAGGTCGACGTGCAACGAGTTCCACTGGGCAGGTATCAATAAGTCGCCATCACCCCAGGTTTGCGACGACGGCACGAACCCATATGTATCTTTCAGGCCAAGCTCTGACATCCGTTTGCCATCGTCGAATATGAGGTCAATGGCCCCATATCCACCCGCGTAGTCCAGAGTCAGGTCATACAACTGTTTGAATGACAGTTCTGTCCCCTCTTTGACTTCAACGTCAATGTCTTTTGCGATAAAGGATTCTGAGTCAGCTGGTCCGCCAGCGATATGACCACCAGAATATCCAAGTGCTCTTGCGCCAGTGAATCCGACGCCAGTCCTTATATTCACCCCTGTTGTAGGTCCAGAGTTGACTTCTAGTGCCACTGGGGTCGCAGCGTTTGATGCCCCGCCTTCTATTAGTTCCAGTTCTGCTATCTGAACGCTATTTGCCCTATCAAAGTCTGCAATTTCTTCAACATAAAGACGGAAAAACTTATAGCTTTCGCTTGCTTCTTCAAGTTCAAAGGTCTTCTTTTGGAACCTAGCCGTGAATGCGACGTTTTCTTGGCGGTCAATCGTTTCCCAAGTGTTTCCATCAGCTGATCCTTCGATTCGGAACGCTTTTGGATCACGCTCAGCTGCGTCATTTGCCGAAACTAGACTATACGTTTCAATGGACGCAGGGGCATCTATTTCAAAGCTCACCCATGTGTCGATTTTTACCCGTGACAACCATTTTGTCCCAGTCGACCCATCGACAAGTTTGTCAGGTCCTTCAGCTCCACTTTCACCATTAGAGCGAATGCTTGAAGGTATAATTCTTCCAGTAACATTTCCTGGCACGCCTTTTCCGCGGGTGTTATTGGGCGTGCCAATAGTTGTCCCATCTAATCCGGGTTCTCCCGTTTCAAAAGAGGTGTACCAGCTATCATTCGGAGCGGCGGCGGCTGGCATGGTGGCACCGACCAATCCACCGATTCCCAAGGCGATGGCAGCAAGACCTGCAGGCACCGTCCTTGTCAGTCTTCGTTTCCTAGGGGTCATCATCGATCTTCCTTGTTCTCTTCGCACGTTTGTCAGTTACCAGAAGAGTCGATCACCACAGATCAGACCCTTATGTCACTATCATTCGCAGCACAGCGCACAATTGCACCCAACGGCGGCATCACCGCAC
Organism: Scrofimicrobium sp.; assembly: GCA_036745855.1. Classification (GTDB taxonomy): domain Bacteria; phylum Actinomycetota; class Actinomycetes; order Actinomycetales; family Actinomycetaceae; genus Scrofimicrobium. The sequence continues at coordinate 2,477 of DAIOFF010000106.1, read as the reverse complement.
CTTAGATAGTAAACAAACTTCACTCAGACTTCAAGTCTTTGATGCGAGGCCTCTGGACAGTGCTCTAAAAGTTTATTGCTTAAACCTATTGTAATGACTACACCGACACACGAACTAAGTGTGATGCATAAAAACAAGCCCCAACACATTCCGTGAAAATCCCAAAAGGCGTCGCCCGAAACTCAGTGTTCCACGCGATTGCCGGAACCGCACGAAGCCTGGTAGCTGCCGCAATACCTTCAAGCAATGCACTACTTGCATCCGCCAGCGGACCACCAACAACAACAGCATCTGGCCCAAGCAAACTCACTGGCGTCGCAAGTGCCCTCCCAATAGCGTTACCAGCGTCCGCCAATATTCGTAATGCAGCAGGTTCCTTCGCTAAAGCATTGCTCTGTAACTCCTGCAAGGTGACCTGCTCTTTTCCAACTGCACGCGCATAACTACGCAGCAATGCAGGAATGGCCGCAAGCGTCTCAAGACACCCTTTGTTGCCGCAGATGCACGGCTCCCCGTTTTCCACGACTTGGGTATGCCCTATCTCGCCGGAAATACCAGTTGAAGACCGGAAGATGTCTCCATCATGCAGCAATCCGGTTCCTATTCCACTTGCCACCTTGACATAAAGCATTGTCTCGAAAGCGTGAGCTCCATCCTTTCGCTGCGCGTAAGCGCCCATGTCTGCATCATTTGCCAGGGTGACCGGATAAGGTAAAAACTCACTAATGACCTTCGGTACAGATATCCCCGCCCACCCCGCAAAAACTGAGCTTTGAATAACTTTCCCGCTGACAGTATCGAAAGAGGCTGGAATGGTGACGACGGCCCCCGCAACACTTTTTTCGGTTCCACCGTGAGCTTCCAACAAACCCCTCACGGCCTCGCGAATCTTCGGCATCGTCTCTGAAGGCACATGCTCAACGGGAAGTGGCTTCTCTACCGCCTCAATCACCTCCCCAGAAATGTCCCCCAAAGCCAGCGAGAAATGCGACCTTCCGATGTCGATCCCAACCACTTTGCGTCCATCCGACGCTGAAGACACCAAAACCGCACGGCGCCCTGACTGGGTGACAAAGGATGTTTCGACCCGCCCACTTTCTTCCAGGAAATGTACAAGGTTTGAAACCGTCCCCCTTGACAGTCCTGTCGCATTTGCCAAATGAACCTGGGTTTGCGGGCCTTGTCGCTCAAGCACTTCAACTATTCTCTTAACATTTGCCTCACGCAAAGCCTTCTGAGAACCAGTATGACGAGAAGCATTAGGATGTGACGTTCCAGGCATTGGCATCCGGTTATCCCCCTAGGATTGCATTTTGATGGGCCTACTACCACAATATCGCACGTCCTGCTCGTCAGACGCCCAGGGGTTTAGAGCACCGATGTCTTCGATAGTGTCCCTGAAAGCTGGGACAGCACTCTCCAATACTTCACATAGAAGGCGCATTCGTGGCCATTAGTCTCTGAAAGAAGATCAGCAAACCTTCCATGACCTAGGTAAACAAAGTCGGACCATCGGCTTAGTCATGTGGTTATTCCCACAACGATCTAAGCCGATGGCCACCTTGTTAGTTCAGCGGTCGGCATTCACCGCGCCATCCATCCCCCATCAACTGCAATAATTTGTCCATGCACATAGTCGGCAGCGGATGAAGCCAGGAAAACGGCCGTTCCTCCCACATCTGCTGGGCCACCCCAACGTCCAGCAGGAATACGTGAAAGAATCTGGTCGTGTCGAACTGGGTCAGCTAGCAAAGCCGTGTTCATCTCGGTATCCATATAACCAGGGGCAATCGCATTCACGTTCACCCCACGGCTTGACCATTCGTTGCATAGGGCTTTAGTTAGTTGGGCGACTCCCCCTTTTGCTGCGGCATATGCTGGAACTGTTAGCCCGCCTTGAAAACTCAGCAGAGATGCCAAGTTGATGATCTTTCCACTTCCGCGCTGTACCATTGGCGCTCCAAAAGCTTGGCAAAGCTGGAACACAGCAGTGAGGTTGACTTGGATGACGCGGTTCCACGACTCCAGGGGAAACTCGGTTGAAGGATGCCGTTCCTGGGTCCCGGCATTATTGACCAGAATATCGACTTCGGTGTCAGCAAGAATCGTCGCTGCTGCCGCAGAAACTGATTCTGGATCTTCAAAATCTGCGCTCTGGTGACGGATTTTCCGGTCAAGGGTTGCAGCCAAATCAACCAAGTCACCAGGTAGATCACTACGGGAGATCACGACTACGTCAGCACCAGCCTCAAGCATCGCTCGGGTGATCCCGGCCCCCAGGCCGCGCCCGCCACCAGTGATAACTGCAGTTTTTCCATCTAAGCAAATAGGATTCATGCTTTGTTCCCTCCGGGTGTAATTAGAACCTTTAGGCAGTCTGCACCTTTGTCTGCGGCCTCGAAGGCCTCTTCAATGTCTTGTAGTTCGTAAACTTTGACTGGGAAATTTGCCAGGGAGAGTCGATCATCGGCAATGAG
>DAIOFF010000105.1:0-9183 GCA_036745855.1 Scrofimicrobium sp. | reverse complement strand
TAGCTTCTTCCCATCGCGAACTCCCCCAGCATATTCCAGAAGTTCCCTCATAGTTACGCCGAAGGGAGCCTCAAATTGCCCTGGGTTATTCACGTGACCAGACACTGAGAAAATTCCGCATCCTTTGGATTTCTCAGTTCCCATTGACGAGTACCATCCAGATTCATTGCGGAAAAGCAATGCTACGTCCGCAATCGTCTCAACGTTGTTCACAACTGTTGGACGCTGATAAAGCCCTGCAACCGCGGGAAACGGTGGCTTCAAACGAGGGTGGCCTCTGCGTCCTTCCAAAGAATCAAGAAGTGCAGTTTCTTCGCCACAAATGTATGCGCCAGCACCGGCGTGTGCGACTATCTTCAGGTCACCTAGAAGTCCAGCGTCTGTGGCTTCTGCCACCGCCTCTAAAAGCCGCCGATAAACATGGACGACTTCACCACGTAGATAAACAAATGCTTGCTTACAGTTAATGGCACGGCTAGCTATTGCAATGCCTTCAACCAGTAAATGTGGGTCAGCCATCAAGAGAGGAATGTCTTTGCATGTTCCTGGCTCTGATTCATCAGCATTGACCACCAAGTACCGTGGTTTGCCATCATCTGGCGGCAAGAAAGACCATTTCAATCCCGTCGGAAATCCTGCGCCGCCACGTCCCCGAATCCCTGATTGTTTCACGGTTTCAGTAATGTCTGCGGGCTGCATATCCATGGCTTTTCGAAGGCCCGTGTACGCACCGTCTTTGATAGCGGACTTCAACGTCCAAGACTTATCTGTCCCCCATCGCTTCGTGAGCGCAGGGGTCAATGGGTCTGACGCGGTAAACACATTACTCATGCTTGTTCCCCCTTATTGGAGTCACCGCTAGGTTCGTTTTTTACGAGGCGGGGTGCTGTCCAGCCGTGTTCTTTCGCCACGTCCTGCCCACGTAAGCTCTTCTCGCCTGCAGAAACGCCTTCGCTTGCCAGCCCGTCAGAGAATCCAGCCAATGTCTTTGATACTTCCTTGAAAGTACGCACACTGTCAGGACCGCGCGTCGGTCGCACTGGTTTGCCTGCACGCAAATCATCAACTAAATCTGTGGCTGACTTTGGTGTCTGATTGTCGAAGAACTCCCAGTTCACCATGACCACGGGAGCGTAATCACAAGCGGCATTACATTCGAGCCGCTCCAGAGTTATCTTCCCGTCCTTGGTGGTTTCGTCATGGTGTATCCCAAGTCGGTCTGAAAGTGCCTCGTAAATCTGGTCTCCACCAAGTATTCCGCAGAGCGCGTTAGTGCATACCCCAACGTTATACTCTCCGTTTGGGTGCTTCTTGAACTGCGTGTAGAAGGTAGCGACGGCTGACACTTGAGCTTGCGTTAGATCTAGTAGATCAGCGCACAACGCAATCCCGTCGGGGCTAACATATCCGTCCTCTGACTGGACCAAATGCAGCATGGGCAATAGTCCTGAGCGTGCATGTCCACTTGGATATCGGGCAATAATCTGGGCGGCTTCGGCGCGAAGCCTCGCGTCGACTTCCGGTGAATAGGTCATCGATCAACGCCTCCTGCGACTGGGTCAAGTGATGCAAGTGTGACAACAACGTCAGCCAACTGTCCGCCGATGGTCGCTGCAGCGACTGCCTGTAAGTTGTTGAAACTGGGATCGCGGAAATGCGCCCGGAATGGTCGGGTGCCGCCAGCAGATACCAGGTGAGCCCCGAAAATCCCCTTAGCGTGTTCTATTTCCTGATATGCCTGGCCTGGTGGAACCTTGAATCCCTCAGTGACCAACTTGAAGTGATGGATGAGGGATTCCATTGATTCCCCCATGATTTCTTTGATATGACCTGGGCTGTTACCTTGGCCGTCGTCGCCCACTGTCAACTGTGCTGGCCAAGCAATGGACTTATCAGCAACCATGACAGGCTGGCCCTCTGTTGCCTCAAGGCGGTCTAAAACCTGGTCAATTATTCGCATTGACTGATAGCACTCATCAAAGCGGATAAACACACGGTTGAGGGCATCCGAAGAGTTGCGGACAGGCACATCGAAATCATAAGTTTCGTATCCGCAATATGGCGCATCCTTACGCAAGTCTGTTGCAAGCCCGCCAGCGCGAAGGCTTGGACCCGTAATACCAAGTGCCATCATGGTCGACATTGGCATATGTCCGGTTCCCTTGAACCGCATGTGGAAGATTGGGTTCTCACCAACAATGTCAAGGAGTTCGCCAGTATCCCGACGAATCTTAGGCATCAAACTGCGAATATATTCAACCGTGCCTTCTGGTAGGTCCATTGGGACACCACCAGGACGCACAAACGCATTGTTCATGCGCAGTCCGGTTACACGCTCAAATATGCGCAAGACTTCTTCACGTCCACGGAAACTGATCGTCATCATGGTCGTGGCACCAAGCTCATTGCCACCAGTACCAATGGCAATCAGGTGAGAGCCAATACGGTTCAACTCCATTAAAAGCACGCGGATCAGAGTCGCGCGTTCAGGAATCTCATCCGTAATCCCAAGTAGCTTCTCGACTGCCAGGCTGTACGCGACCTCCTGAAAAATCGGTGCTACATAGTCCATACGTGTCACGAACGCAGACCCCTGAGTCCACGTACGAAACTCCATGTTCTTTTCGATACCTGTATGCAAGTAACCGATGTCCACGCGGCAATCGCGCACGGTTTCCCCATCAAGTTCAAGTATCAGACGAAGCACGCCGTGCGTTGAAGGGTGCACTGGCCCCATGTTGAGAACGACGCGTTCTGATGAGATCTTCCGGATCTCATCCAAAACGTCTTCCCAGTCCCCGCCTTGGGCAAGAACATCTGCGTAGTCACCTAGGTCAATAGATTCTGCGCCTGCTGCTGCTCTAACTCCTGCCATCAGTTGTACGACCTCCTGGTATCGACCGGGGGAACCGTTGCACCTCGGTATTGAATAGGGATACCACCAAGGGGGTAATCCTTCCTTTGCGGGTGACCTACCCAGTCATTTGGTAGCGCGATTCTGGTTAGCGATGGATGTCCGCGAAATACAATCCCCATTAAGTCCCAGGCTTCACGCTCTGACCAGTCGTCGCCGGGGTAAATGTCAACAATCGAAGGCAACCACGGATCAGAGTCCGGGCAAGTTGTTTCGACAAATATGACTCTTTTATGCGTGAAAGACCTAAATGGATAAACCCCGTGGAGTTCGCGCCCCGCGTCCCCTGGATAGTTCACGGCTGACACACCAAGGCACATTTCAAAACGTAAGTCTTGGTCGTCTCGCAAATATTTCACCACTGAACGCAAGTGCTCGCGTGTCACGGTAATCATCAAGCCACTGTCTGTGACATTCACTTTTTCGATCGCTGCTTCAGGGGCTATCCCATCAGCTGTCAATAGTTCTTCAAGGACGTCTACTGCCTCATCAAACCAACTTCCATATGGCCGAGGCGTGGCTCCTGGAAGAGCAAAAGTCTCCACCAATCCGCCAAAACCGGAAGTATCACCGTCATCCATGACGCCGAACGATCCATGCCTGATACTAATAACTTCAGGCATTTCGAACTTATTAGATGGTTTTTGAAGGGACTGGCTGTCCCCAGGATCTGTATTTTGGGATTCTAGTTCACTCACGCTAGCAAGCCCTTCATTTCATGAACAGGAGTGGCCTCAAGAGCTGCTTTCTCAGCGGCTCTAGCAATTTCCGCGCGATGCTTACCAAGGGGTTCTTTCCCGATTTGCTCACGAAGCGTAAGCACTGCGTGGATTAGTGCTTCTGGACGCGGCGGGCAGCCAGGCAAATAGACATCAACGGGAACAATATGGTCAACACCTTGAACAATCGCGTAGTTGTTGAACATACCACCTGACGATGCGCAGGCCCCCATAGAAATCACCCATTTTGGTTCCGGCATCGCGTCATAAACGTTCCGGATGACCGGTGCCATCTTGTGTGACACGCGACCAGAGACGATCATGAGGTCCGCGTGACGAGGACTGGCACGAAACACCTCTAAACCAAAACGAGACATATCAAACCGCGGCGTGCCCCCAGCCATCATTTCGATAGCGCAACATGCAAGACCCATGGTGACAGGCCACTGACTGTATTTTCGAGCCAGTCCTAGGACTTTCTCAACACTAGTTAGGGCAACACCTGCAGGAAGTTTTTCTTCTATTCCCATTTATGTCCACTCCAATCCTTCTCGGCGAAGTTCATAAAGCAACGGCACCGTAATCAACGCAACGAACAGTAAGATGACGGCCAACCCGAATGCCCCTAACATCCGGAATGAGACCGCCCAGGGATAGAGGAATACAACCTCAACGTCAAAAACTATGAATGTCATTGCCACCAAGTAGTACTTCACTGGGAAGCGTCCGTCTTCCAAATGGACCGGACTTGGGTCAATACCGCATTCGTAGTTTTGGGCTTTTACTTTGTTCTTTTGTCTGGGACCAAGGATGGCCGACAATCCAAGGCCACCCAAGGAAACCGCAAACGCCACCGCTGCCATTATTAACAGCGGGACATATGGATTCGTCATGTTCTTCCGACCCTCTCAAACCTTCGTGACAATTTTGGTCAATGCAGCAATGAGACGATCATCTATGTCGCCACCATTTCTTTCATATCCATCCGAGAGAAGTTTATTGACTAACTTCATCAGCCTACGCCTCGGCAACCCATATGTCGTGCAAATACGCATGATTTTGGGGTTTTCAATCAAACGGACAAATGTCCGGCCGAGGGAATAATAACCGCCATACTCGTTAGTTAATTCCTCTGAGTATGCACACATTGCTTGATCGAACGCGGCCAAGTTTTTCCGGGAAAGTGCTTGGATGGCAGTTGAAGCTAAAATACGACCAGCTTTCATGGCTGGGGCGATTCCTTCGCCATTGAATGGTGAGACCATTCCACCAGCGTCGCCGACAACTGCAAGACCACATGTGTAGTGGGGTTTCCGATTGAAAGACATTGGAAGCGCCGCGCTCTTGAGCGGGCCTACTTGATTCTCAGGTCTAAAACCCCATTCTTCTGGAAGGTGTTTTATCCATTCTTTGAACACTTGCTTGTAGGAAATCTGCGTCGCATTTGCTGTCGAGGCCACGGAACCAAGTCCTACGTTGACAAGCCCCTCCCCCAGCGGAAAAATCCACCCGTATCCTGGTAATAGCTCAGATTCTCCAGGTTTACCATTCCATAATTCTAGGTGCGATTCCATCCATTCGTCGTTTGCCCGAGGCGACCTAAAGTATGTACGCGCAGCAACGCCCATTGGGCGGCGAACGTTCTTCTCTATTCCTAGCGATGTGGATAATCTGGCAGCCACGCCGCCTGCGTCAACCACCAGTTTTCCGCGTGCTATGACTTCTTTTGCGCCGCCACCACGCCCAACCCGCGCCCGCACCCCAATGACCCGGCCAATTGGGCTAAGAACTGCTTCCACCACTGTATGGTCTTCGTAAAGCCGTGCCCCAGCTTCAGTTGCGCGGCTAATAAGGGCATGATCAAGTTCCTGTCGCGCTTTGGCCATGCCAAAACTTGGGCGAGTCGTCATCTCTGGCCACTCATAATAAAGGTCTTGCCCGCCACCAATCACGTGTAAACCGCGATTTTGAGCCCACCTGGAGGTGTCGACACCCATTTGCACTAGTTCTGCCACAACGGCTGGGGTCAACCCATCCCCACAGACTTTGTCCCTTGGGAAACTGGACTTTTCAAGAACAACCACATCTGCCCCAGCTTGAGCCAAATGATAGGCCGCCGCTGCCCCGCCGGGTCCGCCGCCAACGACAATTACGTCAGCGTCAATCGCGGAGGGTACTTGCGTAATGGGCACTGCGTGATTGTATCAAAAGTAAGGACATTATTTGGACCAAGAAAGCAGGTTCGAGAAAATATTGGCGAGAAAACCGCAAACATTTTTTGTACTACCCTGACGGCTCCAAATATCCAAAACCTTATTTAGTTTTTGAATGCCCTGTGTAATGCAACGATTCCACCTGATAGCGCCCTATATTCGACGTCACTCCAACCCGAAGCAGCGATAATGTCACCGAACTCTTCCCTATCTGGCCACTCCACAATTGACTCAGTCAAATAGTCATATGCGCTACTGTCACTGCTTGCTACTTTTGCCACTTTTGGAAGCACATTTTCAGTATAAAACTCATATGCGGACCGAAATAAGTGATTATCTGGTGAAGAAAACTCACAAACAACCAGGCGTCCACCTGGCCGCGTAACTCGAAGCATTTCACTTAAAGCTTTCGGAACGTTCTGGACGTTTCGGATTCCAAAACTAATTGTAACCGCATCAAATGACTCATCTTCGAAAGGCAGTTCCTCAGCATTTCCCAAAACAAACTCAATATCAGGATGCCGTTCCTGTCCGACCTCAATCATCCCGAAAGATAAGTCACAAGCAACCACAGATGCACCATTTTTCGCTATTGCAGCCGATGATGTTCCCGTTCCTGCTGCCAAGTCAAGTACCCTTTGGCCCCAATATGGATCAATCGCATTAATTGTTGCTTTGCGCCAAATATGCACCTGCCCTACGGATAGTAGGTCATTCAAAAGGTCATATCGTGGTGCCACTTGATCAAACATGGCAGCTACATCATCTGGGTCTTTGTCGAGGCCTGCCCGAGCATTTGGTTCAGTCATGCCTCCATTATTCCAGTTTGTAGAAGAAACGCTTTTTCCCGTCAGGCAGTGCCGGGGGCCGGTAAGGAATGAACCCAGGGTGCCAGCAGTATGAGGGACACACCAAAAGCCCCATAAAAAAGAAAGTCAATAAACCTATTTCGGCTTGCATACCACGGGCGTCCGGGCCATAAAACGCGCGAAACCCCTAGCGTGCAAGAGGCTATTCCTAAAGACATACACGCCGCATAAGCATTGTTTAGGACAAGCATCAATATGGCTCCGGCCACAGATGCAATCGCGATCACCGCAGTTATAGTGCCAAATGCCAGGGACCGCCGATTTTTCTGGTACGAAGCTTGACTCATAAGCATCTATCCTACTTCTCTTCGTCCAATGTCATATTGTCGCCAGAATCCACACTTTTTTCGAGGTCTTGGTTCAAGCGTCTTTGGCGAACCGAACGCGTCGGCGAAGATATTTCGTCCCCCTCTGTTTCGTCGCTGATCTTTAGGTCTACGGCAGAAGAGTTTGCCAAATAGCTGCCGCTGGAAGTTTCATGTGCTACGTCTTCACCCTGTTTTGCATTCTCATCTGCGCTCGATGTTTCTTTTGAGGGCTGTTTACCTGTGAGTTTATGAGTGAGGGCTGCAACACCTTGGAACGTGTCTGCATGAAGCAGCGCTACCACTAACGCCAAAGGCAATAAGAACTTCAGTGCAGTCCACCCGAAAGCCGCCCACACATTAGGTCCTAAATATGACAAATTGCCGTTTCCAAGTGAACCGCCACTTAAGAACAGCAATGCAAGTACAAGGCCTAAGAAGAAAATGGAAGCAACTACTAGCACCCGAAGGTTAGCTAGTACCTTGTGCCCATTTGCGCGCCGTCGCCTCCAGACTGTGATAATCCCGAGGCTGAGTCCAAGCATTGTTGGTACCCAATAAATGACCCATGAACCGCCAGTTTGTGGTACCAGATTCCAAAATGGGAACCCGAATCCGCCACTACGCGGGTGAAGTTGAGAGACAATAGTGCCGCCTGGTCCGATGATTCCTGCGCCAATAATCCACGACCATGCCCAGCCAGCTAGATTTGGGATGAACATGGAGAAGATTGCAATGAAGGAACCCGTGTTTTCACCAAGTTCAGCTAGTTCTGCACTAACACGGCTATGGTTTGTGCTCCATGAGGCAAGCGCAAAAACTAGCGACACTATGCTTACTGCTAAGAACCACAGCGTCCCCAGTTTCACTCCATCCCATCCCCACCCCCAGTGTCGTGACTGCCGTGACACATCAAGGTATGCCCAAAACGTCCCGACAATGCTTACCACCAAAGCACCTACCACTGTGCGCCACGCGGAGCCATCGCTTGATGCAAAAACCAACACGAATGCTAAGAAAACAAATGAGGGAATAGCCGCAAACACGGCATATTTATCTACGCTTCGCACGGTGAAGAAAGAAAGGCGAACAAGTAAAACTTGAAAAAGTGTCCATAGAAGAGGCCAAAAACCGACCTGCAACTGTCCCAGTGGGGCTTGCCCGCCAAGTGACAGGGACCAGAAATTCCCGCCTATTTGTGCACCAGATTCCCACTCGACGTCACGCATCCATGGGTTAGAAGCCAGCAACCAAAAGAAACTAACGCCAACGATTGTTGGCACTACCCATCCAATGATTGCTGCTTCTGCCCCTGCAAATATGCTTCGTGTCCAACCGGTAGGCAACTTGACTGTGACTGTTCGGCGGGTCTCACTCATTTGGATCTTTACCTAACGGATGTCCTTGGACTAATGGGTGGCAATTGCCGCCCTTGCCAAGTCTGCCGTTTGGCTTGGGGTACGCCCAACAGCCACGCCGACGGCTTCAAGGGCCATTTTCTTGGCCTCTGCTGTCCCAGCTGATCCAGACACAATTGCGCCTGCATGGCCCATGGTCTTACCTTCGGGGGCAGTGAAACCTGCAACATACCCGACAACCGGTTTAGTCACGCTTTCTGCAATGAACGCGGCTGCCCGCTCTTCTGCATCCCCACCGATTTCACCGATCAAGACAATAACGTCAGTGTCAGGATCATTTTGGAAGGCTTCTAACGCATCAATATGCGTGGTGCCAATAACCGGATCCCCACCAATACCTATGCATGTCGAAAAACCGATATCGCGCAGTTCAAACATCATTTGATAAGTCAAAGTTCCAGACTTAGACACAAGGCCAAGTCGTCCTTGCTGCGTGATATCCGCAGGGGTAATCCCAACATTTGATTGCCCAGGGCTAATGATTCCTGGACAGTTAGGCCCAATGACTCTGACACCAGCAGACAGGGCACGATTCACAAACTCAGTCGCATCCGCAACTGGAATCCCTTCAGTAATGACAACCACAAGTTCGAGGTCGGCATCGATAGCCTCTAAAACGGCATTTTTTGCAAACTTCGGTGCGCGACTGGGCCGTCTGCTGGCTTCAGATTCACTTTTGCGAGCCAGCCGGTCTTCTCGCGAATAGCTTTTATTCGCGCGGTCTCATTCATGACGGCTTCATCCC
>DAIOFF010000104.1:0-9214 GCA_036745855.1 Scrofimicrobium sp. | reverse complement strand
TCATTGTTTGGTGTGCAAATGCAATACACTCCCACCCAATGAGTAAGGCCGCCGCTCTATGTCGGGTTCAGTAACTCTATGTTTGGCCCAGTAACTCTATGTCGGGTTCAGTAACCCTATGTTTGGCCCAGTAACTTTATGCTTGACTCAGTAACCCTGTGTCCAGATCACTTGGGTTTTCCCAGCCATAGCACTGTTGGTACAGACATAGCACCACAGGCCTCCTGCCATCACCAAAACTCTATGCCCAGCACACACAACCGCGCGTCAGACACAACGTCCCTATGTCGAACTCAGTAACTCTGTGCCTGGTTCGGCAATTCTCTGTAGGCTTTGGCAATTATCTGTTGGTATCAGTAACCCTATGTTTGGCCCAGTAACTCTATGCTTGACTCAGTAACCCTGTGTCCAGATCACTTGGGTTTTCCCAGCCATAGCACTGTTGGTACAGACATAGCACCACAGGCCTCCTGCCATCACCAAAACTCTATGCCCAGCACACACAACCGCGCGTCAGACACAACGTCCCTATGTCGAACTCAGTAACTCTGTGCCTGGTTCGGCAATTCTCTGTAGGCTTTGGCAATTATCTGTTGGTATCAGTAACTCTATGTCGGGTTCAGTAACTCTATGTTTGGCCCAGTAACTCTATGCTTGGCTCAGTAACTCTATGTTTGGCCCAGTAACTCTATGTCGGGTTCAGTAACTCTATGTTTGGCCCAGTAACTTTATGCTTGACTCTGTAACCCTGTGTCCAGATCACTTGGGTTTTCCCAGCCATAGCACTGTTGGTATAGACATAGCACCACAGGCCTCCTGCCATCACCAAAACTCTATGCCCAGCACACAGCACCCCTTTGACGGGTTCAGCAGTCACTTGCCAGGTTCAGCAACCCAAGCCCGCCAGGTCACTGATTCCCTGAAATCGAGATCCACGGAAACCTAGATCCGCTGAAATCGAACTCTATTGGAGCCCAGATCCACTGAAACTCAGATCCACTGAAATCTAGATCCGCCGGATGAGCCAAAAAGCAGGCCCCCGGATTATCCAAGAAGGCAGATCACCCGACAAACTGAGTGAATGAGTCAGTTAAGCAAGATTCTCTTGGTGTTCCACCCGCAGATCTCTTATCGCATCCTCAAAGTCACTAAGTGTTTCGAATGAGGAGTAAACCGAAGCAAAACGAAGGTAAGCAATCTCATCAAGTTTCCGCAGAAATGGGAGAATGGCTTTCCCTACTTCATCAGCAGATACAGTTGATTGTCCGGCAGCGCGCAGCTTCTCTTCAACTTGCTGTGCAAGCAATGCAAGATCATGGTCAGAAACAGGTCTTCCTTGACAAGCTTTCTTTACTCCAGTTGCAATCTTGTCGCGGGAAAATGGTTCCACGACCCCCGAACGTTTCTCAACAGCAAAACTGGAAGTTTCAAGAGTTGTAAACCGACGTTTACAGCCCGTACATTCTCTGCGCCGCCTGATTGACGCCCCATCATCGGCAACACGGGTGTCGACAACGCGAGTGTCATCACATGAACAAAAAAGACAGCGCACGATTCCTCCAAGACTTTCTGAGAAAACCGTATTGCTAGAACGAATTCTGCGCAAGGCTGTCCAGCACTAGCATGTCGCCATGCAGTGTAAACCAAACAGTGGTTTGACTATGTTTCATGCCATTTGAAGCAACAAATATGTTTTACACCACTCAAGGAATCGATGCAGACAAAACGACTGCTACTTCCACGGTCGTTTCAAAAAACAATACCCCTGAGACAAATCAAACCATGACGGTATGGGTCTAGTAAGTCGGCAAGAAAATACTTTGCCCCACTTGTAAACTGTCCGATTCTAAAGCGTTGATTGACCTTATGTCTTCCATGACATTTTCAACTGAAATCGTGGTGTCAACATTTGCTGCAAGCTGCCAAATAGAGTCACCTTCGGAGACTATATGCTCTGTGATACTGCCTGAATAGGAACCGGGACCAAGTGCAGTTCCAATACCGATGCCCACTAATGTCACCAGCACCAAAGCAATCACGTACCCGATTACTTTCGCAATCGTTTTCCAAATGGAAGCGCAATGCACCGACTTTTTCTCTGTGACAGGAACCGGGGTGATCACCGGAACCCGCTTGCCTGCAAAACCCACCCCGGACAACGAACCAGCAACACCAACCGGAACCTGCCTGCCTGCAAAACCCACCCCGGACAACGAACCAGCAACACCAACCGGAACCTGCTTGCCGACATTACTTACCCCGAGCAACGAACCAGCAACACCAACCGGAGCTTGCAAAAACCTTGGAGTCTGTTTCCCCATTGAAGTTTGCTGGCCCAAAGGAACACGTGAATACTCACGGGCCGTCACTGAAGGATGGCGAGACATTGTGCGTCTGAGTTCAACCTGCGACGGAGCTGACTGAATATACCTAACGCCTGACGCAGTCGAGCCAAGATCATTCGCAAGCCACTGATCTTTTGAACCTACAACTACCTGGAGAGTTGGGCGCGTTTTGATGGATTCGGGTCCAACCTCAAGAGCACTCATCACATCTTCCTCCCATCTTCGAACACATGTTCGTCGAACACCTGTACGATACAATACATTCCACGACTTGTCGAGGCACGCTCGAACATATGTTTCATTTGAAGTTTTTTTGGCCTAAACTTGAAACAAAAGGGAGGCTCTGATGAGTGAAAAGCCGTTGTCTGCACGTCAAACGCAGATACTGGAAGTGGTCCGCGCCAGCATTGCAAAAACTGGCTACCCTCCATCAGTTCGTGAAATTGGCCAGTTGGTAGGATTAGCTTCCCCATCGACGGTCAAACATCACTTAGATGCCCTCGAAAAACGTGGGCTCTTGCAGCGTTCCCCTGGATTGCCACGCGCTCTTGATCTACGCGTCTCTGATTCAGAAGAGTCTTCCCCCACAGCTGCGACAAGTGAAGTTATTGCGATCCCAGTGGGCCTCGCGGACGGACAAACGGTGTCAGCACCGCTGGTTGGAAGAATCGCAGCCGGAACGCCAATCACGGCTGAACAAGTGGTAGAGGACGTTTTTGCGTTGCCCTCACGCCTTACTGGTTCAGGAAAACTTTTTGCTTTGGAAGTGCACGGTGATTCGATGGTTGATGGTGCCATCTGCAATGGCGATTTCGTAGTCGTTCGCGCGCAGGCAGAAGCCAACGATGGCGAAATCGTTGCTGCACTTTTGGATGATGAAGCAACTGTGAAAGTACTTTCACATAAAGATGGCCACCGCTGGCTATTGCCTATGAACGAAGATTACTCACCAATCCTTGGTGATCATGCCACTATCCTTGGGAAGGTTGTGACCCTTATTCGCGCACTTTAGAACCCCAAAGACGCTGCTACCTCACGAACCTGAGCTGCAGAATGTTCCAGTCCGCGTCGCTCTTCATCAGTCACAGGCGGAACCAGGACGTGTCCAGCCCCATTTCGCCCGACAATAGTTGGCGCGGCTAGGCATACCCCGCTGATTCCATGCCAGTCGTCCAGCAATGTTGAAACAGTCAGAACCCGCTGCTCATCACGGAGTACCGCACCCGCAATGCTGGAGGCCGCCAGACCGATTGCATAGTTGGTCGCGCCTTTCCCATCAATAATTTTGTAGGCAGAGTTCACGACCTCATGGGCAATTTCGTCGCGCAGTTGCCGATCGAACACTCGCCCGGATTGTGTTGGACCCCAGCTGGCAAGAGGCACACTCCCGATTTCGGCCGATGACCATAAGGCGACCTCAGAGTCACCGTGTTCGCCTGCGACATACGCATGTATGTTTTGTGTCGCCACGCCTGTTTCTTTTGACACCAGGTACCGCAAGCGTGAGGTGTCAAGGACGGTCCCGGATCCGAAGATTTGTTCGCGCGGAAGTCCTGATAGTTTGAGTGCCACATATGTGACGACGTCAACGGGGTTTGTGATGAACATGTAGATGGCTTCAGGCGCAACGTTCACCAAGGATGGCACGATGTCTTTCATGAGTCCCACTGTGGAGGACGCTAGGTCTAACCGGGATTGACCTGGGTGTTGTTTTGCGCCTGCGGTGACGATCACTAGGTCAGAGCCGCGGACGATTTCGATGTCGTCTGAGCCTTCGACTGAACCGCATGGTGTGAATTGGATTCCGTGGGCAATGTCCAGTGCTTCGGCTACCACTTTCTCGCGGTTTATGTCGTAGAGGACGATGTCTCTGGCGTCGCCTTTCATTGCCGAGGCGTATGCGACTGCTGTTCCGACTGCGCCTGCGCCGATCACGGCTATTTTGCTTGGGCGGCCTATAGCTGATGGGTAAAGGCTTTTTACTCTTGGAGGCATGACTCCAGTTTGCCCTATTCAGCTTCCTTTTTCGACTACAGGGGGTTTGCCTGAACCTTTGTTGGATTGTCGCCTTGGATTCTGGAGCGCGTTTTTCGCGTATACCCTTTGAAGGTTGTCAGGCCGTGTCGTCATTTTTTCCGAGGCGCCGCAAGGCTCCCTGTACGGTTTCTAAGTTGGTGGTTGGCCAGTATGGGAGGAGGGAGCGCCGTATGAAAGTCCCGTAGGATTTGCTGGCTAGGCGTGAGTCGAGTACGGCGACCACGCCTTTGTCGTGGATTCCTCGAAGTAGCCTTCCGGCACCTTGGGCCATTGCTAGGGCTGCTGGAGCTAGTGAGACTTCTTGGAATGCGCTGCGTCCGGCTTTTTCGGCGGCGCGTTGTTGGGCTTTGACGATTGGGTCATCTGGGCGTGGGAATGGAATGCGATCGAGGATGACAAGTCTGCAGGAGTCGCCTGGAACGTCGACGCCTTGCCATAGTGACATGGTTCCGATTAGGCAGGATGAGCGGTCGTTTTTGAATTGTTCGACTAGGGCTGGCACGTTGTCGTCGCGTTGGAAGAGTATCTCGTAGTCGGTGTGGGCGCGTAGGTGGTTTGTGGCGGCTTCGGCGGCGCGCCAGGAAGAAAATAGTCCGAGTGCCCCGCCGTTTGCCGCTGTTACTAGTTTTAGTAGTTCGTCGAGGGCTTTTTCGGTTGGCCAGTCCCGCGCTGGGGCCTCAAGGTGGGACGCGATATAGAGTATTCCCTGAACGCTCGGTGAAAATGGTGTTCCAACGTCTAGGTAGCTGGCGTTGCCTTTTCCGATTCCGGTTTCCCATTTCACTTGTTCGAATGTGCCGCCGAGGGAAAGGGTGGCTGATGTGAGGATTGTGGTGTGTTCGGTGAATGCGGATTCGTGCAGGAGGCCTGCTACGTGCAGTGGCGCGATGTTTAGTGCCCGCGAACCGCTTTCACTTTCGCTGATCCAGACGATTGAGTATTCGGGGTTGCTGGCCCAGGCCTCGATGACCTCGTCAATCCCATCTAGTCCTGCGCGAACCCGCGCAAGGGCGACTTCTTCTTGTGCACCGTTTGCGCTTTTCAGGCCTTTTCTAAGTTCTTTCGAGGCGTCATCTAGTGCGATGACAGCGCGGTTTAGCCCGTCGGATCGAAATGTTTGAAGACCAAGTTCGGTGTTTCCCATGGCCTCTTCTAGGAGGTCACCAGCCCTTTCAAGGTCGTTGGTGGATCCTCCGTCAAGTTTGCGTGCTGCGCGCGCTATTCGCGTGATTTGTGATATCCAAAGCTGTTGTGTGCCTTGGGTTCGAACGCGGGCGGACACGTCGTGGGCTTCGTCAATCACAAGCGCATCGAACTCAGGCAAAACTTCGGGATTCCCGCCGACATAAACCCCAAGTAAAGCGTGGTTTGTCACTACTACGTCTGCTTCGAAGGCGTTTTCTTTGGCGCTGGCTGGGAAGCAGTCGTTCATGAAGGGGCATGCACGCCCTAAGCATTCGCGTTTCCCGAGGGACACCTGCCGCCACGCCGCTGGCGAAACCTTGAATGGAACCTCGTCACGGTCGCCTGTGTTTGTGGTTTCCGCCCATTCAGCAAGGGCTGCAACTTCCTCGGCGCCTTTCTTTCCGGCGTAGGCGTCGTCCCAAAGCATTCCATCTGGGTCAGAATCTGACTGAAGTTTTAGCCGGCAAATGTAGTTTGCCCAGCCTTTTAGTACGGCCACAGAGACGCTTGCGCCCATTAGTTTTTCGAGGGCTTGGGAAACTAAGGGGGCGTCTTGCGTTAGGATTTGGCGTTGCAGAGCGAGCGAAGAAGTGGCGACAACCTGTACGTTTCCGGACTTCGCCGCGTGCCACATCAAAGGAGTGAGGTAGCCAAGCGATTTGCCGACCCCAGTGCCGGCCTGCACCACTAGGTTTTCGCCTGATTCTAACGCGTGCGTGACTGCTGCCGTCATTTCTTGCTGTTGGGGGCGGGGATGACCGCCGCGCAGGTTTACTACTTCTTCGAGTATTTGCTCTGTTGTCACTTCCGCAGGGTCAGAACCACCTACGTCACTTTGTTGCGCATAACTTTCTGTCACGACTGAAGTTTCGCCTCGCCAAGACGCGTTGCCAACGATTCAGAGACCCGGGCAACCAGGTGAACGCCGCTTTCATTCCAGTCTTCAGAGACGATTTCGCCGTCCTCATGCACTTCGCTTAGCAGTGCCCCCGCGGAAAAAGGCAGCATCAAGTCAACTAAAACTTGAGGTCGCGGCAAGTTCTCAGCAATGATGTCCCGAAGCTCTGCGATTCCGTCGCCGGTCCTGGCTGATACTGAGATTCCATCTGGCACGGCTGCGCGAACGACCGCGAGCTTCGCAGCTGACACCGCGTCGGTTTTATTGAGCACCAAAATAGTTGGAATCGCTTCTACCCCATCAATGTCTGACAACACTGCATTTACGGCTGCCACCTGCCCAGAAGGATCTGGACCGCTTGCGTCAATGATGTGGAGAATCAGGTCGGCCTCACCGATTTCCTCCAAAGTTGACCGGAAAGCCTCTACTAGCTCTGTTGGCAGATTAGACACAAATCCAACGGTGTCTGTCAGTGTGTAAACTCGCCCGTCCCCTGTTGTGGTGCGCCTAACGGTTGGGTCAAGCGTCGCGAACAGCGCGTCTTCAACCAAGGTGTCAGCGCCGGTCAAAGCATTCATTAGCGTTGATTTGCCAGCATTTGTGTATCCAGCGATCGCCACTGAAGGTACATGCCCGCGCCTGCGGGACGCCCGCTGCTGGTAGCGCGCCGGAGTCATCAGCGAAATCTGTTTGCGCAGCTTTGCCATACGGGTACGAATCCGACGCCGGTCAAGTTCAATCTTCGTTTCCCCTGGTCCGCGCGAACCTATGCCTGCGCCTGCTGCCACACGGCCACCAGCTTGACGTGACATTGACTCACCCCAACCACGAAGGCGCGGCAACAAGTATTCAAGCTGGGCCAGTTCAACTTGAGCCTTACCCTCACGTGACTTCGCGTGTTGAGCAAAAATATCCAAGATCAAAGCTGTCCTATCAACCACTTTGATACCCACGACATCTTCAAGCCCGCGGCGCTGAGATGGACTGAGGTCTCCATCAACAATCACGGTATCCGCGTGCAAATCATCAGCCAGGTCGGCTAGCTCATGCGCTTTCCCTTTCCCTAAATACGTGGCTGGGTCAGGTAGTTCACGTGTCTGCAAGAAACTACCAAGCACATTTGAACCCGCAGTTGTCGCAAGAGCCGCAAGCTCATCAATAGAGTTTTCAGCTGCTTTGGAACCAGACTGTCGCAGACCCACCAAAAGCACATTTTCCAGGCGAACCTGGCGGTACTCAACTTCGCTAACATCCTCAAGTTCAGTCGAATGCCCAGCGCGCCTGCGGGTTCCCTCACGGAACTCGCGTTCCCATTCGCCTGCCTCTGGTTCTTCATTTCGGGCTGCCCTGCGGGCAAGAACCCGGTCCGCTATTTCTCTTGCATGCAGGTCTTCTTCCATCCCTCAAGTCTGCCACGGGTATGCTTGGCGCGTGAACGAGCATTACTTCTCAGAGCATTCGCCGGTAGAGGAATCTGAACGTAGGTTGATGGTTTTTTCTGCCCGAGGCTTCGACACCCAAACGTGGATTGCAGGGGGCGTTTTTTCTGCCTCACGCCTTGACCCTGGCACGGAGCAACTACTCCGCACCGTACCTGACCTGCCAAATTCTGGAAATTTCCTTGATCTTGGATGCGGTTGGGGTCCTGTGGCGCTGACGATAGCTCAAGAGTCACCAAGGGCAAAAGTGTGGGCTGTTGATGTGAACCCGCGCGCCGTCGCGCTTACGAAAGATGGTGCAGAAACGAACGATTTGCGCAATATTACGGCGCTTCTTGCGTCCGAGGCGCTTTCAAAGTTTGCCAGCGACGGAACCAGATTCGATGTGATCCTGTCAAACCCACCAGTTCGAATCGGCAAGGAAGCAATGCATCAGATGCTTGATTCTTGGCTTCCTCTTTTGGCCCCTGATGGCACCGCGTGGTTAGTGATGAGTAAAAACTTAGGAGGAGATTCCTTGGTCAAGTGGCTTCAAGAACGCGAATACGACACAAAGAAGTTTGCGTCAAGAAAAGGATTTCGAATCATCAAAGTCCAGCGCCCTTAAAACTTGTTTCATTAAATCCTGTTTTGGATCTAGCCAAACAATTCTTGGATCACGTTTAAACCACTTTCTCTGCCTCATCGCCAATTGCCGGGTCGCAAGCGATACTTTCCAAATCGCCTCGTCAACCGTCATTTCTCCATGACGCACAGCAAGAGCTTCTTTGTATCCTGTCGCTTTTGCTGCCGTAGCGGTAATGGGAAGGTCTTCCAACAATTCGGCCTCGTCAATAATCCCACTTTCAAACATGATTCGACTGCGGGCAGCAATTCGTTTTTCGAGCTCTTCAATAGGCCAAGCAATACCAAACTGCCGCGTTCCCGGATAAAAATAATGAGGCCCCGGCAAACTAGCCGTAAAAGGCTTGCCTGTGATTTCAATTACTTCCAAAGCTCTAACGATGCGGCGACCATTATTTGGGTGAATCATTTCACCCGCCAAAGGATCAAGTTCCCGCAAACGTTCATGCAAAAACGCAGACCCAAAACTTTCAAGCTCCTCATTCAAACGCGCCCGAACAGCCGCGTCATGACCTGGAAAACTGATCGGCTCCAAAAGCGCCCGAATATACAAACCCGACCCACCTGTGACAACGGCAAGCTTTCCACCCAACCCCTCAATATCAGCCCGCGCGTGCTTCTGATACGCCGCCACCGACGCATCCTCATCCACATCAAGCACCTCCAGCTGGAAATGCAAAACCCCC
>DAIOFF010000103.1:0-9283 GCA_036745855.1 Scrofimicrobium sp. | reverse complement strand
CAGCCTACGATCGCACTCACTGTGAGCGAACCATATATTTCTAGTGAAAAATGGCTAGAAGAAGGCAATCCCGCTGAAAAGCCGGTTAGATCAGGTCCTTACATTCTTGACGAGGCGAACACCACCGATGGTTCGGTGTACACGTTGACAAAAAATGTCGACTACTGGGATGCAGATAACCTGAAATTCGACACAGTTGTTGTGAAGATTATGGAGTCTGAAACGGCAGTTGTTAATGCACTCAAAACAAATCAAGTCGATGGAGCGCTTCTCGGCGCGAGCAGTTACGACGAAGTGACGAATGCGGGACTTGAAAGTCTAGTACTTGCTGCTGAGGTGACCCGCATGCTCATTACAGACCACAAAGGGGAGGTCATTCCTGCTTTAGGTGACGTAAAAGTGCGCCAAGCCATGAACATGATTCTTGACAAGCAAGCAATGGCAGACAAGATATTCCTTGGATATGCAAAGCCTGTGAGTCAGATCTTCCGCGAAGGCTCTGATGCATACATCGAGAATCTAGAAGATCCATATCCTTTCGACGTGGATAAGGCCAAGAAACTGATGGAAGAAGCGGGTTACGCCGACGGATTTGATCTTCAAATCCCCACCATGGCTGGCCAAAACTTCGAAAATATCCTCCCATACATTACCCAACAGTTCTCCCTTATCAATATTCGTATCGAAGAAGTACCTTTGACCGGCCCAAATGCAATTTTGGATCTACTTAGCGGAACGTACCCGGTTCCAATGTGGCAGTTGGGCAATTATGGCGAGTCATTACAGGATGTCCGTGATTATCTTCTTCCTGAAGGAACCTGGAACGTTCTCCACCAAAAGGACGAGACAATTGACAAGATCTGGAAAGAAATAGTCAAAACATCAGATCCAGACAAGTTGAAGGACCTTGAACAAGAGGCGAATCAGTATGTTGTAGATCAAGCTTGGTTCATCCCAATTGTTGCGCCAGAACGTTTCTTCGTGCACAACTCGAAAATCAAACTCGAGAGCATTTCCGATTTTAATGGAACGACCCCGTTCCTTTGGGATTTTGAGTAGCAAACACAAATTGGAAAGGGCGGTCCTTCATGGCTTATTTTACCGCGAAGCTACTTCGGTCGGCCGGAGTCTTGCTGGCTAGCACATTCATGGTATTTGCCTTGATGTTTGGAAATGGACCAGGTATTGCGCGTGCTGTTTTAGGACTAAAGGCAACTGATGCGGATGTTACCAAGAAAGTCGCGCAGCTTGGACTGGACCGCCCTCTCCTAGAACAATATTGGACATGGCTCACTGATGCGCTCCGAGGAGACCTTGGACGGTCATACTTCACGGGACAGACCGTCACTAGCGTCCTGGCAGTACGCGCTCCTGTTACTCTTGGCATAACTGCAATAACTATCATCTTGACAGCTGCCATCGCGGTTTTTCTTGGAGTCGCTGCGGCAACAAAAGGCGGATGGATCGATAGAGTCGTGCAGTTCGGCTCCGTTCTTGGTACCGCGATACCCGCATTTATTGTGGCTATCGCACTAGCGTTCTTGTTTGCAATCGCTTTACGATGGTTGCCAGCCACGGGCTACGTTCCGCCGAAAAACGGAGTAGGTGCATGGGCAGCTTCGATTGCCCTGCCCTGTCTTGCATTATTGATTGGGTCAGTCGCAAGCGCGGCGCAACAATTCCGTGCAGCCACACTCGAAACTCTTTCAAAAGACTACGTGCGAACACTAAGGGCGCGGGGAGTTCCAGAGAGACAACTGATATTTCGTAATGTGCTTCGAAACTCTGCTGGTCCAGGATTAACGGTTCTAAGTCTGCAGGTTTTTGGAATATTAGGTGGAGCGGTGTTTATTGAGCAGGTATTTGCTCTCCCCGGAATCGGACAGCTAAGCAATAAAAGTGTGCAGCAAGGTGACGTACCAATGGTTATGGGAGCCGTTGTAGTTACTATTTTGGTGGTGTTAATCGTGAACTTTTTAGGCGATCTTGCTACAGCTTTCCTAAACCCGAAAGCGAGAGCAAAGTGAAATCACTATCCGTCACGAACAACTCATCCGATACTGCAAAATCGCGTTCAGTATTCATGAAGGTACTTACGAACCCTCAGGGTGCCTTGTGTATAGTTTTCCTTTTGTTTATTACCATTTTGGGAATCTTGGCTCCCGTCATAGCGCCTAACGGACCGAACCACACAGATTTAATGGCGACTAACGAACCATCATTTAGCCCTGGACACCTATTGGGAGGCGATGGTGCTGGCCGCGACATTTTGTCTCGTCTGGTGTGGGGAACACATCAGACAGCAATTGCGTGTGCAGTCATCGTGGTTGTATCAATGACCGTAGGTGTGACAAGTGGTTTGATCGCTGGTTTCTATCGCGGCAAGTTTGAAGCTATAGCGAACTTTGTTTGCGAGTTATTCATGTCTCTTCCTGGTGTTGTTCTTTTGATTGCACTTTACGCATTGACTGGACCAAACCTCGTTGCTGCCATGGTGGCATATGGTTTACTCGTTGCCCCGTCATACTTCAGAATAGTCAGGAATATCGTCCTAGGTGTTCGAAATGAACTATACGTAGATGCTGCCAAAGTCGTCGGCTTAAGTGACATTTCGATCGTTGGCCGTCATGTTCTATGGGCGGTCCGAGGACCCGTAATTATCCAAAGCTCGTTTGTACTTGCCTCTGGAATTGGCATGGAAGCAGGTATCGCATTCTTGGGTTTAAGCGATCCCGCTAAAGCATCGTGGGGCGTAACTTTGCAGGAGTCTTTCAACAATATTTATGCCAATCCAATGGGTGTAGTGTGGCCCGCACTTATCGTTTGTTTGACAGTAATGTCCTTCATTCTGTTAGGAAATGCACTTAGCGATGCATTAGCTTCTAGCTCACGACATCGGCCACTTTCAAATAAACGGGTAAAAGAAGCGCGCAATATTACGGATACATCCACACAAACAAACCTGTCAGCATCGAATATTGTCTCTCCTAATTTCGATGCAATTCTTTCAGTCCGTAACTTACGCGTTGGATACCCTGTCGGCCCTGACACGGTCCGAGAGGTAGTGCATGGAGTTGACCTTGATGTTCAAAAGGGCGAGGTGCGGGGATTAGTTGGTGAATCAGGCTCAGGAAAGACACAAATTGGTTTTTCAATCCTTGGCATTCTTCCGCGCGAAGCAGTCAGATTATCTGGCGAAATACGCATTGATGGCAAGGCAATTCAAGATGATCAGGATTTGCTGGCAGCATGCCGGGGAAAGCGAGTTGGTTATATCCCCCAGGAGCCCATGACGAACCTAGACCCGTCTTTTACGATTGGCTCCCAGCTTATTCAAGGGCTTATTGCGGCTAAGCCTATGCCAAAAAAGGAGGCGAAAAGTATTCTCATGAAGCTCTTGGACCGTGTCGGAATAAACGATCCTGAACGAGTCATGGGCTTGCATCCTCACGAAATTTCTGGCGGCATGGCGCAACGCGTCCTAATTTGTGGTGCAATTGCCCCAGACCCCGACATTCTCATAGCAGATGAACCTACGACTGCTTTAGACGTTACTGTCCAAGCTGAGGTCCTCGATCTGCTTCGGGGACTTGTTAATGAACGAGGGCTCGCGATGGTCTTGATTACACACAACCTTGGGGTAGTCGCAGACTTGTGTAACAGCGTCAGCGTCATGAAAGACGGCGTTATTGTCGAGCAGGGAACCATCGACGAAGTTTTTTCGAACCCTCGCGAGGAATACACCAAAGAGTTATTGGAATCTTCTCGTCGAGTGGAGCTTTTGGAGGTATCGCAGTGAGCAGTCCCATTTTGAAGGTTTCAGATCTTGTAGTTAGTTTTCCCGGTCGAAGAGGGAAAACAACTACTGTTATCCATGACGTGAGTTTTGAGTTGTCGGCCGGAGAAACACTGTCTCTTGTTGGAGAATCTGGATCAGGGAAGACCACAATCGGACGAGCGATCTTAGGTTTAGCTCCAGTATCTAATGGCGACATTTTGTTCCACAATAAAAAAATAAGCAACGTTAAACGTGCACAGCGAAGGAAACTTGCTCGCCATATCCAAGTCGTTTTTCAAGATCCGTATTCGTCTCTGAATCCTGCTTTGAAAATTGAGAATATACTACTGGAGCCTATGAAGGCGGCAGGAGTGCCTGGTGGACGAGATAAAGTTCGTGAGCTGTTAAACGATGTCGGGCTTCCTGAGGATTCATGGAATCGACATCCACGGGAGTTCTCTGGCGGACAACGCCAACGCATTGCGATTGCAAGGGCACTTGCCCTTGAACCTGAGGTTATCATTTGCGATGAGCCTACAAGCGCACTCGATGTCACCACGCAATCAAAAGTCCTGAACTTGTTGAACAATATACAAGAGCGAACAGGTGTGGCTTACCTGTTTATTAGTCACGATTTAGGTGTCGTCAACTCCATTAGTGACAGAATCGCGGTTCTTCATAATGGGAGGATCGTTGAGATTGGTGATGCGAAGCAAGTAGCGTTTTCGCCAAAAGATCCCTACACCCGACGATTGCAGATGGCGGCACCTGTTGCAGATCCAGAAAAGCAACGTGTACGCCGAGAGAAACGAAAAGAACTCCTCAAGGCTGCATAAAAACGGTTCTGGTACCCATCGAAATACAGAGAGGCGATCTTGATTTCTACAATCGCTGCCCCGAAAGTCCAAATAGAAAACCATGAAGCCGAGGCGGACATACTCGGGATTGAAACCTCGAAACCAAGATTATCGTGGTTCATACCTAGTGCACCACCCACATTTGAGCAAACCAACTATGAAATTCAAGTAGATCGTTCTGGTGGACTCAAAACATTCAGATTTCAAGGATCGAATCAGTTATACGTCGATTGGCCGACTCTCCCACTAGTATCACGCGAGATTGTAAGCGTCAAAGTCCGCGTGAGCGGTGGATGCGAATGGAGCCCTTGGAGCGTTCCTGTCACACTAGAAGCAGGGATATTCGAGGCAGATGACTGGCACGCTCAGTTCATTACAGCTGTTGAACCGATGGATAGCGCACCAAATTTCGTAAAGTCATTTTCTATGGATGATTCTGTCTTACACGCACGACTCTACGTGACAGCACTTGGGATATACATTCCCAAAATCAACGGAAAACGTGTCGGTAATCAAGAGCTCGCCCCAGGTTGGACCAGTTATCGTGACAGGATTACCTATCAAATCTATGATGTCTCGGATCTGATCATTGAAGGTGACAACTCGATTTCTATCGAGGTCGGAAACGGCTGGTATGCGGGTCGCCTGGGTTTTGAGGGACAACGGCAACACTATGGCGAAAAGGTTGGAGTCTTTGCGCAATTGGAAATCGAAACCACTGCCGGTAAACGAAACACAATTTTTACTGACGCGTCTTGGCAAGTAACTAACACTCCAGTGATATATGACGATCTTTACGACGGTCAAACTACAGACTTTTTGGCATTAGAAAAGGAGCCTCGCCCAGTTTCGGTGATTAATACCGATGTGAGCAAACTTTCTATGAGTCCCAGTCCTCCAATCCGGATTACGGGAGAGCTTCCAGTCAAGACCGTGACTATGACCGATTCTGGTAGCTTCCTGGTAGATTTTGGGCAAGTCCTGGTCGGCTGGGTTCGTATAAGGGTCAAGGGACTAGCACGAAAATCAGTTGTAACAGTCAGACATGCAGAAGTACTGGAAAATGGTGAATTAGGATCAGGCCCTTTAAGGTCAGCGAAAGCTACTGACCGATATGTGATAGCAGACGATACAGAAGTACTCGAGCCTTCCATGACATTTCATGGATTCAGGTATGTCGAAATCTCTGGCATAAAAAACCTATCTGATAGCGATGTCGAAGCTATTGTCGTCGGAACCGATCTGGAACGTATTGGGTGGTTTGAGTCATCAAGCGAACTTCTAAATCGTTTTCATGAGAACGTCGTTTGGAGTACTAGAGGCAACTTCATTAGCATTCCAACGGATTGTCCTCAGCGCGATGAGAGGCTCGGATGGACTGGTGATATACAAGTATTTGCCCAGACTTCTCTTTTTCTCTTCAAATCCGCTGGATTCTTATCTTCTTGGCTAACAGATCTGGCCTTGGAACAACACGACGATGGGTCAGTCCCATTTACGATCCCAGACATACTAAGAACGCCAACTGCGAGTGCAGCAGCATGGGGGGATGCTGCAGTCCTCGTTCCCTGGGCCATTTACGAACGAACTGGCGACATTGGAGTCTTGGAACGACAGTTTGAGAGTATGAGGAAGTGGGTTGATCATGTCGACACTCTTGCAGGTCCAAACCATCTTTGGCGAGGGGGCTTCCAGTTTGGAGATTGGCTAGATCCGACCGCACCGAACGCCAATCCGTACGAAGCCAAAACAGATCCCGACTTAGTTGCTACAGCTTTTTTCGCAAAGTCTGCCTCAGTGGTCGCTGAGACATCATTGTTGCTTAATGAACGCCAGCTATATGAGCATTACCGGTATCTGGCTGATTCCGTTCGCAAGGCATTTATTCGTACTTATGTAACTCCGGATGGTTTGGTGCATTCAGATTCGCAGACGGCCTATGCGTTGGCAATCGTATGGGACCTACTTGAAAGTCCGAGACAGCGTCACGTCGCAGGTCAACGCCTTGCCGATCTTGTACGTACGAATGCTTTTCGAATAGGAACGGGGTTTGTCGGAACCCCTTTGGTTCCCGAGGCACTTGTGAAAACAGGACACGAAGATATTGCATACCGGCTATTGTTCGGAACTGAGTGCCCATCGTGGCTATACGCAGTGACTATGGGAGCTACAACCATATGGGAGCGTTGGGATAGCCTTTTACCTGATGGGAGCATCAATGGTAATGGTATGACCTCGTTCAACCATTATGCATTAGGGGCGGTGGCAGATTGGATGCATAGAAGTATTGCTGGGCTGTCTTCTACAGCACCTGGCTTTAGCCGTATTTTGGTTGCACCGTCTCCGCCCAGATTCTTGTCATCTGCCTCTGCAAGGCACATGACACCATACGGCTTTGCATCCGTATCATGGCGACGCGAGAATGGCCGTTTTTTGCTGGCAGTGGACATTCCTGTAGGAGCAAAAGCGGATATTCATTTGCCGGGAAAAGCAAATACACTCGAGGTTTCTCACGGGCACCACGAGTGGAATATTTCTGATCCAGTCGGCGAGTATCCTCTTCCCACCACAATACGCGACATGCTTGACAACGACTCAATATGGGAGTTGATCGTCGATGCTGCTGTTTCCGCAGAAGTTGCACCATTTGGGAGCCCGCAAGTAGCACAAAAACTCGCACCATATTTAGACCTGCCCGCAACATCGATCATTCAAGCACTGGCCCCAAGGGAAGCATTTGCTTATGCAGGGAACATCGAAGAACGTTTAACACCTTTACTCAACAAGATAAGGCAAGGACACCATAATGACTAGACTTTCCTATCGTGATATTTCTTTGGCTCCCTCAGAAAGGGCTCGTCTCTTACTGGCTGAGCTAGACATTGACGAAAAATTTGCGCAAGTAACCTGCTATTTCGCACCCGATATTTCAGACACAAGTCTTTTCACAAAACTCTACCCAAATGGTGTTGGTGTCGTATCTTGCCTTGAGGCTCGTATGGCTCAAACTTTAGAAGAGGTAACTGACTTTCAGCGCACTGTTCAAAAAACTACTATAGAAAATAGTGCTCATGGAATTCCCGCCATTTTTCATATGGAAGGGCTCTGTGGCTCTTACACACCTGGGGCAACCAGTTTTCCATCAGGAATCGGGCGCGCTTCGTCCTGGAATCCGACGGTAGAGCGCGAAATCGGCAAGATTGTAGGTAGGCAGGAACGGGCTGTCGGAGTTTCACACATATTTGCCCCTGTCTTGGACATTTCACGTGATCCTCGTATGGGGCGACAAGGCGAGACCTATGGAGAGGATCCTTCATTAACTGCCGCAATGGGAGTAGCTTTTGTCGAGGGAATACAAGCAGAAGAAACAAAAGGTTTGAGATCTGAAGCAGTCGCAAAACACTTCGCGGGATCGCATCATACGGAAGCAGGAATACATAGCGCTAACTGCAATATACCTGAGAGATTGCTCAGAGAGATATATGCAAAGCCATTTCAGGCAGCAATTTCCGAAGCTGGTTTACTGGGAATAATGCCGTGCTACAACTCAATTGATGGAGAGCCAACGTCAGCATCTTATCATTTACTCACCCAACTTCTTCGATCGGAGATGGGGTTTAACGGCATAACGGTATCTGACTACGGAGCCCTTGCTAACTTGCATACCGTTCATAAGACCGCAGATTCATTCGCTGCGGCAGGCCTGCGCGCACTTAGTGCTGGGATGGATGTTGAGCAACATGCACCAATCACTATGAATGATGAGCTACGAGGTTGGTTTCACTCTGGAAATGCCAACATAGAGCTCCTCGACCGTGCAGTGCTTAGAGTGCTGGAAACTAAGTTTCGGATGGGACTATTCGAAGCTCCCTTTGCCCTCACAGGTAGCGATTTGCACAGTCAATACTCTAACCCGAATGACTCCAAAGTCTCGTTGCGATCAGCACGGGAGTCGTTAGTTTTGTTGTCAAATGACGGAGCTCTTCCGCTCAAACCAACAATTCGAAAACTCGCAGTTATCGGATGCCATGCAGACTCTGCTCGATTCTTTTTTGGTGGATACACCCACTTTTCAATGGCAGAAGGAACCTTGGCGGTAAATGCTTCAATGGCAGGATTTGCCAAACCAGACGTAGAAATGAAGCAGATAGACAACACTATTCCAGGCACAAATATCCAAGCTGATGATCCTAGTTTCGAAAATCTTCTTCAGCTGCAATACCCCGGTATTCGTAACCTAGTTGAAGAACTGAATGCTCGGCTACCAAATACAGAAATATCCTTCGCTTATGGTTATCCTATTGCTGGATCTGACAAGTCTCACTATGCAAATGCTATAAAGATCGCCAAGGAATCCGATGTCATTCTCATGACATTAGGAGGCAAATATGGAACTTCCTCGATCGCGACTACTGGGGAAGGTATTGACGCCACCAGTATCAATTTGCCACCTTGTCAAGATGACCTAATTATTGAGCTTTCTTCGCTAAATAAACCGCTCGTAGGAGTTCACCTCGACGGCAGACCTGCTTCAAGCGATGTTGCAGACAAACATTTGAGCGCACTAATTGAGGCTTGGAATCCTGGTGAACATGGAGCTGAATCCATTGTTGATGTGCTCCTAGGAAAAGAAAATCCCAGCGGAAAG
>DAIOFF010000102.1:0-9303 GCA_036745855.1 Scrofimicrobium sp. | reverse complement strand
CTATAGAACTCCCATTACTACTTTGAGAACTGCACTTTGGAAGTTCAAAGAAAATGGGGAACTTCCACGCACCATGTCTATAACTCGGTTGATAGATGCCATCGATGGCTCGGTTCTTATGCGCGGATTCTCTATTCCGTCTGAACACACGCCTTGTTTTCTGACAGAAATCCGAGAATATGTGGAGCTGCTGGTTGAAGACCAGCTTGGCACGCCTCTTCGGCGTGGACACTTGAAAGCCGCATCCTAACGCACGCATCAACGTAACCATGGATTGCCTTCACGTTCCAAGCCGATTGATGTGCTGGGTCCATGTCCAGGCAAAACCTTGATTTCTGGATCAAGGGCCTTCAGACGCGCAAGGGAACAATTAAGCTTGATGGGGTCTCCACCCGGGAAACAAGTCTGCCCGACGGTTCCTGCAAATAAAGTGTCGCCTGTAAAAAGTAACTTATTGTTGTAATCATTTAGGCAGAGGGACCCGGGAGTATGCCCTGGAGTGTCAAGAACATGGAGTTGGTCATCCCCCCACCTAATTTTGTCACCATTATCAAGCAGTCTTTCGGCGTGAGTAATCCGATAGTCGACTCCTTCTTCATCAAAACCTGACAGATGAAGATCTGTGAATCCTGGGAAGTCTGCTCTGCCAATCATCACTGGAGCGCCAAAAATAGAAACCAACTCATTCACTGCCCCTATATGGTCACAGTGGCAATGAGTGCAAACAATTCCGACTACGTTTTTCGTGCCCAGTAAATCAATGATCAGGTCAGGATCACCGCCTGGGTCAATAACCAGCGTTTGCCCAGCGCTTTCTAACACATAACAGTTAGTTCTATATGAGCTGACTACTACCTTATCTATTGTGTACATTCTTCATTCCTCTGGTGAACTCTTCAGAACCGGTGACAGAAAGTGGTAATCCCTTGGTCTCAGGTGCCATTAGGACAGAAATAAGGAACCCCAAAAGAGAAATACCTGCGCCCACCAACATAGTGACACCGCTTCCATACTTGTTCATAAAGCTAGGCAAAATGTAGATTGAGACCATTGTGGCGATGCGCGACAACGCCATGGCAATCCCCATGGCTGAAGCACGTATATCAGTTGGAAATAGTTCGTTTGGGTAAAGCCATTCTAGGTTCCCAGGTCCACCAGAAAACAGGGCATAAACTGCAAAACATGCCAGCACCACCACTATCGTTGCTTCCGGCACTATCCCTAATACTGCTAGAGCCACAGTCATGACTGCAAATGAAATAATGATTAAAGGTCGGCGTCCCAAAGTTTCTGCAAGAAACATGGCCGGAATGGTCCCAACCAAGAAGAAGCTCCCGATTATCATCTCACCAATCAACGCCATATTCGGATCGCTCCACCCAAATTCTTCGATAATTTGGGGACCATAGGTGTATATAGCGAACATGGGAATTGCCTGGCACAACCAGATTGTGCCAACAAAAATGACTCGCTTTAGATATGTACCTTGAAAGACTTTCCGAATCTTTGTATTTTCAACAACCGGTTCCCCATCAAACAGGATTTTGCGACCGAAAATCTTTTCGGCAATTTCTTGTGCCTCCCTGTCCCGGCCTTTTGAGTGAAGCCAGCGCGGCGATTCGGGAATAGAAATCCGCCCAAGCAAAATAATGATCGCCGGGATCGCGCATGATCCAAGCATCCATCGCCACCCATTAGGAATATCAAGCATAAAGTATCCAACAAGATAAGCGCAGTTCGCCCCCAAATACCAGACTGCTGCAATGATGCCCATAGATATTGCCCGATACCGGGATGGAGTGAACTCTATGATCATTGAAGTTGCAATCGGATAATCGGCTCCGATGATTAGACCAATAAGCATCCTCAAAATGAATAACTGCCAAGCATTGGTTATTGCTATACATGCAAGCGAAAGGAAAATCACCGCCACCAATGTCACCAAAAACATCCGACGTCGGCCCAACCGGTCTGTCAAATATCCACCAAAAACCGCGCCTAGAAATAGGCCAATGATGGACGCAACCCCAATCAGTCCCGCCCAGTGATGGTTAATTCCGAGCTCTGGAGTAATTTTCACAAGGGCTACTCCGATAACACCTAACACGTATCCCTCGAGAAAAGGACCTCCTGAAGAAAAAAGGGTGACTTTTCGCAAAAATGGCGTCACCTCTAAATCATCAATATGTACTGGCGGTAGTTCTTGCTTAGGTTGCGTCCCCATTGTGCTTTATCTATCTCTCTTCAAACTCGATAATGCCCCAGTTCAAATGCGGTTTTGCCCCAGTGGTGGCACTATCGGCATCAACTAAGCGAAAACGGAGCTCACCGGGTTTCACCTTCCACATTTCGGTTGCGAGTGTGGACCCCGGCAGAACTGGTGACGTGATCCGAGTTTTAAACCGCGTTATCCGTTCGGGCTCACCGGGCATGAACGCATCAATTGCATGACGCATGACGACCCCTGCATAGCTGATAGCATGCAAAATTGGACGGGGCTCGCCATTTTCTGCCGCATAATCCCAATCAACATGTTGGGGATGGAAGTCGCCCGATAATCTATATATCAAGGCCTGATTTTCAGGAATTGTTTCTGTCGTTATCTTGTCAGGTTCCCGCTCAGGCATGTCAACAATGTCTTTTGGCGGCTTTGGCCCACCCCAACCACCATCATAAATAAGGCAATCCCAGGATTCATTCGTAAAAAGTTTCTTACCGTCAGAATCGAAAGTATCACCGATATGTTGAGCTAAGAGTCCTCTACCTTCGCCGCGGTCATACAATCCTTCAAGTTTCACTTTTGTCTCTAAATGATCTGCCATTTTTGTAATCGGCTCGTGGAACCTAATGTCGAAACCCCAATGAAGAGAGCCTGCATAGTTGTATCCGTAATCTATAGTCCGGGTCACTTCAGAA
This sequence comes from Scrofimicrobium sp., assembly GCA_036745855.1. Classification (GTDB taxonomy): domain Bacteria; phylum Actinomycetota; class Actinomycetes; order Actinomycetales; family Actinomycetaceae; genus Scrofimicrobium. The sequence goes on along the minus strand of DAIOFF010000102.1, from coordinate 6,387 downwards.
TCAACAATGAGCATTGCGCCAAACATAGGTAATACCTTCAAGGTGGGATTACGCTCATCGTGCTCGTTGATGTATTCGAGGCCATTTTTTCCGTCAATACCTGCTCCGCATCCCAAAGCAAAAAGTTCTAAGTCTTTGAACGTATAGTCGCGCGTAAATGGTCCGAACGTCTGCCCTACCATTGCAGTATTAATTGTCATTATGTTATTGTCCTTTCACAGTTTTTTAGTAAATATTTCTTGACTTTGCCGTAAGCTCCCCGTGGCAGCGAATCTCGAACTTCAATGATCGTTGGCACTTTGTAGCTAGCAAGCCGCGTTCTGGCAAACCTGAGTAGAGCTTTGCGGTCAAGGTCTTGCCCGTCTTCCATGACAACAACGGCTTTCACCGCTTCGTCGCGTATACTGTCAGGCACACCAATCACTGCAATGGAATCAATCCCTGGAAACTCCGCCAACACTTCCTGGACTTCACCTGCAGAAATGTTCTCACCTGCCCGTTTTATTATGTCGGCTTGGCGATCGACAAAGTAAAGCCATCCTTCATCATCTAGATAGCCACAGTCTCCTGAATGAAACCACCCATCAGAATCAATAACAGCGTCAGTTGCCACCGGGTCCTTCCAGTATCCAGCCATGAGTGTGCGGCCAATATCCCCGTGGATCAGGATTTCTCCCACTTGATATGGTGACACTTCATCACCCGAATCATTGACAATCTTTGCCTGGTACCCAAGACCTGGTCTACCAATACTGGGCCAGTTACCTGCCTGCCCGGGAATATCAGTTATTACGCCGACCAAAGTTTCTGAGGTTCCATAGTTATTGACCAAAGTGACATTAAACCGTTTCTCAAAGGAACTCTTTTCACGAAGGCTAAGCGGCAAAAAGTGATGCACTAAGCGAACCTGATGGTTATTTTCACCTATCTGTTTAGGTTGCCTCATTAACGTGTGCACAATCATGGCCATTGATTGCACCAACGTTGCTTTTGTGGCAACAACTTGCGACCAAAACCTAGAAGCTGAATATTTCTTCGCCAAAATCAACGTGGCCCCAATCGAAATCACTGGTAGCAACGCCGAAAGCTGGAAGTTAACCCGGTCAACTGCCATCGTCGTGAAGTAACGATCATCAGCTGTCATCTGCAACTCCCAATTACAGAAGTAGGCCGAAAAAACCAAGTTGGCAACCGTAAGCATCACCCCTTTCGGTTTGGAAGTTGTCCCTGAGGTGAAAAGAATTTCTGCCAAATCCGTATCTTCACAGCATTCGTCAAACTCAAACAAAGAAGACTGTTGATCACGAAGAGTCTCGTAACTGTCAGCATCGCCACTACCACTGGTGACGACAAAGACCCCAGACGGTGGTTTCCTTCCAGTTACAAACTCTGCACTTTGAACAAAGACTTTCGCTTCACATAAGTCCAACAAGTACTGCCGCTCAAAATCAGTATCCTCGCAACCAATGGGAACAATGACAGCACCAAGTTTTGCTATTGCTAGAAAGCACTCAACAAAAAGGGCACTATTTCCAAGCTGAACTCCAACTTTATCGCCTTGGCCAATTCCAAATGAATGCAACAGGTTGGCACTCTGATTGACCAGGCAATCAAAATCACTGTAGGTGTAGTGGTCTGCCGACTTATTCGTATTGTCAAGAAAAACCAAGAACTCATGGTCGCCTCGACGCTCCACACTGTTTTCCCACAGTCGACGCACTGTTGTTTTACTTGAAATATCAATCATGATGTTTAACTAAAGGAATGCACCCCAAGCCACCTCTTCGCTTCCTAACTACTCCGAATCAGCTTTTACATGACCACTTTCAATGAGCTGGTCAATTTCTTCATCACTGAAACCGGCGCGCGCCAATACGTCCTTTGTGTCTTGACCAAGCCGAGGCATAGGACGCCAAAATCCACCAGGATTACGAGTAAATTTGGGAAAAGTATTCAGGCCGTGAACAGTCTTTCCTTCAGAGCTCTCCCATTCGATAAACGTCTCCCGCGCAGCGATGTGCTCATCAGCCATGATGTCTTCAAACTCATTTACTACTTGAGCCGAGATCTTGTGAGCAGTGAAATCAGCTTGAACGTCAAACTTACTTTGCGTCAAAAGATACTCATCTAATTTGCGTTCAATCAGTTCAGCTGATGGACCATCCAACCACAATGCCGAAGTCCCCTCAGGATAATCTTCAGTTCCCCAAAGGTCTCCTAACCCAATAGTCTCAAGAAGATACTTATTTTGCGGTGCCCCATAAACGCAAAGACCAATGAATCCATCATTACACGTATATTCACCAATCCCGCATAGATTCATGTGTCGGGCACCCGGCCGCGGATACTTCTTACCGGCATTCAAGAAGTCCATCATGTAATAAGTACCAACCCGCAACATGGTTTCATGCATGGCTAAATCAATGCTTTCACCCACCCCACTAAGTTGTGCCTTATGCAGCGCAGCAAGCGAAGCAGAAATGATCATCAATGAGTTGAAATAGTCAGCACCATAGGGCTGAATATTCATTGGCTGTTCTTCTGTGCCATTTTGGGCAATTATTCCCGAATATGCGGCAACACTTAGATCGTATGCAGCGGAGGCAACACGGTCAGGCTGACCCCACAAACCATAACCGGAGACATGAACAATCACTAGTTTCGGATTGTGTTTCCAAAGCATCTCATCGGTTATTCCTTTGCGGGCATATGTTCCACCTTTGGATGATTCGATGAAAATATCCATCCCCTCAACCATACGGAAAAGAACTTCCTTTCCTTCCTCTGTAAAAGGATTTATTGAAATTGAACGCATATTGCGTCGTTCCATTTCTTTAGTCCAGGCAGTATCACGCATAGAGTCACCACCCCAGATGTTCTCCATCCAGGTGACATCAGCACCCCATTCGCCCATGATTGCGCCCGCAGTTGGCGCCGCAATCTCAACGGCACTAAAAAGAACTTTCACATCGTTTAGTACGCCAAAGTCTGGTTTATTTGTTTGCATAATTTTCCTTACCGGTATTCGCGTAATGCGGCTCGGCCTGCTGCCAGAATCATCATCTCGTCTGTCCCACCCGAAACACGATCCACCCGCAGGTCGCGATAGAACCTCTGGACCCGATGTTCCCCAGTGATACCAATGCCAGCAAGCACTTGAAGTGCGTCATCAACTACCTCACTGGAAGCCTGCGAGCAATAGTATTTCGCCATCGAACAGTCACCACGGCCAAGCTGAGAGTTATCATTCTTCCAAGCAATTTCATAAAGCATATTGCGCATATTAGTTAGAGCAATTTTCATATTGGCAAACTTGAGTTGAATAAGCTGATTGCGTCCAATCGCCTCGCCACCTTGAACCCGCTGGTTCGCATATTTGGCTGCGTCTTCAAAAGCACAATATGCGGTTGCATAGTTCGTCAACGCAACAAGGAAACGCTCCATATCAAAGTCCTTGACGCCTCGGCGAAATGCATTTCCTTCAGTGCCATAAAGGTCACTTTCTTCAAGTTCAACGTTGTCAAAGTAAATCTCGGCACATGAGTCCATACGAAGACCCAACTTCTGCAATGGTTCTTTCGTAATATTCGGATCGCTCATGTCCACGAACCACTCTGAATATTGGCTCATGTCGTCAGCATTACGCGCCATCACCACCATGTACGGCACAGTCATTGATGAAGTTTGGAAAGTCTTGTGACCATTCAGATATACCTTGCCGTCCTTACGTGTGTATGTGGTGCGCATGTCATCCCACGATGACCCCGCCGACGGCTCCGTCATCGCGTAGTTGAGGATCTGATTTCCTGTACCTACATTGGCAAGGATTTTTTCGATCTGCTGAGGCGTGCCCTCACGAATCACCGAATCATAACCGGGAAGCTGATAAAGAACATAGGTTGGGCCACCTGCCCTACCCAGTGCCTCATAGGCGGCCGCAAGCGCCACCCACCCTAAACCAAGGCCGTCATGATTCTCAGGAAGAACAATGCGATCAAAGCCAAGTTCACAAATTGCCGCCGTCCATTCCTGCGGATATTTATGTTCCTCATCGCACTCATGGAAATAACTTTCCCAATCCCGTGACTGCATCAGTTCGGTAAAGCTATCTGCCATCAATTGTTCATCTTCACTTAATGCGAAATTCATTTTGTCTCCTAACTGTTATTTAAAAGTGTCTTGATGACTGCTCCGTAACCCATAAAACTCAGTTGCCTGAGCAAGGGCCTTGTCCGTGGCATCAAGCATTCGGCCATGATGTAAAAATCCATGTATTACGCCATCAACCTCGACAAACTCAATATGATGACCGGCATTTACAAGCATTTGCGCAAGCACTCGTGAATCGTCCCGCAAAGGATCAAGTGTTAGTCCCAAAATGAAACACGCCGGCATTCTTTGACTCAAATCAGAACTAAGAACGTTGTAATATGTGGCAGAAAGCGGATTTTGGTTACCCAAATATGCCTCGGCATAAAAAGCCAAACTGGCCTCATCTAATCCATCCCAGGAGCCACCTAAAAGGCGCATCGACATAGAATCCGTCAAACCGTAAGCACCATAAAAAAGCAGTAAAGCCGTAACATTTGTAGCAACATGTGTGTGATCCGCCAGCCACAAATAGGTACCGAAGGAAAGGTTGGCTCCCCCCGAGTCCCCGGCGAAAGACACATCACAAGGGTCGATTCCCCACTCTGCACCGTGTTCGACAAGGTACGTTACAACATCACCGCACTCTTCAACTGCCTGCGGATACTGAGACTCGGGGGAAAGTGTGTAATCAACCGCTATGACTGCGCTACCTGTATTTGCCGCAAGACGGCGACAGATTCGATCATGAGTGTCCAAGTCACCCACCACCATTCCGCCGCCATGCACATAAACAATCAACGGAAGAATCCCTTCCGTATCATTTCGATGCATTCGAACCGAAATCTCACCGTGGCGGGTAGGAATCTTCCCGTCGCGAGAAACTGCCAAATACGGACCAAAATCATTCCAAAAGAAACGTTCGGTACGGTAAGCGGCGCGCATTTGTGAAACTGTCTGATCGGTACTGTATGCGTCAGCAGCAAGCTCATTTTGTTTCTCAATTACTCTGCCCATTTGCTCTGACCACAAGGCAGGCACGTCAAATTTGTTACTCATGATTCTGCTCTTCTTCAACAACGCCATCGTCTACATCGGTTCCATTGGTTCCACTTCGCCGCACATACCAAAGCAAAGCTAAAGCAAACAATGCGGCAATGACGGCAGCACCTGCCAAAATCAAAAAGATAGTGCTGTATGCATCATTCCCAGATCGGTCAATCATTGAGCCAAACCAAGTGGAAGAGAATGTGTCAGGCAAAAACCCGATGACCGAAAGTATGCCTGTGGCGGTTCCAAAAAAGGCCATTGGCACTTTCCCTTCCGTGAGTTGGGAAGATACCACTCCGAAGACGCCATTAGCAATGAATCCCAGCGCAATGATGATGACAGCCGCAAAGATACTCATTGCCGGGGTGGCTGGAAGGAAGATAAAGGCTAATAACCCGAATGCAGCCACAATAGAACCAACCCAAATCACCCGTGATGGTGAACCAGCCTTCTTGGCAAGCAACCCAAATACTGGGCCAGAAAAAAGTGTTATGCCATAAGTGCGAATGATTGACACTAGCGACACGATTCCCAGCGAAGCGCCCATAACCGACTTTAAATATGGAGTGGTGTAAGTTACACCTGTGTAATAGAAATACACAAAGAACATGCAACCAGCCGAAAGCCACACAACAGGATGCTTTACGGCTTGACCAACTTCCTTCAGGCTGAAACCGCCGCCCTCCGCCGCTATCTCACCTTCAAACTTCGGCACAAAAAAGTACGTCAAGATACCAAGAATGAGAATGACCGTTCCAACAAAGATGAGGAGCGTGCGCACAGCCATCTGCATGTTGTCCGCAAGTAACTGGATGATCCACATATTTACTAGGCCCATCAAAAGACCTGCTGCACCATATAGACCATATGACATGCCGATATTGCTGGGATAGTCCTCTTCGGAAGAGATCAAGCGCACCAATTTGAAGCGAATACCCCACCAAATCAAGATGGTGGTAATCCCCATCCCTACGAACAAAACCATCAACATTCCAATTGACGGAAGCAGTGCATAAATGTAGGTAAGAATCGCTGTGAGGACAAAACCAACCCAGCCAAGCGTTCGCACTCTCACTTTGTCTGCGATGATGCCAGAAGGTAGGTAACAGATGGTTGCCGTAATTGCGTACGCCGAAAGCATCATGCCTAAGTCGGCATTTGAACAGTCAAGTGCTTCCATTAGAGGGTCATAGAAGACATTTTTTAGATAGGCCGGCGTATAGATGATCGAACTGCCAATCGAAACCA
>DAIOFF010000101.1:0-9340 GCA_036745855.1 Scrofimicrobium sp. | reverse complement strand
AGCAAACGTGAACAGCTAACACCCGTTTCAAGTGCGCGAACGGTTGCCTGCATATTTTGGTAGACGCGGTCTTCAAAAAGGTCCCTGGATGCGCTGACCAACTCATCGAACTCGGCCCTGGTCCTCACCGGTTTTGCCAAGGCAAGTGCAGCAGCCCACTGAGCGTCTTCCACAAGGCCCTGCGTTGATGGGTAAGGGGATGCCGTGAGCATCAGAGCCTCGCGGCCAGTCCAACGCGTCGTGATTCTGGCCGTAGCGAGGCGAAGTTGATTCAGCAAAAGGCGGGCCACCCCACGTTTGTGATCCGCTTCAGCAAGGTCAAGAGTACTACGAAGTAGCAGGTCAACTACGGTTCCCCTGTCAACAAGAGCTGGGTAACCGCGAACAGTTTGCTGCCCCGGACCCAAACTTGCCATTTGCTGAGGCATTACATTTGGGAACTCCGTAAGCCCACGTTTTTCAACCTCTTTTCGGGCTTCTTTTGAAGACGCTTGTTTGACTGCGTTTCGCACAGCACCCGACACGGCCTTTTCTGACTTCTTACTTAGCTTTCTTTGAAGCAATGCAAGCGACGGCCCCTGATCGACAACTTTCCCTGCACCGTCAATTACTTGGAACCTTAGTTGAAGTTCAGTGGGAAGCGCCGCAGGATCAATGATGCTTGGATCGATTTCGATTCCACGCACTTCTTTCAAAGCCTGGGCAAATGCGTCCGCAAAGGCGATGGGGGAGGCAGTCTCTGGTAAGGACGCCTCGGCGAAATCCCGATTTGCAGGGGATTTTGGCTTATCAGAAGTCACTTGATCATCAGAAGTTGTGGGGGGTTTCGGCATCGCTACTGCTGCGCCCCCGGACTTCGAAGCACCAGACACTGTCCCAGATTTTTGACCCCAAGCAGACAAACGCGCCAGGGAAGCGGCAAGCGCTTCTTCTTTAGTCTCAGCTGGGCGGCCTTTGCTTTCAGCTTGGGAAGCTGAAGTTTTCACTGAGGAAGTTTTCAAAGCCTTATTGGGCTCACGCAAATAGTCCGCAATCTGTGCCCCGGCCTCAGGCGCAGGGGCCAACTGACGACGAACCTGCTTAGGAAGTGAACGGATGGTGGCAGTGCAAAGATCATCAAGAAGACCAGGAACCAGCCAGTCAAAACCAGTGTCTTGAACACTTGGAAGCAATGACAATGGAACTTGAACTGAAACCGGAAAACCCGCCGGATAATCAAGCTTTAGTCGAAGCGATCCTTGCTCCCAAAAGTCCGGGAAATCTGATGGATCAAGTGCCTGGTCATCCTGAAAAACGTCTTCCCATGAAAGATCAAGCAAATGTTTATTCTTTTGTTTTTTCCACCAGCCTTCAAAAGACTTCGCAGAAATCACTCTCTCAGGCACGCGTTCTTCAAAAAACCGTTCCAGTTCTTCCTCACCAGCAACCAGGGCAGGGGAGCGTCTTCGTGAAGCCGCCTCTTCAGCGCGCGCAATAATCGAACGATTGTGCCTAACAAATGGAAGATAATCAGCGCGCCATTTTCCTTCCACCAAAGCATTCCTAATGAACATTTCATGGGCCATCTCTGAAGCGCTTACAGCCTTGTCCTCACCGAAAATCCCAGAAACCCAGCCACTACCGTCTCCCTTTGCAAAAAGACCTTGCGCAATTGCGGCAATTGTCCCAGGGGCAGCCACAGTGTGCTTGCGGGCACCAGTATTTCCAAGTGTCATGTTGCCGAGGCGCCCAAGAAGAACGCTTCGATCAGCCGCAATCGTCAGCCCATAGAGCAAAACGCGTTCCTTAATCAGTGCTGCCCCGCGGGCGCGGCTCCAGTAAGGCTCCGCGTAAGTACGGCGAATGAGATGCGATCCAACGTTCTCTATCCATTCAGGTTTTATGCGCGCAACAGTCCTGGCAAACAACCGTGAGGTCTCAACCAGTTCAGCAGACATGACCCAATCAGCGCGCTGACCTGTTAGCCCTGAACCTGGCCAAATCGTAAACCTTGACCCGCGGGCCCCTTGATAGTTGCTTTTGAGTGGATCCCAATTTCCAACATTCGAAAGTAAACCCACCAGCAAAGACTGATGGACTTGGTCATAGTCAACTGATCGTGGTCCACTACCGAACTGCACCACAGCTTCAGCTACCGACTCATGTTTGTGCAAGTCCCGCCGGTCAGGAACGCCAACCTGTTCGACGCGAACACCAATCTCTTTGCACATTGAGCGCAACTGCCGCACGATGTCGCGCCATTCCCGCCAACGTAGAAAATGAAGAAACTCTTTCCGACACATACGCCTAAACGCCGAATGAGACAGCTCGCGATCCTGAACGTTTAGGTATCGCCAAAGATTCAGGTAAGTGAGGAAATCTGAGTCCGGATTGTTGAACCGCGCGTGTGCAGCGTCAGCGGCATTTTGGTTGTCGAGGGGACGCTCACGTACATCCTGCATCGAAAGGGCTGCGACAATCACCAAAACCTCAGACGCACAGCCAGCCTTATCAGAGGCCAACAGCATTCGGCCCAACCGCGGGTCGATGGGCAAGCGTGCCAGTTTCCTTCCAATGCCCGTGAGATCACCATCATCAGTTAGAGCCCGCAGCTCAACCAAAAGTTGAACACCATCACGGACTGCCTGGCGTGATGGTGGGTCAATAAATGGGAATCCTTGAACCTCACCAAGTCCAAGGGCTTTCATCTGCAAGATGACACTAGCCAAAGACGTCCGAAGGATCTCAGGTTCCGTATATTCAGGCCGGGCCGCAAAATCCTCTTCAGAGTAAAGGCGAATCGCAATTCCTGGAGCCACGCGGCCAGCACGTCCAGAACGCTGATTCGCACTTGCCTGCGACACCTTCTCTATCGGAAGACGTTGCACTTTGGTTTTGTTGGAAAAACGACTTATCCGCGCAAGCCCTGGGTCAATAACAAACCGAATTCCTGGTACCGTAAGGGACGTTTCTGCGATGTTAGTGGACAAAATAATCCGCCGGGCATTCCCCGGTTTGAAAATGCGTTGTTGCTCAGCAGCTGAAAGCCTTGCAAAAAGCGGAATTACTTCAACCCTGCCCGCTAAATGTCCCTCCAAAGTCTGTTGCGCCTCGCGAATATCACGTTCACCCGGCAAGAACACCAAAATGTCCCCATCAGGCTCATACAACAACTCATCAACGGCAGACACCAGCAGGCTATCCAGATCGTCCTCTTCGTCGTCCTCTTCATCTAGGTACCGGATTTCCACAGGGAAAGTACGTCCCGAAACCTCAATCACAGGAGTATCAGGCCCAAAATGCGCCGCAAACTTTTCAGAGTCGATAGTTGCGGAAGTAATAATGAGTTTCAAATCAGGCCTGCGCGGCAAAAGCTGCGCCAGATAACCCAAAATGAAATCAATATTGAGAGAACGCTCATGGGCCTCATCGACAATTATCGTGTCGTAGCGAAGCAGATCAGGATCAGTTTGAATCTCATTGAGAAGGATCCCATCAGTCATCAGCTTAACCAGTGTTGTCGGCCCGACCTCATCCGTAAACCGGACCTGATAACCAACAACTTGACCTGGATGCTTCCCAATCGTTTGACCAAGCTCATCAGCTATTCGCTCTGCAACAGAGCGAGCCGCGATGCGGCGCGGTTGCGTATGCCCAATCATCCCCGCGACGCCGCGACCCAAACTAAGGCAAATCTTCGGGATCTGCGTCGTCTTCCCAGATCCAGTTTCACCCGCAACCACAATGACCTGATGACTTTGAATGGCCTCGGCAATCTCATCACGGTGCTCAGAAACGGGCAAATCAGGGTAAGTGACAACCGGCAGCGCCGCAGCCCTTGCCGCAATCTGGCCAGAGGAAAAACTAGACTTCACAGTGAGACCCGCATCATTTCTTGTCACTGATCACGGCCGGACAGGCACGTGAGCTCTAGCCCACGAACCAGACAAATCAGAAAGCTTCTCCAAATTGTTACCCTGCCCAAAGCTGGCATCCTCAACGGTCTCTACATGGGAACCCTCAGGGAGCAATGAAGAAGCTTCCATAGTCAACTCAGTAAGTCCGCGGCGAATGTCATCCGCATCATGAATGAGTAAAACAGGCACCTCAAGATGTCCCAGTAGTTTCTTCGGGTCATTCAGTGACAGTTGTGCCAAAGAATCACGGCTCACTAAAAACTCCGCTCGAGGACCTGGAGAATCATCACTGATCGTGGTAAATCCCTTCATTTCTAACTCATCAAGTTGGGACACAGAAAAAACATCCTCCCAATCATAATCGAGCGGGCCCGTTATAGGGGCCGAAAGGATCATTGTCTTTACTGGTGATGGGGCTGCCTTCATGGGGGCAAGAGTCCCAAATGAATGGCCATGTATTAGTTGCCTGCGGAAACCCTGGTCAGCCAACCAACCAGACACTGCCCGCAGATCCTCAGCCTGATTCGAAAATGTCACCACGTCATCATCTGACAGGCCATGACCCGAATAGTCGAACTTGACGGTTGCGTAACCCATTGACCTGTAGATGGAAGCAAGGCGTTTGAAATGCAATCCAGACATTCGATCATCAAAAACAGAATGAGAAAAGATTACCGCCGCATCTGTACTGTCAACAGGTACAACAAACGTCCCTGATAGTCGGATGCCTCTAGGCGTAACAATTTGAACCTCGCTCACACCACCACGGTACCCCAGAGGTCCGACAAGTGAACTTTGACGTGGAAATTTCCACATTTCACGAACTCTGTTCTTCGCACATCCTCGAAATCGCGCAGTGCAGGCAGGCTCTGGCATGATGGGAAGCGTGGGTTTAATAGAGCCAAATACAGAAGCCGTCGCCGCGTTTTGGAACGTGGCGCGAAAGAACGTCAGCTGGGCACGGATAGAGCCATTCCTTGGCCCGCCAAGGCTAGCTAGCATCCAACCGCCAGCAGTGCAGTTGGCGAACGGGGCAGAACAAGCAACCCAGCTGGCCTTGCAAGTCGCGGAAGGTGAGCTCACAGAGCTTACTGAAGAAATGGAAGATCCTGAACTTATACCCGCTTTTGGTGACCTCATGATCATTTGTGATGGAGAAGGATACCCGCGGGCACTAGCACAAACGACCAAAGTAGAAGTAGACGGGAAAAAAGTGGTAGAAACTATTTCTTCGATCTACCCAAAACAAGCCAAGGGAAAGAAATGACAAAGAAGATTACATTCATTGTTGGCCTAACACTCGGCTACATTTTGGGGTCGCGCGCGGGCATCGAACGCTACGAACAGATCAAGTTGCTTGGACGCAGGGTCAGAGACATGCCCCTGATTGCGCGGCCCATTGATGCTGCCGCCGAAAAGACTGCCGATGTTATTCGGGCAAAAGGAAATGAGATTTCTGATGCCGTAGCCGTTGGAGTTAAAGAAAAAGTGTTCGGGACCCGCGGGGCAGAGATTGTTGTTATCGAGGAAATCGACGCGGCGTCGTGACGAAGCCAACTAAGGCGCAGATTCGTAAATGGCGCCGGTACTTAGCCGACGAAAGAATCGAAGCCCAAACCTATCACAACCTGGCTGAGCGTCGGACAGGGCAGCAGCGGGAAATCATGCTCGGCCTGGCTGCGGCTGAGCAACGACATGAGCAACATTGGCTGGACCTTCTTGGCGACCGCGCCGAACCGGCACCCAAACCTAGACTTCAAGCGCGCCTGTTGCCGATGCTTGCACGATTATTCGGCACAGTGTTCGTGTTGGCGCTTGCCCAGCGTTCTGAGCAACGCACGGCTTACGACAAAGATGAAGACGCCCCACGCCAAATGGCAGCTGATGAGCATATTCATGAAGAGGTCGTTCGTTCCCTTGCAGCAGAATCAAGAAACCAAATGGCGGGATCATTCCGTGCCGCAATCTTTGGGGCAAATGACGGATTGATCTCTAATCTTGCTCTCATCCTTGGCGTGGCAGCTGCAGGAATGGAAAACGGCTTAGTTTTGACCACGGGTTTTGCGGGCCTACTTGCTGGGGCACTGTCGATGGCCGCTGGCGAATGGATCAGTGTGTCCTCTCAGCGTGAACTACTAGATGCGTCTAATCCAGATCCAAAAGCGCATAGATCCGTGCCTGCACTGGATGTAAATGCCAACGAACTAGCGCTTCTTTTTCGGGCGCGCGGTGAGACGCCAGAAAAAGCGGAAGAACATGCGCAGGAAATCTTCAAGACGCTTGGGAAACCCACCAAGACCTCGTCAGGATCAATACCGTTACGTTCCGCATTTTCTGGTAGTGCGCCGGATGGAAATGAGGCTATTGGAACGCCACTTAAGGCAGGATTATCGTCATTTGTATTCTTCGCGGTGGGCGCATTGGTTCCGCTTATTCCATTCATTTTCGGACTTGAAAACTTTGTCGCTATCCTTGTGAGTTCTGGGATTGTCGGGGTGGTTCTTTTAATCACCGGAGGCCTTGTCGGTTTACTATCAGGCAAACCCGCGTGGAAAGGCGCAATCCGGCAGCTTCTAATAGGATATGCGGCAGCTGCCACAACATATGGGTTGGGCACAGTTTTCGGGGTTGCAACTGCGTAGAGGAGATTCGCGTGGAGGGGGAAACTCTTGACATTGTTTTTCGGGTAATAGATTTAACTGGGGTGGGACTCAATGGAATCCTTGGCGGTAAGTTAGCGCGCGAGAAACGCTTTGATGCAGTTGGATTTATTGTCCTTGCAATAATGTCAGCGATGGGCGGCGGAATCATTCGGGATCTGATGCTGATGGGCGATCCGCCTATTGCCCTCACCGATCCGTTTTATATCGGAACTGCCCTTGTGGGAGCCGGAATTGCATTTCTATGGCGGCTCGACCATCGGTTCTGGCGGGTTGCGCTCATCATGATGGACGGCATCGTTTTGGGATGTTGGGCGGCAACGGGGGCGATGAAGACACTAACAGCAGGATTCAGTGTCATGGCAGCTTTGATGCTTGGTATTACGACAGCGGTCGGTGGGGGGATGATTCGGGATGTTTCCGCCGGAAATGTGCCAACCGTTTTTGGGGGAAACTATCTTTATGCCACGCCAGCATTTGTTTCTGCAGGTGTCATGGCCATTATGTTCAACCTTGGCCACCCCATGTGGGGAATGATTGCGGCAACCATTGTGGGTTCTGCATTCACGGTTTTGGCGCATTGGCGTCACTGGCAGCTACCAGTTCACAGTGATTGGAGTTTGTCATTCACCCCAGCGCAACTGAAAATTTTGTTGTCGAGGTCAGGAAAAGTCAATCCCGAAATCGCCCTTGACTCGGGGGACACTGATGGCGACGAAGGCGAGTTTGGTGGGGCTGCAGGCAAGACGACCTCGTGAAACAATCAGTTCCATGTGCGGCAGATTTTCACTTTTTGCGGATGACGAGGTGTTGGCATCATTGTTTGATGTCGATTTCACTGAGGGTGGGCATCCGGCAAGTTACAACCAAGCTCCTTCACAGATGATTCGTGCGGTCGTTGAAAATCCTCGCCGAATTTTGACATTGCAGCAGTGGGGGCTGGTGCCATCCTGGGCAAAACCGGGATTTAAGCCGCTGATAAATGCCCGCGCTGAAACCTTGACAGAAAAACCATCATTTCGCGCTGCAGCAAAACGTAGGCGCTGCCTTCTGCCTGCTAATGGGTACTTTGAGTGGGAAAAGGGGCAGCCGTATTTCTTGTCGCGCTCCGGGGATCCCGTGTTGGCGATGGCAGGGATTTACGAGGTCACGGATGGCGATGAGTCAGCGCCCTTTTCGACGGCGGCGATTGTAACGCGCGCTGCAACTGACGCCCTTGGACATATCCATTCCAGAATGCCGCTGTTCGTTCCCCGCGAATCGTGGGACGCATGGCTTGCCAATGACATAACCGAAAAAGGCCAGGTAGATGAGCTAATTCGTTCATTTGGTACGCCGGAGCTGAATGTGCGACCCGTCTCGAAAGCCGTTGGAAACGTAAGCGTGACAGACGCTGAGGCAATATTCGGGTCAGAATATTCCCATGACGCATAAGCCCAAGGCTCAAGACCTTCCCAAGCTGCCACGCAACGTTTTGATGATACTGGCAGGCATATTCGGGCTATACATGCTGGGCAGCGGTATTTACGGAATCATTTTTGAAAAGAGTGCTGAAGAGGCCTTGGCGGAAAATCCAAATAGCGTCGCGCTGCAAACTCTGGTTGAGCTTCCAGCGCCCAGTGGGGCAAAAGTGCCATCCTATGATCGCAAACAGTTTGGGGATGGCTGGGCGGATCTTGACGATGACGGATGCAACACCAGAAATGAGATTTTGGCGCGCGACCTTCAAAATGTGAAAACAAAACCGAATGGGTGCGTCGTTGATACTGGTGTTCTAAATGATCCATATACAGGCGCTGATATTCAGTTTCGACATGGAAAAGATACTTCTGCCGAGGTCCAAATAGATCACGTTGTTGCGCTTGCTAACGCTTGGGCATCTGGGGCGTGGGAGTGGGATATTTTAGAGCGCGAAGATTTTGCAAATGATCCACTAAACCTTTTGGCAGTTGATGGGGCTGCAAATCAGGAAAAACTAGCAAAAAGCGCGGATGAATGGTTGCCGCCAAAAGCTGACGCAGAGTGCGATTATGTTGCACGCCAAATAGCGGTGAAATCTAAGTGGGAGCTTAGTGTCACGGATGCAGAGCGACAGGCCATGGCGGAGGTTCTGCAAAGTTGTCCAAATGTGGATTTGCCAGTTAGATAAGTGTTCCAAATAGTGTTTAGCTTCTCGTGAAGAGCACTTTATCTAAAAAGTGATTCGTCACACTGATTTACCGGGTAAAGATTCAGGTAGCATGACGATCGTGCCTGAGTCCAAATTGCGTAATTATCTGGGAACCTTAATCCCCATGCCAGGGAAGTTTGCCAGGGAACGCGCAGTGATGGAAAGCGGGATGGATCCGGTAAAGGTTCGTCAAGTGGCACATGTGCAAAAACTCAGTGAACTAACGCCACAAACTGCGCGGGTCGTGACACCTGCCCAGCTGAGAGACAATGTGTTGCTTCAACGTGACTGTGAAGCTGGGGTGCGCTTATGGGTCATCGACAAAGCAGACGGAAAAAAACTAGACGAAACATTTGAAAAGTCTTACAGGGATTTGGGCGGCGGGGCAATCGGAATTCATCCACCCAACTTGTTGCGTGCAAAACTGGACGCCACACCCGACTGCGCCAAGGACTTTCAAGGCATGGACACCGTTCGGGTGCCACAGCCTATAGTTGACCGATTCGATGACCTATCGGTGCCGACGCGGCGCGCGTCGTGGCTGAGCCGCCTCGTGAAAAACCCCCAAACACTGGTTTACATAGTCGTATTTATTTATTCCTCACTGCGGGCAC
>DAIOFF010000100.1:0-9494 GCA_036745855.1 Scrofimicrobium sp. | reverse complement strand
CACTATTATTGAGGCATTAACACATTTCTTTTAATCCACAGGAGCGTTCTTAAAATGGCGACGAACTACTGATTGTAACCGTCTCAGTTTGTTTAGTGTTTGCTAATCCACCGATATTCAAAACCGCTATTCTGTTTCCAGTTTTAGATGCGACCGTAACACGAAGCGCATTGTATACTCCAGAATCAGTTTCTACTTTTCCCGAGGCAAAATCGGATTTAGTGAAATCGTCATTTTCCAAGGCTTTAGAGATGTCCTCTTCCTTAGGCAGCCTCGGTTCTTCAACTGACACTGCTGGCCCCATGAAAACTCGACTGTAAACGGGTTCTTTCAAGGCAGGATCTTCTTCGCCTTTTATCCAGTTAGAAACGCTAGCTCCTAAAGGCTGGTCAGATGAGACGACCACGCCTGTGGGCGCTTTCCCAACCCCAGCCAAAGTTATCTCTGCAGACGTCCTAGCTGGCACCTTCACAGCTTCAGCGCCTTTCAAGACCTCAAGGCCCTTCTTACCAGTCACCGCTACCGTCGCCACCGCATCAGTATCCCCAGGGTTCGCCAGTCGCAGTGTTGGCACTGACGTCGATTCGTCAACAAGTGGGAAAACGAGTTCCGTTGCGGCAGCCTCAGCGCGCACCCGACTAGAACCGTTCGAAAGCTCTCCTTCAAACCCCGTACCTTGAAGCCATGCAGCTACACCAGCGCCACCCGCCTCAATCTGCACCCCAAGCATTTCCTCATCAGGAAACCAAGATGGGGTAAGCCATGACTGCGTGGTTGCAGCCGGGATTGTCAAAGAAGAACCTGGCCCCTCAAGAAGTCCAGTTTGTCCAATCCCCGAAATCTTCACTTGAACAGGCTTCGAACCCGGATTTGCGATGATCAAAACCGTGTCTTCTTGTTTCGCAGCCACACCACTAACTACCACTGAAGACGTAAGAGGGGGCGCGCATTCCTCTACAAAAAGACCATCTGGGGCATCTGCCACTGATACGACAGGTTGTCGACTGGCTGGCGCTACCGCGCCGCCCCCTGCAAGATCAACGCCCGTTGAACCAACCAGTTCCGCAGGTTTCCCGCCAGCATTTATATTCTCAGGGTCAACGAATCCGGGACCACAGACCAAAATGTCTGAGCCATTTACTACCTCAGTTTCAAAAGTACGTGATTCAAGGGATTGCTGCGCTTCACTGGGCATTAGCAGCATGTCTGCTGCGACTACCCCAGCAAACGCGCCCACCACCGCGATTCCCGACAAGGCACGAAGAACAGTTCGCTTAGCCACCATCACTCGCCTTCCTGTCCCACAGCCCCAGCAACACTACCTTCTTCAGAAGAATCAGAACCTACAATTTCTGGGACATCCCATTGTGCTTTGCGAGGCCGCCAAGGGATCGCCATCAAGACAAGAAGACCTATCCCGATTCCGCAAGCCAAACCCCACGCATCAGTAGAGTAAGGACGATATTGGATCTGCAGCCGTCCCTCACCCCCAGGAAACTCGAACGCTTGACGCCACCCGGCTTCAGCGGAGGTCAACAGCTGTCCGTCAAACCAGCCTATCCACCCATCATCCTGCGATTCTGCCAAATAGAGGGTCTCTTTATCGCCTGATACTTGCGTGTCGATCCAACCACGATCTGACGGCACTGCGTTGGTTCCAAGAGTCACGCGCGCTGGCAGAGCCTCTTGCGGACGCACCCGCCACATGGTGCCGGCCTCAGTTGTCCCAATGCGCTGTAAACCCCCAGACGTATCAAGATGCTCACGAAGCTGGTTGTTCAGATCTGCCTCAGGGACCAAAATAAGCTCAATTGCATGTTCTGCCAGTAAGGAAGCCGCATCATCAGAGGGCTGCACTGCCAAAGACGCAATCGCCTGTGCAAGATCCAAGTCCCCAGCGGAACTCTTTCGCCCTCCAATGCCCAGGTCTACCTGTTGCTTGCCGACTCCGCGCCAAAGAGCCGCCTCTACACCAGATTCTTTCGTGCTTACCACCAAGAGCCGCGCCTGCCGGTTGCCATTTTGAGCTTCTTGCGCCACCTTCGGAATAATCGGCGATGACTCGGGCAAAAGCACTGGCTGCATGAAAATCGCTACGAATGCCGCGCTTACCCCTAAGCCTCCAGCAATCCCAACCAGTGTCCCCAGCCAAACACGCTTTGCACCATCACCGCGTACAGCACGTGGAAGTGCAGTCGCAGGTTTTGTAGCTGCAATGCCAGCCACCACCAAGCTGAAGCATACAACTGCCCACAAAGACACAGCTGGAAAGCGCTGATCAGCAAGGAAGACTCCTACCCCAAAAGCCGTTGTTGCTACCAGGACAGAAACGCGCACAATCCAAGGTGATTTGGCACGTGAGTTTGAAGTTACGATGACACTACCAAGCCCCCAGATTGCCAAGGCACCAAGCGCAATCAACCCGAAAATGCGGACAAAGATGTTTGTCGGCATCGAAATGATGTCTGCGGTCGGATTGAACCACCACTTGAGCGGCAGACTGAAGGAAGGCAGAACCCAGATAGCGGCAGGGACCCAAACCGCAGTCGCTGATAAAAGCCTCTTCCAAAATGGACCATCATGCCTCGGCAAAAAAGCCACCAAATAAGAAACCAATGCCCCGAAGAACACCATTCCTGGAGCCCCTGACGCCAGGACAATCATCGCTAGGCCGCCAAGTCCCGCATAAACGACTGGGTCCGCCGGACTTGATCTAACAAAAAGATCTAAACCCTGGACTTGGAAAATGGGGCCACCTCTGCCCATTCGCCACAGGCAAGCAAACACTAACGGCATCACTACCCATGTCAGGACTTGCCCCAAGGAACCAGAAACAAGCGCCATCGTGAATGGTGGTAAACCAATCCACAAGAGCGACACCCCAGCCCTAACTGCAATAGACCTCGTGAGAACTGATGCCCCTATCCACGCACCGATAAATGCCAAAGGCAATGCGCTTATCAGCAGAATCACAGCAAATGCCTGAGGACTCATCCCAAAAAGCGCAAACGGAGCACTAATAACTGCCAGAAGTGGAAGAAGTGGATTTCCTGGACCAGCGCTTCCATTCCCAGAATATGTCCAAAGCGACCACGCTTGATCCCAAAGTATGTTCCATTCGGACGGTAAATTCCCCCAGTTGCCACCCCTTAGCCCCACATAATAAGAGGACCACAAGATCACCGACGCTGCGACCACCAAAACCAGCAACGCGGCAAACGTCCCCCACACAGATCTTAAGTGCCGCACTCTGGCGCTCTCACCTAATACGCCCAAATCTGGTCGGCGCTCTGGCAAATCCTTCTCAGCTTTTCGTATAGAACGCCGCCGCCTGCGAAGATCTTTACCAGTTGATTCAAGAGGGGCTAGGGCAGATGCAGGAATGCTTGCCTGACGCTTCAAACGTCTGCGTCCTCTGCCAAGACTTGGAAGCGCCCCCAACAACTTCATGTACGCCAACGTTTCGGCCCCCGCCAATCTAGGACTGCGTGTCACCAAACGTCCAAGAAAGCGCAAAGCTGACCAAAATGCTAACGCCGGCACCAAGAACACTAAAGCAATGAATGGCACAGTCAGTAGCCAGTTATACAGTTGCGCCTCGCGAATATCCGAATAAGCCTCAGAAACAAAGGAGTTCTTCTTATGCTCAATAATCGCGCGCGGTGCCACCATGACACGGTAACCAGCGCGCCTCAGCCTTCGCCCATACTCCAACCCGTCGCCATAAGGACCAAGGTGTGGGTCAAACCCGCGTGTCTTTTCCCAAACATCCCCACGAACCAATAATCCCGCCGACCCAACGGCCAAGACATCGGTTCTATCGTCATATTGCCCCTGGTCAATTTCATTTTTGGCAGCCAGGGGTAAACGGCGTCCACCCCTGGTCGCTTCAATTCCGACTTCCAGAACTTTGTCTTTGTCCCCCCAAGCTACCTGCTTAGGTCCCACGGCAGCCACGCTACCGCCGCGATCCATTTGCTCAAGCAACTCACCTAAAGCGCGTTTATGCGGCTTCGCGTCATCATGCAACAGCCACAAGTACTCTGGAACTGCAGTGACAGAGTCACTAGTTAACGCCTGACGAACTGCGCTTCCAAAGTTCTTAGCCTGCGGTATTTCCACAACCCAACCGCGATCATCAAATACTTCCCGAACTTTTCGGGCAACCTGCGGTCCCTGGTTTCCAATACCGACACCAGCAACAACCAATGAGTCCGGCGCTAACTCGGCCCCAGCAATTGCATCTATAGTCTCAAGTAACTCTGATGACACCCCGTGCGTTACGAGGACGGCGAGCACACTTGGCCCGCTATCATCAAGCATCAACTTGCCGAAGGCCGGAAGGGGCGCCTTTCCCTTTCAGACAAGCCTCCCCAAATCCCAAAACGCTCATCATTTTCCAGGGCGTACTCTAGACATTCGGCCCGCACGTCACATTTAGCACACACAGACTTAGCTTCGCGGCTAGACCCGCCTTTTTCCGGGAAGAACGCCTCTGGGTCGGTCTGCGCACAAAGTGCCTGTTGCTGCCACGCCAGAGGGCCATCCTGGAAATTATCGGCAGGTTCCTCACTCCAGGCAATTGGCCCCTCGCCGAAAATATTCCACATAACAATTCCCTCTTGCCTTCACGTTCCCAAACATCACCCACCTGGCGACGTAGGTCTAATTACATACATGTAATTCAGATTCGTCAAACGGAAACGAAAAAATCCTCCCGACACGCCGGGACAATTATTCCGACCAATCGGTATAAGTCCTATACTTGTTGGCCTGCCCATTACCGGAAGATATTTCGTGACAAACGTAACGCTCAAAGAACTTATTAATCGACTGACTGACTTCCCTAAACCGGTCATCACTTGGTATGGGATTGATCGAATAGAACTCTCAGGTCCCGTGCTAGCGCGATGGCTCGCGAAAACAGAAAATTTGCTTGAAGCTGAAACGCCCTTTGGTTTGGTGACCTTCGCACTCAAGATGCCTCTGACGTGGCGCGCATTGCCCTGGTACACATGCGCGCAATTTCGTGGCTTGACTCTTTCCCAAACCCCTGACCTACTGGTGACTAATCAGCCCGAAGAAGACCTGCAACGCTTGGCACCATTCGTACCAGAAATAACCGTGGCCTCCCCCGTAGAATCTCTGGCATTCAACTGGCCAGGCACACTTCCCTACGGTGTCCTTGACGGCGCAGCCGACGTCATTGCCCAGCCTGACCAGCTACTTCAAGGTCCTCTCGGGGTACTACCTTCGTCTCCCCCCGCCACTGGCCGCGTCCTAATTGAAGGAAACACTGCTTCTGCGCTCTGCACTTTTGAGGCAATACTGAAACAGATCTTGCGCGGCGGCAGCGTCGTAGCAATCGACACCGACAACATCAGTGAAGAAAGCCTGCGCTCGATCAAAAACCAAGAAGGACTAACTGCCTAGCTTCCTCACGCCTTCGCGGCAAGTTTCCTGACACCAAAAACTACAGCAATCAAAGACCCCGAAGTACTTCCACAGCATGTTTCGCATCCCCGTCATACATGACCTTGCCATGGTCCAAAACAACCCCGCGGTCACACAGATCAGAAATCATATCCAAATCATGGCTGACAATCACTAGTGACTTATTTTGCTGCTGCAAATCACGAATACGCGCAAGACACTTCTTCTGGAATGGCTCATCCCCCACAGCCAAAATCTCATCCACAAGGAAAATATCCGGATCCGTATAAACAGCTACCGCAAAAGCTAAACGCAAAAACATGCCTGAGCTATAAAACTTCACTTCTTGGTCAATGAACTCATGGATCTCTGAAAAATCAACGATGTCATCAAAAACATCATCAATCTCTTTCTTTTCCATCCCCAAGATTGCCGCATTCAGATAAACGTTCTCACGCCCAGTGAGATCAGGGTGGAAACCAGCGCCCACCTCAATGAGCCCCGCCAGAGTCCCCTTCGTACCAATAAAACCTTCATCAGGCGTCATCACACCAGAAATCAGTTTCAGCATTGTGGACTTACCTGAACCATTATGACCAATCAACGCCACAGATTCACCCGGCTCAACAGTGAAAGACACATGATCTAGCGCCCTAAACTGATCAGAAATATCCCCACGACGCCCTGTCAGCGTCCAAACAAGGGCCTCTTTCATGGAATGCGTACGTTTAAGTCTGAACTCTTTAACGACGTTCTCAACCGCAATAGCATTTTGAGTCATTAAAGCTCCTGCGCGAATCTACGCTCTGCGCGGCGGAACACCGCGTCCCCAACGAAAAGCAAACCAAACGAAACCACAAAGGCAATCGCAATCCACATCCACATGTCCGGAGGCAGCGAACCCGCCTGAGCTGGACCCATTTCAGCGATCTCAGCTGGCGTGTAATTTCCCCACTGCGCAATAGACTGCACTTCCACAACGCCAGGCGCAAGCGTCGGCTCCCAAAAACCAAAGTGCAACAGTTCAACAGCAACCGACATCGGATTCAGCTGATAGATATACCAAATCCAAAGCACCCCATTGTCATAAAGAGCCTTATAGACCATCGTCCAGCCATAAAGAACCGGTGAAATCCAAGTTGCCATCATCAAAATCAAGTCAACAAAGTTCTCAGCGTCCCGGAAAAAAACGTTTGCTGACGCAAACAAAAGTCCAAGCCCAAGCGAAAACACCGTGACAATCAAAACGCCCAACAAAATAGCGCCGATTCCAGTCCATGAAGGCCGCCACCCAAAGATCAAAGCGCCAAGCAGCAAAACCAACAACTGCGGCCCAAAATGAACAAGCGCCACCCACAGTGAAGAAACTGGAAACATTTGCCGCGGCAAATAGATCTTCTTCACCAAGGCCGCGTTAGCAACAACAGACCGTGTTGCATTCGAGAACGCCTCAGAGAAAAAATTAATCAAAACAACGCCCGCGAACATGTACACAACGAAATGATCAATATTGCGTTCCATTTGCATGAAAATGCCAATAGCAATGTAGAACACCAAGAACTGCGTCAAAGGTTTCGCATACGACCAAAGCATCCCAAGAATCGAGCCACGATACCGAACCCGAAGTTCCTTATGTACCAGCAAAGACTCCAGATAACCCCGCCGGGCTACTTCCCAGATGCCCTTAGAGCGTCCAGGAACATCATATTCATCGGTTTGCACCGGCACCCGCCTCGAAAAGATCAGTCAACTCTGCATCCACCATGCGCATCGCAGAAGCTATCGCCATATGCATATCCAAGTACTGGTATGTGCCAAGGCGCCCCCCAAAGAACACATTCTGTTCCTTCTTTGCTGCTTCCCTATACGCAAGTAAGCGCTCCCTATCAGTTGGCGTATTCACGGGATAATACGGCTCATCATCGTGACTGGCAAACCGAGAGAACTCTTTGAAGATAACAGTCTTCTCATTTTGATAATCACGCTCTGGATTGAAATGACGGAACTCAATGATCCGAGTAAATGGCACTTCCAAATCACCGTAGTTCATAACAGAAGTCCCCTGGAAATCCCCAGTATCTACAACTTCACGTTCAAAATCGACAGTGCGCCAAGAAAGATCGCCCTCTGAATAATCAAAATAACGATCAACTGGTCCCGTATAAACAACTGGAATCTTCCCCACAACAGCATCTTTGCCAAGCGGGTTTTCAGGATCAAAGAAATCAGACTCCAAAAATACGTCAATCAGAGGATTTTCAACCATTCGTTTAAGGAAAGCCGTGTAGCCGTCCTTCGGCAGGCCCTCATACTTATCATTGAAATACCGATTGTTATACGTAAAACGAACAGGAAGACGCGAAATAATCGAAGCCGAAAGCTCTTTAGGGTCAGTCTGCCACTGCTTCGCCGTGTAGTTCTTGAAGAACGCCTCGAACAAAGGACGCCCCACTAAAGACACGCCTTTGGTCTCAAAATCATTCTCAGCGTCCTCTGGGCGGACCTCACTAGACTGTTCAGCCACCAACGCCCGCGCCTCATCCGGGGTCATAGACGCTTGAAAAAACTGGTTAATAGTACCCAAGTTCACAGGCATCGGATATACGACATCATTCACTGTCGTATAAACCGTGTGGACATAGTCCGTGAATTCAGTGAACTGGTTTACATATTTCCACACGCGTTCATTGCTGGTGTGGAAGAGGTGCGCACCATATTTGTGGACTTCAATACCCGTGTCAGGGTCAGTCTCCGAATAAGCATTACCGCCGATATGCGGGCGTTTCTCAACAATAGCGACTCTCAAATCCCACTTCCGGGCCGCATGCTCAGCAACAGTGAGCCCAAAAAGTCCAGAACCGACAACAACCAAGTCATAAGTGTCATTCACGCCGCCAAGTGTACCCGCTACACGCGATCAGTAATATCACGACGGTGTCGCGTATGATAACTAAATGGCAACTTTCCCTGCTGAACGGCTCACAGACCCTGCTCAATTCCCAGTCGCAATCGCGGCAGTCACATTCCGACGCCCCGAGTTACTCAGTTTGCTTTTGCAATCGATCGTGGACATGGAACCGCGCCCTGAACACGTCATTATTGTGGACAACGCTTCTGGGGATAATACTGGCGAGGTCGTGGAAGGATTCCGCGAAGCCCTTGGGAAGAATCGGTTTGGGGAAGACCGCCTGATTTATTCCCTACAAGAAGAAAATACCGGCGGTGCAGGCGGATTTTCGGTTGGCACAAAACTTGCATATGACACGGGTGCCGATTGGATTTGGCTCATGGACGACGATGTCGCTGTTGAACCTGATGCTTTAGTCAAACTTTACCCTTGGACCAAACAGTTCAAAGTCGTCCAAGGCCGCAGATACAATTTTGATGGTGTTCCTTTTTACTGGCAATATCATTTCAACACCCGCTTTGGCATTCCAAACCCAATTGCCAAGGAAAACTTCGGAACCGCTGGTTACCTTCCAATGAACACAATGTGTTTTGAAGGCGGAATGTTCCACAGGTCGATTCCTGAACAGATTGGGCTTCCAGATCCACGATTCTTCATTTACTGGGACGACACTGTTTATGGGTATTTGGCGTCCAAGGTCACAGACTGTGCAGTTGTCGATGATTTTGTGATGCGCAGAACTCGGGCGCTGAAACATTTGGACATGAGAATCCGTCGGCTCAATAGCACATCAGATATGGTTCGTTTCCATATCATGCGCAACCGCGGCTACATGGCACGCTATTTTGCTTTGCATGGGGATTACAACCGCTTCTTATTTGGGGTTGGAACTGTACTTACACTGGCCAAAGAGACCATCAGGATTGCCACGGTTGACAAGACTTGGAAGTCAAGTATGAAAGCCCTTTGGCGGGGTGTGCGTGCTGCCCGCAAAATCTATGGGGATTCGAGTTGGGAGCCCATGAAGCCACTAAAGAAGTAGGCGTAGCTTTTCCTTCTGGGTTGCCAAAAAGCGCAGAATTTTAGCTGATTTTCTGCGCTTTTTGGCGACCCAGATTACTGCAGTCCAGGTTTTAGCAACCCAAAGCTGTAG
>DAIOFF010000099.1:0-9526 GCA_036745855.1 Scrofimicrobium sp. | reverse complement strand
AAATGGAGCCCGACTGTATTCCCGAAATAACATCTTCAGTTAGGTCAAAAGTCATTACCGACGCTTCTGAGTCGGTCTCTTCAACAGCCCCAACTGCGTCCAAGGAGAACTGTGCTCCCATCGTAAGAATAGAGTCGATAGAAGGATCTGCTTGAAGCTTGGACTTAATAGTCGACTTGACCTCAGCATCGTTAGTGCCATCTACCTGGAGGTTCTCCATGGTGCCATCAAACACACTTGCTGCTGCGCGGCAGCGTTCTTCGTGTCCAACATTGCCAGCCTCATGAATGACACATAACGCCTTCTTGAACTCAGAACCGTTCATTTCTTCTCCGGCAGCCTCACCCGCAACAGTCTCAGACTGACCAATGTGAGTAAATGCACCAAATTCTTTTGATCGCTCCATGCCTGAGTTTATTGTGACAACAGGAACTCCAGCGGCAACCGCTTTTTCAACAGAGGCCTGCAAACCATCTGGATTAGCCATAGACACCACAATGCCATCAACATTTTGGGCAACAGCATTATCAATAAGTTGTGACTGTTTAGCCGGGTCTGGATCAGACGCGTATGTGACGGTAGCCCCATAATCCTCACCCGCCTTCTCAGCGCCGGACTTCACCCGATCCCAGTATGCATCTCCCTGACCAGAATGTGTTACGACCGCATAAGTTGCGCCAATACCATCTTGCGCTGACTGCCCTGCTTCTGTGTCTTGCCCAGTTCCAGAACAAGCAGAGAGTCCCAAAGTAGCTAGGATTAGGCTTCCAACGAGTACAGTTTTCTTCATGTTGTTGTGCTCCTATGCGCAGGGGTTTAGCCCCTAACGCCAGTGGACGGTACCTTCCGTATGTCTGCACTATAGGACAGTGCCACAAATAATGTTTTGTTCGTTCCGCGTAAATCGAAAGTGATTAACTCCGTGACTCCTGAAGAATTAGCTGATGTCATCCGCTCGATCCTGATCAAATCCTCTGAAGATGGAGAAATCTCCTTAGACGTCGAAAAGGTGCCTGAGCAGGTGAAAGTCGAGCGTCCTCGCAATCGTGAGCACGGGGATTGGGCGACAAATGTCGCAATGCAAACGGCAAAAAGCGCAAAAATGCCGCCTCGTGACCTCGCTGCAATAATTTCTAACCATCTGCTAAAGCATCCGGACATTGAAAACGTAGAAATCGCAGGTCCAGGGTTTTTGAACATCTCACTTTCTGCGGCGTCGGCAGGTGAACTAGCCAGATCAATCCTTGAGACAGGAGCAGCGTATGGGCGCGGGGATTCGATGACTGGTGAAGTGATTAACCTTGAATATGTGTCAGCTAATCCCACTGGCCCAGTCCATTTGGGTGGTGCGCGGTGGGCGGCTGTTGGCGATTCATTGGCGCGGCTGATGAGTTCTCAAGGCGCTGACGTTGTGCGCGAATACTATTTCAACGATCACGGACGTCAGATTGACCGCTTCGCTGAATCTCTTCTAGCAAGTGCACGTGGGGAAGAGGCCCCTGAAGACGGCTATGGCGGCGACTACATTGGTGAGATTGCTGAGCAAGTTCGTGCTGATGCAATGGAAGATGGGGACCCAGATCCTGCTCAGTTGCCCCGCGATGAGGCATTAGAAGCATTCCGATCCCGGGGTGTTAGCTTGATGTTTGCAGAGGTGAAGAAAGAGTTGCATGATTTCCGTGCAGACTTTGACGTGTACTTTCACGAAAACAGCCTTCACGAATCTGGCGCAGTCGACAAAGCGATAGACATACTTCGCTTCCGAGGCGTGATTTTCGAGTCTGAGGGTGCCACTTGGCTTCGCTCCACCGATTTTGGTGATGACAAAGATCGAGTTTTGATCAAGTCAAACGGAGACGCCGCGTACTTCTCAGGAGACGTTGCTTACTACTTGGACAAACGTAACCGCGGTGCAGACAAAGTCTTGATTCTTCTTGGCGCAGATCACCACGGTTATGTGGGGCGAATGATGGCCATGTGCGCAGCGTTTGGTGATAAGCCGTATGTGAACCTGCAACTACTGATTGGCCAAATGGTGAACTTGATCAAAAATGGGGAACCGGTTCGCATGTCCAAACGTGCAGGGACAGTTGTCACACTTGAAGATTTGGTTGGAATCGTAGGTACAGATGCGGCTCGGTATGCTCTTGTGCGCCAGTCCCTAGATTCAGATCTAGATATTGACCTGGATGTCTTATCAAGCCATACAAACGACAATCCAGTTTTTTACGTGCAATATGCCTTTGCTAGAACCCGGTCAGTTGCGCGAAACGCGGCCGAACACGGTGTGGCAGATGACCCAGCCTATGATGCGTCGATGCTGGATCAAGATGCTGACGAGGAGCTGCTTGCTACATTGGCTAGGTTCCCGTCTGTGGTGTCACAGGCAGCGCTTACCCGCGAACCTCACAGAGTGGCGCGTTATCTTGAGGAGGTCGCGGCGGCGTACCACCAGTGGTACGGGAAATGCCGCGTCACGCCTCGGGCTGATGAAGAAGTTACGGCAGGGCATGTTGCGCGCCTTCAACTGAATAATGCTGTGGGGGTTGTTCTCAAGAATGGCCTTGCCCTCATTGGCGTGGACGCCCCAGAAAGAATGTAGCTTTCC
Source organism: Scrofimicrobium sp. (assembly GCA_036745855.1). Classification (GTDB taxonomy): domain Bacteria; phylum Actinomycetota; class Actinomycetes; order Actinomycetales; family Actinomycetaceae; genus Scrofimicrobium. The sequence goes on along the minus strand of DAIOFF010000099.1, from coordinate 6,918 downwards.
TTCAGCAGCTAATGGGCTGACGTCTCATTTTGCCCAAAATCTTCCAGGAATCCTGGCGATTTTGAACTGATTTCGCGGCGAAAGGCGTCAGCCCAATTACCAAATGGATGTACCACAAGAGAATCGTTTGAAAACCTGGAGTCATCGGTTACTTCAATGTCACAAAAACTTGGAATAGCTAGATCAGTCACTGGGCTTGTGCGTTCGCATTCCGCGATCACTAGCGGGGCATCTGGACCACAAAACTGATCAATAACCCAACCGTCTTGGTCAAGCCACACGCCATACCTTCGTTTGGATAAAGTCACGCCACCCCTAAGGCACATTTCGATGCCCATACCAATGTCAAGTTCGCGTTCCGCCTCATAACGCGTTCCACCAACCATTGGACCTTTTGCCGTGAGCATACAAAGGTCAAAGTCGTTTGCGAGGCGTTCAATGGGTTCCTTACCAGCGGCATCTAAGGGCAGCTTCGCGTCTACATTCGTCGCCTGAAGGCGAATGCGTAAGCCATAACCATCAGATGCCAAGAAATATGTTTGCACGATTAAATTTGGGCTGGTGTTCGCCAATAACTCGCTGGGCATTTCGGAGACAAAAAAACGTCTCTCAAACTCAAAATCTCGATCGGTGTCTTGCATTTCTTCATCGTAGACTGACTTAGTGTCAGAGATTGGTCAGTTGAAGCACGGTCGCCGCGGTGCGTTCGTGGTCATCCTTGTGGCTGGATTCATGTCCCTTCTGGATGTGTCAATCGTTAATGTGGCATTACCCTCAATACAGCAAGGGTTAGGTGCAGGCGAATCAGAAATCCAGTGGATTGTTGCGGGATATGCGTTGACATTTGGTCTACTACTGGTCGGGTCTGGACGCGGCGGTGACCTATTTGGACGTCGCCGCCTATTTATTATTGGTGTCTTAGGTTTCGTTGCTAGCTCACTTTCTTGTGGAGTAGCAACAAACGGTACTTGGCTTATCATTTCACGCCTGATTCAAGGGCTTTTTGCTGGCGTTTTAAACCCGCAGGTACTTGGTCTTATTCAAGATCTTTTCCAAGGTAAAGAGAGGGCGCGGGCGTTCGGTGCCTACGGAATGATGATTGGTGTTTCGACTGCGGTAGGCCCACTTTTGGGAGGCCTGCTAATCAACCTGTTTGGTGTGTCACACGGTTGGCGCCTGGTATTCCTGATCAACGTTCCTATTGGAATAGTGCTTATCCCTCTGGCCTACAAATGGTTGCCACAAGAGGTCAAAGCTGGTCACGCATCATTTCGGACGTTTGATCCAATGGGAACTTTGATTTTGGGCGCAAGTGTTTTATGCATAATGTGGCCGTTCCTAGAGATATCTGAGGGAAGCACAGCCAAGTCGTATGGCGTGTTTTGGCTGGCCTTAGTTGGTGTTGCTTTATTGCTTCTTTTTTGGTGGTGGGAAAAGTTTTGGACCAGACGTGGTGGCGACGTAGTTCTTGATGGCAGACTCTTCAAATCCAAGTCATACGTATTTGGCGTGATTACCGGATTTTCCTACTTCGCTGGATTCACATCCATTTTTGTGGTGATCACTCTTTATCTGCAACAGGGGCAAGGATTCTCTCCACTTGAGTCAGGATTGTCTCAGCTGTCATTTGCCATCGCATCTGGGTTATTTGCTGGAATGTCGGGGCGCTTGGTGAACCGATTTGGACGAAAAGTGCCTGTTGTCGGGTCAGCGATCATGGTGATAAGTGTGTCGGTAATCGCACTAATTGCAGCATTCGTCGATGAGTCTTCAGCGCCCTGGTGGATAATCGCGGTTCTGGCACTGGCCGGCATGGGCTCTGGCCTCGTAATCTCTCCGAACCAAGCCCTGACTTTGGAAGCCGCACCGACTGAAGTTGCAGGTGTAGCAGGAGCAGTGTTGCAGACGATGCAGCGTATTGGAACAGCGGTAGGACTGGCGTTTGTTACTACCGTGTTCTTCTTAGAAGCAGACGGCGGATCGTACCAAAGCGCGACAAGTCGGGCAATGTGGGTAATAGCGGCGATTCTTTTTGTATCACTTTGTGTGAACACTCTGGACTTGTATAGCAGACGTAGAGACATCAAAATCCCTTAGACTCGTCTCATGGATTTTGCGGACCCGGCTGAGCTTGCGGCAGAAGTTGCCCGGCTGACGGATGAGTTGGAAGCGGCGTTGATTGAGCGTGACAAATATCGGGCGGCAAACGAGACTATGGCGAATGCGCTTGAACAAATGGATGAGTTACTTCGTAGCCGAAAAGAAGAATGATCTATGAGACTTGCTACTGACCACGTGACGGTGAAGACTCCGGCTTCGGTGCTTGGGCTGGGAGCAGGGGGTGAAGCCGTTGCATGCGCAATTGACATCGTTGACACCATTGAGGTCAAGACCGCTACCATCGCAGATGTTCGTGAGGAAGATTTCACCAAAGGCTTGTTTACGGCTCTTGAACATTATGGTGCTTCCCTTTTTCGCCCTGAAATAACAGTGGAATCGGGTATTCCGTTTAACCGAGGTCTTGGTAGAAGAACTGCTCACATGATTGCAGGTCTGCTTGCGGCTAGAGAAATGCTTGGAAGGCCAGAGGACTTCGACATCCTTGCTTTTGCAGACGCGATTGGGGCGCAGCCAGCGCGTGCAGAGGTAGTACTCAATGGGGGTTGTGTACTAGGCGACGTCCAGGTCGAATCAGATTTGGACATCACGCTCTTCATACCTGACTTTGAGATCACAACCGATGCGCGTGAAGTCATGCCCAGTTCGGTTCGATTCGGACGCGTTCGTGATGGCGTAAAAGCAGCCCTAACACTTGGCGCGGCAATGGCGACGGGCATAACCGACAGGGAAGTCCTTTTCCGGGCAACAGAAGATCACGTGAGAAAAATGCAGCTAGCACTTGTGGCACCAGCGTGTGTTGCATTAGTTGATTGGCTTCGTGATATTCACCTTCCTGCTGCACTATCTGGGGACGGATCAGCAATAGTTTGTTTGTCTGAGGTTCCAAATGGCGTTGCTGAATCAGCGAAAAGCTCTGGATGGAACGTATTAACAACAAAAATTGGTGACTTCGGCGCAACAATTGTGTGAAATGAACCGCATAGGCATTTTGGCTTGCGTCTCAAGGTATTGATACTGATAAGATCACCGTATCGCAAACATGCGATTTACGGTTGCTTGTCCGGTAAACAAGCGAGACCAAAAAAGGGCGTCAGTGGGTTTCCTGACGTTGTCTCTACTATCTCTTAGTTAGGACTAAGTACCAGCATGGAAAACAACTCGGGTGCGGGAAGTCAGAGCCTTTCGGCGATGAAACTTCCTGAACTGAAAGAGATGGCGGCGAAAGTTGGCCTCAAAGGCGCATACCGCTTAAAAAAGGCAGAACTGATCGAAGCGATCTTGGCCGCACAAAGTGCTTCAAAAATCGAACCAGAAACAAAAGCTGAACCAGAAACAAAAATCGATTCAGAACCAAAAGCCGAACCTGAAATAAAAACAGAACCGGTGGAGCCTACTTCAGCAAAGAAGCCGAAGAAAAAAGAGCAACTTGAGATAGCCATTGAGTTACCAGTTCGGGAAGCTGGGCAGGGAACAGCTCCTGAAACTAAACCTGAGGCCGAAAGTCAAGCTCCAGTACGTCGGACACGCCGCCGCGCGGTTTCACCCCAAAATGCCACTAGTGCAAAACCCGAAATTGATGTGCGTGCCGCAATCGCTGAAGATTTAGCTCACGTCAAACATTCGGAGGATAAAGCAGCTATTTCTACAGAGAAACCGGCCGCTCGTCCCATAGATAACAAGGAAAGCCTCGGTCAAATAGACCTGCCTGAAGGCGGCGATAGCGCACGAAGGCGACGTGATCGGGGACGCAGGCGTGGTCGTGGACGTGAGGGGCAACCCATAAATGGGCAGCAAAATACCCAAACTCAAAACGGTCAATCCCAAAACGGTCATGCAAGCAGTGATCAACAGACTGCGTCTAATGATGACTTTGTGCCAATCGCAGGCATCCTGGATGTCCAAAGCAACCATGCGTTTGTTCGCACGTCTGGATACCTTCCGGGGCCAAATGACGTTTATGTTGCACTAGGCAATGTAAAACGCTGGAGCCTACGTGCAGGTGACGCGGTTGCGGGTGCTGTACGTCCAATGAAAGAGGGCGAACAACAACGTCGCGGACAAAAGTACAACGCCCTTGTTCGGGTGGATTCCGTGAATGGAATGACAATCGAACAGGCTGCGGCGCGGCGTGAGTTTGCGAAGTTGACCCCGGAATATCCCAGTCAAATGCTTCGCCTTGAGACGACACCGAAAGCCATGACACCTCGGCTAATCGATATTGTTTCCCCAATAGGAAAAGGTCAACGTGGCATGATCGTTTCACCGCCAAAAGCGGGGAAGACGATGGTACTTCAACAAATTGCCAAAGCTATTGAGGTAAATAACCCAGACGTCCATTTGATGGTTGTGTTGGTCGATGAACGTCCTGAAGAAGTCACCGACATGCGCGGACTTGTTCGTGGTGAGGTAGTGGCGTCAACTTTTGATAGGCCTGCTTCAGATCACACCATCGTTGCGGAACTTGCAATCGAACGCGCAAAACGCCTCGTCGAAATGGGACAGGACGTCGTTGTGTTGCTGGATTCACTAACGCGGTTGTCACGTGCGTATAACCTTGCAGCACCCGCCTCAGGGCGCATTCTTTCTGGTGGTGTTGATGCAGGTGCTCTTTATCCTCCAAAGAAGTTCTTTGGAGCGGCCAGAAACTTGCGTGAGGGCGGCTCTTTAACCATCATTGCTTCTGCTCTGGTTGAAACCGGATCGAAGATGGATGAAGTGATCTTTGAAGAGTTCAAGGGGACGGGCAACATGGAACTGCGTTTGTCCCGTCAGCTTGCAGACAGGCGAATCTTCCCCGCTATTGATGTCAACGCTTCTGGTACCCGTCGCGAAGAGCAACTTCTTTCGCCTGAAGAACTCAAGATTGTTTGGAAGCTGCGACGTACCCTGGGTAACCTGGATCAGCAATCCTCACTTGAACTTATTTTGGGACGTCTAAAAGAAACTCAAAGCAACGCCGAGTTCTTGATGATGGTGCAAAAGACCACACCTTCAGACTAGGTATTAGGCTAGATTTTCACTTTATTACCTGGAATAATAAACCCTTGGTTCCGGTTCACCATTGGAAAACTAATGGACCCGGAGCAAGAAGACTAGGAGACCACCATGAAACAGGGGATTCACCCTAACTACGTGGAAACGACCGTTACCTGCACTTGCGGTAACCAATTCGTGACACGTTCGACTGAGGAAAGCGGCGAAATGCGCGTTGACGTTTGTTCAGAATGTCATCCGTTCTACACCGGCAAGCAAAAGATTCTTGACTCAGGTGGTCGTGTGGCACGCTTCCAGAAGCGGTACGGCAAAAAGTAGCGACTTTTCAAAGACCGGCGGCTATTGCCGTCGGTCTTTGCTGTTAACTAAACACCTATTTCCCTACACATTGCCTGAGGACCAAAAATGTTAGAAGCCGTTGAACCATTGCTTGACGAATATCGCAAACTTCAAGATGATCTTGCTGATCCCGCTATCCATGGCGACCAAGCTCGTGCAAAGAAAGCGGGAAGAAGGTATGCGGAACTTGGACGCATTGTGGCGGCTGTAGAGGAATATCGTGGGATAGCTGAAGATTTAGAGGCCGCCCGCGAACTCGCTGAAGAAGATGATGCGTTCGCCGCAGAGGCCGTACAGCTGGATGAAGCACTTACGGTTAGCCATGACAAGCTGGTGAAGATTTTGGCACCTCGTGATCCTGATGATGCTTGCGACGTGATCGTTGAAATCAAAGCAGGTGAAGGTGGGGACGAGTCTGCATTGTTTGCAGGTGACTTGGCCCGCATGTATCACAGGTACGCAGAATCCAAAGGGTGGTCTGTGACAGAACTGTCATCGACGCACACGGAACTGGGCGGATACAAAGACATAACACTTGCGATTCGCGCCAAAGGGAATCCTGCGCCAGAAGATGGCGTGTGGGCACACCTGAAGTACGAAGGGGGCGTGCACAGAGTGCAGCGCGTTCCAGTTACAGAATCTCAAGGCCGAATTCACACTTCCGCTGCTGGGGTCATGGTGATGCCTGAAGTTGAGGTGGATGAGGACATCGAAATCGACCAAAATGACTTGCGGATTGATGTTTATCGGTCCTCCGGCCCCGGAGGACAGTCCGTAAACACTACGGACTCAGCTGTCCGAATAACTCACGTTCCTTCAGGAATCGTAGTGTCAATGCAAAACGAAAAGTCGCAGCTGCAAAACAAGGAAGCCGCAATGCGTGTGCTGAAGTCGCGGCTAGTCGCTGAGGCAAAAGCAGCCAGAGAAGCGGAAGCGTCTGCGGCCCGGTTATCTCAAGTTCGCACCGTGGATCGCTCTGAACGCATTCGGACCTACAATTTTCCAGAAAACAGAATTGCAGACCACCGCACTGGATTCAAGGCGTACAACTTAGATCAGGTTTTGTCTGGCGTGCTGGGGCCGGTAATCGCATCGGCTATCGAAGCCGATGAAGCAGCTAGGCTTGCGGCTGCTGGCAGCAAGTGACAGGACCAGGGGAGGGCAGGTCTGCTGCCTCTGAACTGCTTAGATGGGGCACTGCAAGGCTTCCAGCGCATGAGGCACGTTTGCTTCTTGAATGGGTTTTGCACGTTGATTCTTTGCTTATGGTCCAAAGTATAGGGCCGACTCAAAAACGCAGATACCAAATTGCGGTAGAAATGCGTTTGATGAAGTTTCCGCTTCAGCACATTACGGGTGAAGCGTGGTTTCGCGGCATTCGTTTGAAAGTTGGACCAGGTGTCTTTATTCCTAGGCCGGAAACAGAGATGCTGGTGGAATACGCATTGCATGTTCCAAATGTTA
>DAIOFF010000098.1:0-9570 GCA_036745855.1 Scrofimicrobium sp. | reverse complement strand
CCAGAACAATAATGTCAATGATGCTTTAGCGGAGATTTCCACAGGCATTTTTTAGGGGGTTATCCACAGATTCTTTTTACTGGTTTTGGGTTTTGTTTTAGGTGTGGCAATGTCTGAAGAAGAATAGTTTATTGCTGTGTTTTTCCATGAATTTACGGCATAATGAAGGGATGATTGTGATGACAGTTGAAACCTGGGGCACCATTGGCACGATGCTTGGTGTTGGCGTTGCTCTCATCGGATTCATGTACGGGATGATTCGAAACCTTCGAAGCGACATGAATGGTCGCTTCGACCAAGTGGATGCCCGTTTTGGGCAGGTGGATAGTCGCCTCGACCGAATGGATACCCGCCTTGATCGAATGGATGAACGTTTCGATCGGATAGACGAGCGCTTTGAGCGGATAGACGAGCGTTTCGATCGGATAGACGAGCGCTTTGAGCGGATAGACGAGCGTTTCGATTGGGTAGATGAGCGTTTTGAGCGGGTAGACGAGCGTTTCATAGGGATGGAAGAACGCTTCAACGGCAAGCTCGACAAAGTAAATGATCGAATCGACATTGTCCTCCAGAACCAGGCAAATGCTCGCTTGGAGTCAAGATTGTTACTGGATGCGCGCCGCCAGTAGGGAACAAGACTAAGTTTAGCTATTCCAAGATTGAAACCAGATGCCGCCTTGCGATGATTCAGAGGCCAGCTGATTAAAACGATTGGTGGGGAAGCGTAAAAACTTCCCCACCAATACTGATTTGTGCTACTTACAAGCGTTCAACTTGAGAAGTGAATCGCTAAGCAATGCTGGTCCACCTGCAAGGTGGATGGTCCTTTCTTTGAGTGAAGAAGATGCAGTTGCTGCTTGCTGAACCCAGGGGCCGACGCAGTCGCCGGGTACCAGGAACAGGCGGGCTGAACTGACTCCCGCTTGGGCACCTGCCACAACAGCATCAGGGAATTCCTTACCAGAAACTAGCCAAATGTCGCTGACAGCATCCTTTACATTTTCATCCAACAGCTCGTTGATGTGCTTGCTGGTGCCGTACCTGTCGGCACCTGCAACCCGATCGACCTTCATGATGGACGCAAGGGAGGTCATAGCTGTATTACTTACTGAGTTGGGACCACCAATGACATATGCGTGGTTTGTGTTCTTCATGTCTTTGAGGAACTTGGCAGTGTTTGTGTTAAGAGTTTCATCACCCTTTACCAGGATGACTGGGGCGTCTAGTACACCACCTGCCGCTGAAGCAGACAGTGCGTCAGGGAAGTCTTGACCTGCTGCTACAAGGACAGTCTTAGCGTCAGCAAAGAATGTCTTAGCAATCGACTCTGCAGTCGCGTAGCGGTCAGGGCCCGAAACGCGCGAAACCTTCACAGACTTCCCCAGAGCAGTCTCTAGCTGGGCTTTTGTCTGGTCAGACACTGAGTCCGTGCCGCCGATAATGAAGACCTCACTGGGGGTCTTTTCTTTGAACAATGCAAGTGTCGCTTTGTCGAACCCAGTTGGCGATACTAGTGACAGTGATCCGCCCACCTTGCTAGCGGCCGCCCCAGCTGCAAGTGCATCTGGGAAAGTGTTGCCAGTTGCAATAAACAGTGGCTGTCCGGCCTTGTAATGGGCCTTGTTGACCTCGTAAGACGTGCCATAGCGGTCTGCACCAAAGTGGCGCTCAAACTTTAGTTCAGGCTTGTCAGTGGGCGGTGTCGGGTCTATTTGTGCGGGGGCGTAAGCCGTGGTTTTAGCAGAACCGTTGTATAGGGCGTCACCGTTGTAGGTTGCAGTTAGGTCACCGGCCTCATTGCCTTTGGGAATGGTGAATGTGGCTACCCCATTTGTCAAAGGCAAGTCTTTAGCAATCTCCTTACCGCCCAGTGTGAGGTCTACTGTTCCGGTTGGAATAGCCACATTGGTGGTTGCAGATTTTACTGTCACGGTTACGGTGTCGCCATCGATGGACAGGTCAACAGTGGTTGTGCGGAATGCGGTCGTAGTCAAGAAGTCCCGAAGGGCCGCGCGCCAGTATGACCAAGTATGGGCCCCATCGACATTGAACTTGTTGTATTTAATGCCGCTGGCGTCATATAGCTGTTGGATAGCAGTGGTGTTACCCATTGCGTTCCCACCAAGATCCTGGGTGCCGACACCCACATGAATCCCAAGAGTATCCTTTAGGTTTACTTCTTTGCCCGCGTCATCTGCAGCTGCAGTGTTGTTTGGAACTGACCATAGTCCGTAGTATCCAAACGCGTCCGTGTCGTTGTACATAATGTTTTGAACGACGCGTCCACCACCGGAAAGGCCCGTGAAAGCACGAGCAGAAGCCTCTGGGCTAACGTTGAAGTTTTGTTCGATGAATGGAATCAGGTGTCCAGTAACTTCATTTTGTCCAGCTGCAGGATTGTTCGTCATGACGACAACGGCAGGCTGCATCTTGCCACTTGCAATCAGGTTGTCCAAAATGTCGTTCGCTGCACCTTGTGTGGACCAGTTCATTTCATTGCCGCCACCGCCGTGATTCAAATAGTAGGTGGGGTAGGCGGGAGTCCGGTTGGCATCATAACCCGCAGGCGTATAGACAGACGCATAGTTCTTGTCTGCAGGGTTACCATGACCTGGGAAATCGAACGTCACGTGTGTCAGTTCCCCTTGCTGAGCTGGTTCCGCTGGGGCCTGCCATGACAGATCTTCGGTACCAAACTGGGGATCACTTGGAACATAAACCTGGCTCGAGTTTTCGATAGTCCCCTCTGTTGACCATGGGGCATTCGCTTTGTCATACTCCGGCGTGCAGCCCGTCACTTGTCCTGGTGATGCGGCGCAGTCCTTGAAGAACTGATAAGTGAATACGCCAGAGGGAAGCTCCGTTGTGTATCGCCAAATATCATCGTCTCCCTTGACCATTTCAGTCACTGGCCAGTTCCCTGCAGAGCCCGCAAGAGGGGAGGGGATGGGAATGTCACCGGGCAACCATGTGTTACCAAAACGGGGATTTGGGTTTGTTGGGTCCTCGGCAATATCCGCCGCCGACGCAAACGACCATTCACCCTTTATTCGAACGCTTGACGCGCCCGGGTCATAGTACTTGAATGTCACTTCATAGCCCGTTTGACCGGTACCAGTATGAGTGATTTCGGGGGCTAGTTCGAAGAGTTCAGGTTCGGCGGCTTGTGCGGCAACCAAAGGCGCCGCAATGAGTGCACCAGACAGCGCTAAAATCAGGCCTTTACGTTTTCGATGTTTCTGTGAATGGCGGCTAGTAGCAGTCATGTATTTGCTCCTCCTATTGGAAAAACCGGGTTTGGCGGTCTTGAGTTGCGCCCGGAAGCTGAGCCAAAAATGCCTACAAACAAAATCGCAACGATACATTTCTCTTGTGTAGGTTTGCCAATAACTCCCAAACTCCGTCAACTATGGCGAAGCTCAACGCACAGCTCAGGTTCAGCTTAGGCATTGAAAAGATTCGCTGTCAAAAAGCGCCGGTTGACTAAAGGGTTGTTGTTGCCGAGGACCCTTGAAGGTTTTGCATCAGATTCCTCCGAAACGCGCATGCGCCGTTTTCACCGAGCCATATCCCGCAGATGTCATGAACTCTGAATACCAGCGTGCCACATTAAGAAATCGGGTTCTGATTGTCCGGACTGTCCCTGCAGTTGCCTGAATAATCCCACTATGTACCCTTAGATAATAGGCACAATCAAATGCCTGTGGTTTCCTTAGTGGTCTCACGTTTAAGGGTTCGTAGTCCAAGGACTGCCGCAAGTGCCATCAGCCATGCTGCCCCAATCACAACCAAGAAACCGCCATGGGATCCTTGAAGGTCAACTAACCGGCCCGATAATGCCGCACCTATTGATACCCCAATGTTCATGGCCGTGGACATCCACGTCAAACCTTCAGTTAATCGGCCTTCCGGAGTTATCTTTTGGATGATCGTGTTTACATTCGTCATGGTGGGGGCAATCGCAAGCCCAGTAACAACCATAAGTATTGCTAAAACTAATAGGGAACCAGCAAAAACAAAAAATGATGTTCCAATAGCAATTGCCAAAATGCCGATTCCGAACAGTTTCCAAAGGGGAGTTCGCCAAGTGCGGGCACCATATGCCAGCGCGCCCACCAACGAACCGAATGAGAAAATTGCTAGAAGCACACCGGCTAAACCAGGGGCGCTGCGTTCTTCAGTAAACGCAATGACCGCCAAATCATTTGCGCCGAATAAAGTGCCTGTCGCAATATAGGTAACTGCCAAAACAAGCATTGCTGGATTCAGCATCACTGAGCGTTCCCGCGCCACTTTTTGAGTCTTGTTGGCGGGCGGCTCTGTTTTTCGCTGCAACAAAAACCACAAGCCACCGGTTAATGCCAGTGCCATTGCCAAAATCATTCCTGCAACTGGATGAATGTTTGTAGCCATCAATGTGGCCACGACGGGGCCGATGACGAACACCACTTCATCAAGCGCTGATTCCAAAGAATACGCTGCCTGGATTTGCCAGGTGGCAGTGGCAGCATGCGCCCAGCGAGCCCGAACTAAAGCTCCCAGTGATCCCGTCGTCATTCCCGCTACAACAGAGAAAACCGTTAACACCCAAATCGGAGCCAACTGCAGGGCCGACGCAACCACGCCACCCATCGCAAAAACTGAGATAGTGATGCTCGGAATCATCACCCGCGCTTGACCGTATTTATCGACCAAGCGCGCAAGGATTGGGGCACAAATCGCGAAAGCAATAGTGGACATTCCACTCACAATCCCAGCTGACGTGTAATCACCGTAAAGGTTTTCAATCATCAGGATTGTCGAAATGCCAACAAGCGCCATCGGGAAACGCGCCAAAACGCCGGCGATCGAAAAAGCGAACGCGCCGGGCAATGAGAGAATCTCAAGATACCGCTTGAACACTAGCCCATGTTATGCCCGCCAGCATGCCAAAAACCAACCTAATGAAGTTGGGTTTAGTCACATCCGATTATTGGGCTTTCGCAAGCGCCGCACTAACCACTTCACGGGCAGCCTCCTGTACCTCCATTAGGTGCTTCTCACTGATGAATGACTCTGCATAAATCTTGTAAACATCTTCGGTCCCTGAGGGGCGCGCGGCAAACCACGCGTTGTTGGTGGTCACCTTCAAACCGCCAATCGGCGCACCATCCCCGGGCGCTTGTACGAGTTTTGCCGTTATGGCCTCGCCAGCCAAAATATCCGCGGTAACGTCATTGGGGGACAAGTTTGCCAGTAATGTTTTTTCGGCCTTCGTGGCACTCTGGTCAACGCGGGCGTACCAAGACTGCCCGTATTTGGCTGTCTGTTCTTCGTGAATCTGGGCAGGATTCTTTCCCGTGACCGCAGTGATTTCTGAGGCCAACAGGGCCATAATGATCCCGTCCTTATCCGTCGTCCACACTGAACCATCGTGGCGAAGGAATGAAGCCCCGGCAGATTCTTCGCCGCCAAAACCAAGGGAGCTATTTAAAAGGCCGTCCACGAAATACTTAAACCCAACTGGGACTTCATAGACATTTCTCCCAATACCCGTAGCAACGCGGTCAATCAAAGAAGACGACACTAACGTCTTACCGACATTGGCGTTCTTGGACCAACCTGGACGATTCTCAAATAAATACTCAATTGCCACTGCCAAGAAATGGTTAGGATTCATAAGTCCGGCAGGCGTGACAATGCCATGACGGTCTGAATCTGTATCATTTCCAGTGGCAATATCGTATTCGCCATTTTTCATCATGCCGACTAAAGAAGCCATGGCATTAGGCGATGAACAATCCATGCGGATTTTGCCATCCCAATCAAGGGTCATAAAGGCAAACTGGGGATCTACGTGAGGGTTTACTACCGTCAGATTCAGGCCATATCGTTCGCCTATTGCGCCCCAATAATCGACTGCAGCACCCCCTAATGGGTCGGCTGCAATTCGAATATCAGAATCGCGAATAGCATCGAAGTTTATAACCGAATCTAACTGTTGCACGTAATTTGCAAGGAAATCATAGAAATGCAGGTTAGGTAGTTTGCTGGGTTCGGAAGTTCCACTCATTGGCACCGCATGCCAATCCCCAGCCATGATTTCGTTTGCGCGCGCCGCGATCCAAGTGGTTGTTTCTGAATCAGCAGGCCCACCATTTGGAGGATTGTATTTGAACCCGCCATCACCTGGGGGGTTGTGGCTAGGCGTGATAACGATACCGTCCGCCAGGCCGGGCCCTGACGTGCGTAGCTTTTCAGGGGCACCATTTGCATTCAGGATTGCCAAAGACACGGCAGGTGTCGGCGTCCAAGAACGCCGCGAATCCACCATGGTGTTCACCCCAGCTGCATCCAGAACCTCAATCGCTGTCCGCCAGGCCGGTTCTGACAAGGCGTGAGTGTCCGCACCAATGAATAGTGGGCCGTCATAGCCTTTCATTCGGCGGTATTCAACAATTGCCGCAGTCGTCGAAATAATGTGCGCCTCGTTGAAAGTTCCAAGCAAAGAACTACCACGATGACCAGATGTGCCGAAAATAACACGTTGGGTGGGATCGTTTGGATCGGGGGTGATGTCATAGTAGGCAGTCAACAACGCGTCAACGTCAATGAGGTCATCTTTTGTTGCTGGCAGGCCCGCCCTATCGTGCATTATCTTTCCCTTCAAATCTTTTCCCTCCAGAGTCTATTGCGCATTGCCAAGCATTTCGATGTCGACCATCTTTCGAGTTCGACTACGCTTCTGTTTATGGGTAAAGCAAGTAGGCGTAAAAAGATTGATCCAGCAAAACGTAAAGCGTTTCGACCACAGATTCCGTTCGTTGATAGGCCTTATGAGGGGCTGGTTCGCGAATCTGAACTAGTTGCGATGCGTGAAATCATTCCGGCAGCCACTATGACGGCGCATACTAATGCCGAATATGGCGAGTCCGAAATCACTTTTGTGACTTTGCTTCCAGATGGTGCGGGCGCAATGGTTCGCGGCGATGGAGTAATCCTCATAGGCCTTCAAACCCGATTCCAGTCGGGTGACCTGTCACACGATGCTGGAACTGCGATCGCCGCGGCACTCGCCATGAAAGATTCCGGTGAGGAAGGTGTGCCACAATTTGATGTTCGCGATCCAGGCCCAAGACTTCAAGACGTATTGGTAAATGAAGACTCAGAGCCTCATTTAGAGCTGGTTGACAACTTCTCATACTGGTTTGACCCAGAAGAAGAAATTGATGAGGACACGCGCGCCGCCCTCGAACAAAACAAAGACGACATAGTGGCCACACAGGTCATTTCGGGTGTTGACAACATGTACTGGTGTTCGATGAACAACGATTTTGTCAGGTACGTGGTGGACGTTGATGAAGATTCTTTGTACACGGCGCTGGCACGCTTGCAGGTTGCTGGCGAGGCCTCATTTGGGCCGAACTCAAAGTTTGTTGGTGCCTTCCGCGCCTGCGGCATTGGCATCCCGGTCTTCCAAATCGAACAGGGCATGGCAGTATCTGACCTGGAAGAACCTGCCAAGAAACTTCAGGACGCACTCAATGCCGCATTGGATAACGATGCCCCGCTATCGGCTGATGAGCGCCGCGTCCGATCTGGCATGGTGTCACGTCAAGTGACGATTCGCTAGACTTTAGTTAGGTTTTGGAGGTAGGTAGGTGGAAGATTCATCCGTCATTAAGGGGCCGCAACGCGTTGCGGTAGTGATTCCCTGCCGTGGCGCACGTGCATCCATCGCCTCTACTATTCGCGCTTGCCGGGCTATCCCTGCCGTGGACTTAGTTGTTGTCGTAGATGACGGATCTGAAGACAATACCGCGCAAGTGGCGCGCGCTGCTGGCGCTGTGGCAGTGCGCCATTCGATTTCACGCGGGCGGGCCTCTGCCATGGAGACTGGCGTTAAAGTGGCCGCCATGCGCGACAGGGCAGATTGGCCACCACGGTTGATCTTGTTCCTTGACCCTGACGTTGGCGAATCCGCCGTGGAAGCAAGTGCTCTTGTCGAGGCCGTCATTAGCGGCACAGCTGACTGTGCGATTGGTGTTCCAGTTGGTTCACCGCGTTTGGACCGCCCCAACACTATTGCAAAACAAGGGTTACGCCGCGCGACCGGCTGGCAATCAACGTTGCCACTAGCAACGCAACGTTGCTTGACCAGAGATGCTGTAGACGCTGTAATGCCGTTCTCAACGGGTTGGGGTGTCGACATAGGCATGACCATTGATTTGCTGTCGAAGGGGTTCGCAGTAGTAGAAGTGCCCTGTGACTTCCAACATTCAATGCCGCCGCGTGAACGACATGACGGGCGCAAAGGGACTCGATTTTGGGACGTTTGGTTTAGTGTCAACATGCGCAGGCTGGCACGCGCGCGAATCACTGCGGCCAGGCGCACACCTGTCGAAGAACAAGGCGTTGGTGTCCCTTACCAAGTAGCGTCTCTCTCAGAGAAATCTGGGCGTAAATCCTCATCCTCAAAATCGAAACGCTGACTCGCTAAGCGCTCACAAGACAGACGATCCCAACTATTTCGGCCTCGTAAATTTCCCATTTTTGAAACCGCAAAAATAGTAGTTTATTGACGAGGCCGTGATGGGACCACGATATACATCCAGTTCGCTGGTGGTGAAGCCAACGCGCGGATAGGACCTAAGGGCGATAGGTTTGAGGAGAACAAAGAGTCTTTGAAGGAGTGTTCATGTCAGTTTACGTACTCCCAGATCTTCCATACGCATACGATGCGTTAGAGCCGCACATTTCTGAAGAAATCATGCGGTTGCACCACGACAAGCACCACCAGGCTTACGTCGATGGGGCGAATGCGGCGCTTGCGGCACTTGAAAAGGCGCGGGCAGCAGGTGATCAAGCGGCCATTAATCTTCATGAGAAAAACTTGGCGTTCCATCTTGGCGGACATTCGAACCATTCAGTGTTCTGGAAAAACATGACACCAAATGCGAAGCCTGGCCCAGAAGGCGCACTAAAGGACGCCATTGATACGAACTTTGGTTCTCTTGACGCCTTCAAAAAGCAGTTCACAGCAGCTGCCATGGGGCTTCAAGGTTCAGGTTGGGGTGTCTTAGCTTATGACACGATCGGTGGTGGATTAGTCACATTCCAACTGTATGACCAGCAGGGCAACGTTCCAGTTGGCACAGTTCCTTTGCTGATGTTGGACATGTGGGAGCACGCCTTCTACCTGGATTACAAGAATGTCAAGGCCAGCTATGTTGAGGCTTGGTGGAATGTTGTCAACTGGGATGATGTGGCAGATAGGTATGATCGTGCCGTCAAAAACTATGGATCGTTGCTTGCGTAGTTGACGGTTCGACTAGTTGTGCTTGGTCCATGTAATATGGCCCAGGCCGGGTAGCGTGTCCGAGCGGCCGAAGGTGCAGCACTCGAAATGCTGTGTGGTGTCACAGCCACCGTGGGTTCAAATCCCACCGCTACCGCCATTGCGTTGTTGTGGGACATCGTTCACTCGGTGTCCCGCATTTTTGTTGGGATACCGGTCATAATGTGTGTCTTTATTTTGTGTTGGTGTTGTGTCGGCGTGTTGGTAAAGGTTTGGTAATGGTTTGGTTAGGT
>DAIOFF010000097.1:0-9575 GCA_036745855.1 Scrofimicrobium sp. | reverse complement strand
CAGCCTGTGGATTGGGGATATGTCTGGGGGCAATTACTCTAATTTGGGGAAGTTTTCCACTTGAGTGGCGCGCTCTTTTGGCGCAAATCCCTTAAATGATGCCGAAATCCCCGTATATCCACAGAGTCCACAGGCTGTGGATAAAGTTGTTCCCCAACAGTGTTTTGTTGCGCATAAAGGATTTGTCGGAGGTATGTGAGACCCTGATCCACAGGGGATGCACAACTTTAAGCGGAAAACTGTGAACGACGCGCAGATACTAGGGATAGTGGTCAAATGTTGGAACAACCACAAGGTCTAGTGTTTCGACTTGTGCATGGAAGATTCATCTGTGAGAATGACATGGTTGTGATTACATCGATGGCGTTCCTAAGGGGCGTAGGAAGAAGGAGAAATACATGAGTATTACCGTTT
Source organism: Scrofimicrobium sp. (assembly GCA_036745855.1). Taxonomy (GTDB): domain Bacteria; phylum Actinomycetota; class Actinomycetes; order Actinomycetales; family Actinomycetaceae; genus Scrofimicrobium. Next base: position 9,161 of record DAIOFF010000097.1, on the reverse strand, counting down.
ACTCCAAGCCAAGGTGTGTGCAGTGCGACGCGACGTATCGTGCGTTCGACAAGCTTGGGGTCAAGTATGTGACGGTGGATGTCACGAAGGACTCCGACGCCCTGGACTACATTGTTGGACTTGGTTACCAGCAGGCACCTGTAGTGGTGACAGACGCAGGCCACTGGAGCGGATTCCGCCCTGATCGTGTTAAAGAGGTGGCAGCACTGGCACTTGCCGTCCGCTAAAACCGTGGTTCACCTCATCTATTTCTCATCTACGACGGAAAATACGAAGAGATTCGTCGAACGGTTAGGGTTTCCTGCCACCAGGTTGCCTCTTCGCAGCTCTGATCCTGAAGTGAAAGTAGATGAGGATTACGTGTTGGTGGTCCCCACATATGGTGGTGGGAATACAAAAGGTGCGGTACCTAAGCAGGTCATTCGTTTCTTGAACAATCCCACGAACCGGTCGCATTGTCGTGGGGTTATCTCGGCAGGAAATACTAACTTTGGCAAGGCATACTGCATTGCGGGGGACATCATTGCGAAAAAGGTTGGTGTTCCACATTTGTATAAGTTCGAACTCCTCGGTACACCTGAGGATGTGACAATAGTTCAAGAAGGACTGAGGAAATTTTGGTCAACAACTCTGTAGATACCGAAATAATGTCGGAACCGTCCCTGGACTATCACGCACTAAATGCGCAACTGAATCTTTATGATGCGGACGGGAATATTCAGTTTGATGCCGACAAACAGGCGGCTCGGCAGTATTTCTTGAATCACGTAAACCAAAATACGGTGTTTTTTCATGATTTAGAGGAGAAGCTAGAGTATTTGGTTCGTGAGGGGTATTACGAGGCCGAAACGCTTGAACAATACACTCCAGCCCAAATAAAAGATCTTTTTAAGCGGGCTTACGCCGTGAAGTTTCGGTTCCCAACGTTCCTTGGTGCATTTAAGTACTACACGTCTTATACATTGAAAACATTTGATGGCAAACGGTATCTTGAAAGATTTGAAGATCGTGTTTGCATGGTTGGTCTTTATCTGGCGCGTGGCGACTATGCGCTTGCAGAACACCTTGTTGATGAAATGATGGCGGGCCGTTTTCAGCCAGCGACACCAACATTCTTGAATGCGGGTAAGACGGCGCGCGGTGAGTTGGTTAGTTGTTTCTTGCTGCGGGTGGAAGACAATATGGAGTCTATTGCGCGCGGCATCAACTCTGCGTTGCAACTTTCAAAACGCGGTGGCGGCGTTGCGTTGAATTTGACTAATCTTCGCGAGGCCGGGGCACCGATAAAGAGGATTGAGAATCAGTCTTCTGGCGTTGTTCCAGTGATGAAGCTTTTAGAAGACTCATTCTCATATGCGAACCAGCTTGGAGCCAGGCAGGGCGCGGGGGCTGTTTATCTAAATGCGCACCACCCAGACATCATGTCGTTCTTGGACACTAAACGTGAGAATGCAGATGAGAAGATTCGGATCAAGACTCTTTCATTGGGTGTTGTCATCCCTGATGTCACGTTTGAGCTGGCAAAAAAGAATGAAGATATGTACTTGTTTAGCCCGTATGACGTTGAGCGGGTGTACGGGAAAGCCTTCTCAGAGATTTCGGTTACTGAAAAGTACCGTGAAATGGTTGATAATCAGCAGATCAAAAAGAAGAAGATTAATGCCCGCAAGTTCTTCCAAACAATCTCTGAGATCCAGTTTGAGTCAGGCTACCCGTATATTGTTTTTGAAGACACTGTGAATGCCTCAAATCCCATTGATGGCAGGATTACCATGTCAAATCTGTGTTCTGAGATTTTGCAGGTTTCTGAACCCAGTGAGTATGAGCCAGATCTTTCATACGCGAAAATCGGTAAAGATATTTCTTGTAACCTGGGTTCCTTAAATATTGCGAAAACCATGGATTCACCGAATTTCGCAAAGACCATTGAGACATCAATCCGGGCACTTACTGCCGTGTCGGACTTGTCGAACATAGAGTCAGTACCTTCTGTGGCCTCGGGAAACGCAAGAAGCCACGCCATTGGCCTTGGGCAGATGAACCTTCATGGGTATCTGGCGCGTGAACACGTGTACTACGGAAGTGAAGAAGCCCTGGACTTCGTGAACGTCTATTTCATGTCGGTGGCGTATTACGCCATTTTGGCTTCTTCGAAGATTGCTGAAGAACGCGGGCAGAGCTTTGATGGGTTTGACCGCTCCGATTACGCCAGTGGGAAGTTCTTCACAAAGTATGTTGAAGGTGATTGGGCACCGAAGACTGAGAAGACAAAAGAGCTACTAGCGAAATCCACTATCCATGTTCCAACCAGGGAAGACTGGGCTGATCTTGCTGACCGGGTTAAAAGGTATGGCATGTACAACCAAAACCTTCAGGCCGTGCCTCCGACTGGATCTATCAGTTATATCAATAACTCGACGTCTTCGATTCACCCAATCACCTCGAAAATCGAGATCCGTAAAGAAGGAAAGCTTGGGCGCGTCTACTATCCGGCCCCTTATATGACGAACGACAATCTTGAGTACTTCCAGGATGCATATGAGATTGGGCCAGAGAAGATTATTGACACCTATGCGGTGGCAACCCAGCACGTGGACCAAGGCCTATCACTCACATTGTTTTACCCTGACACGGTCACAACGCGTGAGCTCAACAAGTCATACATTTACGCGTGGCGCAAAGGCATCAAGACCATGTATTACGTGAGAATCCGTCAAATGGCTTTGGAGGGAACTGAGGTTGAGGGCTGTGTTTCTTGCATGCTTTAGTCGACCAGGTATACGACTATCAATGTGAAGAGCATCTCGCCCATTCCCATTGAACCGGTGATTATGCCAGCAAGAGGTAACTTGGGTGCAGTGACCCCCCAGGCTGCAGCGCGTTTCAGCCCAGAGATACCTAGTATTACGGCTGCAATCCCTAAAAAACCGAGCATAGGGAACCAAGAAAATAGGCCGAGCAGTAAGGATGGAGTGCCACCAATTGGCTGGCGAAAGTTCGGGACAGTCATGGGGACAGGTCCTACCTGTTGACTGAACGTTGAATCTTGGTTTTGTGGGATAGTCGTGGGCGGTTCAACACTGTGAGTTTGGTAGGAGGGGGGTTCGTATGGTGGGCGCGCGCTGCCATTTGAATTGGGCTGATATTTCTTCAACCAATCATCGTTTTGATTCACAGGGCAACGATACCGTTGGTGAAGCAAAAATCGGTAGGGTTCATATCACGATATATTGTGCGTGTGAGTGAATCAGTACCTCCGTTTGGTAACCGCGGCATAGACACTGTTGGTTCGCAAGCTTTTCAGCTTATGAATGATCCAGCTTCGACGCCGGAACAGCTACGGTATGTGCTTACGGTCGCCCCGGAACTTGCGCCAGGAGTGGCGATGCATCCGCATTTGGATGAGGCACTGCGAAGATGGCTTTGGGACTCCAGTGACCTTCAGATTCGGCAAATCATTTATGACAGGTTTGCGCGTGAGGTTGAGATGGCTCAGGCAAAAGGCCAGCTGCTCACTCCTGAAACTATTGAATACTGTCAGACTGTGATTAATGCTGTTGAGTTCACTTCGGCTATGCGTGAAGAGACACCGGTTTTACCTGATTTGCATACTGAGATGGCACCATCAACGGTGGTTGTGCCGCAGGGACCAAGGCCGTCTGTGGGGTTTGGCTCACTGTTGTTGCCGACGGGGGAGACGATTGAACTGACTTGTGACCGGGTGCTGGTTGGGCGGGCTCCTTTTGTTGAGGACGCGTTGCCGGTGCAGCTGGTGGCTATTGATGATCCGGATCGGTTTGTGTCTGCGAACCATGTTTTGTTGGAGTGCCGTGATGAAATTTGGTATGTGACGGACATGGGGTCGACGAATGGGACTGTGGTTATTTCTCTTGATGAGGAACCGATTGTCCCTGGCATTCCGGTTCCTGTTCAGGGGGCGCTCAACTTGGGTGGTTATATTGTTGCGCTTTCTGGTAGGGCTGCGTCTCTTCCTCCAGAGGATTCTGATGAGGGTGAGGACACTCAGTATTATTCCTTGGACATGACGTCAACGGTTTTCCCTGAGGGCATGGTGTTGAAGAGTGATATGGGCGAGGCGACTTTGTTGTATACGACGCCGGTTCTTATTGGAAGGCGTCCAGATAGTTCTATGATTCCTGCGGCGCAGGTGGTTGCGGTAAATGATCGGGGGCGCACAATGTCGAAGACTCACGCGCGTTTGGACTATTTTGAGGGGAAGTGGTTCATTACGGACTTGGGGGCGGCTAATGGGGTTGCCGTTCATAGTGGTGGGTATTTGGTCGAGGCGGATCCGGGGGTTCCGTTTGCTATTGGTGACGCGTTTTCTTTGGGTGATAGGGAGTTTGTTTTGGAAAAAGAAGATTGAGATTAGTGTTTTACGGTGCGTAAACGAAGCCATGTGCTTGAAAGCATAATTATGGCCATGCCTGTAAGGACTGAGAATGCGCTCAGCCAGTGTTCCGTGTCGTGCGTCCACATTGCGTCAATGGGGCCGCCGGTGGTTTCCATGATTGCCCGGTCGGCCTCGTCAGCAATTTCTAATAGGGCGGGAAGGTCAATGCTTACTGCCCCCATCATGTACCCCCACCTGGCGGGTGCGAAATATGAAGCGATGTTTAGGCCCACTGTTTCGCTGAGGGATATCAAACCGCCGTTGAGAACCATTTGTAGCATTAGGACTACAACTAGAACTGGCATTGCTTGATTTTGCGAGGTGACAAGGGATGATAGCAGTAATCCTAAGATCATTCCCATGTTGATTGTGAGGGCGACTGAAATGAATAGTTCAGTGGTTGCCCCAAGACCTAAGATGCCGTCGCCTGTCGGTAAGTCTTTCACTAAAGAGAGCACTAAGACGATGATTGCGGCGCCAATCCACCCGAAGATACCTAGTACTGTCACTTTTGAAGCTAAGTATGCTGCGGGGGATAGACCTACGGCGCGTTCGCGTAGGTAAATGGTTTTTTCTCCGATTAGGTCTCTGATGCTCATGGATATGCCCATGAATGTTGAGCCGATGACTAGTAGTGCAAGAACCATTTCGGGTTCCCACGCATTTTTTGCGGTTTGTACTTGGGTAAGTCCTGCGTCGCCGGGCGCTACTAGTGGAAGTAGACCGACAACGAATGGTAGGGCAAAGAGGAACGCACTGTAGCCTCGATCAGCAAATAAGAGTGCTAGTTGGCGGGTTATTAGTGTGCCTAGTTGAGTCCAGAAGCCGGTCTTTCCAGCGATTTCGGTTCCGTATTGGGATCGCGGCCTTGAAAGGGGTTCCAGGGGTGCTTGAACTTGTTGCCATTTTTCTGCGCAGGCTTCTGGTTCGGATTGTAGTTGGCCGAAAATATAGGACCAGTCTGTTGCTTCAAAATGGCTGAATGCCATTTCTTCGCGGCCGATGAATGAGGTTTTTCCGCCGGGGGCAAGTACCAGCACTTGGTCGCATATTGCCAGGTGAGCCACTGAGTGCGTGATTACTAGTACGGTCCGGCCTCCGTTTGCTAGTTTGCGGAACTCTTCCATTAACTGGCGGTCTAGTGCGGGATCTAGACCTGATGTTGGCTCATCAAGTATGAGAAGTTCTGGTTCTGTGAGTAGCTCCATGGCCACTGAAGCGCGTTTTCGCTGTCCACCTGATAGGCGATCGATTCGTGTGTTTAGGTGGGGTTCTAAGTCCAGTTGTGCCACGGCTTTGTTGATTTGGTTTTGCCTTTCAGTTGGTGTCATGTCTGGAAGGCGTAGTCTGGCGGCGTATTTGAGGGCCGTACCAAGGCGTAACTGTCTGTGAAGGACGTCGTCTTGTGGCACAAGTCCTATGTGTTCTTTTGCGTGGGTGTAGTCGTGGACGATGCTGATTCCATCGAACTCAATGGAGCCGCCAGAGGGCACGTTTATGCCTGAAACCAGTGATGCAAGTGTTGATTTTCCAGCGCCGGATGGGCCAACAACAGCGGTGAGTGTACCGCGCATGGCGTTGAATGATACGCCTTCCATGATTACTTTTCCGCGTTCCACGGTGAAGCCAAGGTCGCGCACTTCCAGGCCGCCCTCGAACGTTTGAACGGGAGTCAAAATGGCTGGTTGTAGCCTTGGGGGCAGGGTTAGGGTGCTTAAGATTTCCGGATCCAAAATGGCAGGTAGTGGTCCAATGTAGTTGGCGGGTTCGCCCGCATACGGCGTTTCGGTTTCTCCAGAGGTTTGGATGACTAGGTCAACCCCAACGTCGGGGCTGCCTAGGCTGACTTGGGTATGCCGACCGATTTCACCGCGCCCGATGCGGATTCGATTTATGAATGTTCCGTTAGAGGAACCTAGGTCTTCTATGAACCAGCCATTTTTGTATCCGACCAGTGCGTGGCGTCTGGAGACGTAGGGGTGTGAGATGCGTAGGTCACTTGCGCCGCCTGAGCCGATGGTGAGATATTCACCAGCTTGGATTGTGGTTTCGAGGTCGCCAACTGTGATTGTTGCGAATGGCACCAATGGGGGTGCATACGAAGGAAAGGCGGTCACACGGCGATCTTACAGGTGAGGTCGATATTGGAGAAATGTCCTGGTCGGTATTGGACGGCGGAAAATATTGCGCTTTGGATACCCCTAGGGGTATAGTAGGGAATCGCGAGTTTTGCTGATATTTCCAAGGCATGTCAGTCCAGAGAGGCCAACAACAATGAAACTGGTAGTCATAGGCGGTGTTGCGGCGGGAATGTCGGCGGCGGCCAGAGCGCGCAGGCTAGATGAAAACGCAGAGATAGTCGTTCTTGAGCGCGGACCATACGTCTCTTTTGCGAACTGTGGTTTGCCATACTTTGTGGGCGGGGAGATCGAAGATGAGGCGGCGCTTTTAGTGCAGACGCCCCAAAGCCTGAAAGAGTCGCTCAATCTGGACATCCGCGTAAACCACGAAGTGACAAAAATTGACCCTGAGTCAAAAATGGTCACGGTGAACGGTAAGTCCCTTAGCTACGATGCCCTCATACTTGCCCCCGGCGGCGAAGCGGTCCACCCGCCTCTGCCAGGTCTTGACCTTCCCCATGTTCAAACATTGAGGACAGTCGACGACGCGAAGGATATTAAGAATGCCGCTTTATCTTCAGAAAATGCGGTTGTTTTAGGGGGCGGGTTCATTGGGATTGAAGCCGCCGAGGCCCTTGTGGCACGCGGCCTAAATGTCAGCCTCATCGAACTCGCTGACCATATACTGCCCCCGGCAGAGACCGAAATTGCGGCTTTAGCGACGCGGGAACTTGAAAGGCTTGGTGTGCATGTCCGCCCTGGCATTGGCGCGCAGCAAGTCACTGAGAGTGCAGTGAAACTGACAGATGGCAGTGAAGTTCCAGCGGATCTGGTTGTGCTTTCAGTTGGGGTGAAGCCAGATACTTATATTTACGAGGCCGCAGGTGTAGAAACCAAAAACGGTGCCATCATCACTGATGGACACGGGAGAACGAACATCCCAGGTATATGGGCGGCAGGTGATGCCACTTTACGTAAAGGGATGGTCCGCCCCGTCGCGCTTGCAGGCCCTGCGGGCAGGGCGGGGAGGTTTGTTGCCGATGACATTTTCAATCCAGAAAATGCGCGCGAAATTCCGCTTCCGCTAGGGACAGCCATTGTTCGTATCGGGAAGCTAACCGTGGCAATGACAGGGGAAAACCGTCAAGCACTTGGGCAGAGAGATTTTCATACAATTCACTTACATTCAAGTCAACATGCCGGATATTTTCCTGGCTCAAAGCCCATTTCCCTGCTGATTCATTTCAGTGAAGACGGGACAATACTTGGCGCGCAGGCCGCTGGCGAAGAAGGCGTCGATAAACGCATAGACATACTTGCCACAGCCATACGGGCCGGGCTGAATGTAGAAGACCTAATAGACTTAGACCTGGCATATTCGCCGCCATACGGCAGTGCTAAAGATCCAGTGAACATGGCAGGAATGCTTGCACAAAATGTCATTCAAGGTAAAACAAAACTGTGGTACACAGGTGACTTGGAATGGGCATTAGAAAATGCGCTCATAATTGATGTGCGCAGTGAAAAAGAATACGACTCTGGGCATATCCAAGAAGCGATAAACATTCCGCATACGCAAATTCGAGATCGCCTCGGAAAAATAAAAGAAATAGCAAACGGACGCCCTATTCGACTTATCTGTAAGTCAGGAATGCGCTCATACCTTGCATTCCGTGTTCTGGCTCAAAATGGGCTAGACGTGGCGACATTTTCAGGTGGAATGAGCACCCTCATTGATACGCTGGGCAACCAGGCAATGCAAAAGATGGGAGCTTAACAGTGCAGGGGGATGAAGACATACAGCGAAAAGTGTTGAATCGACTAAAACGTGCACGTGGTCAGCTAGATGGCGTGATACAAATGGTCGAAGATGGGCGTGGTTGCCGTGACGTGGTCACCCAACTTGCAGCTGTATCGAAAGCCCTGGACCGGGCTGGATTTGTAGTGATATCGAACGCAATGAAAGAGTGCCTATCGGATGAAGAAGGCAATCTAACCGTTGAAGAACTAGAAAAAATATTCCTCTCACTATCTTGAAGGAGAACTCATGTGTTCACCAGTAAAGTGCAGCATCTGCGGAAAAACGACGTGGAGCGGATGCGGCAAACATATCGACAGCGTTAAGGCGACAGTGCCCGCTGACCAGTGGTGCGACGGCAATCACAGTAAGTGATGTCATCGCCGAGACTCAGAATTTTGACAGGAAAAGCGTCTAGCCTAAAGAAGTGACCGCTAAACCTGGAAGATTGATTGGTGTAGACCTTGCCCGCTTTCTGGCAATTGTCGGAATGATGGCCGCGCACCTTTTGGGTCCCGTAGGTAAGGAACCCGAATGGTTGGAAATGTTGACGACAGGTTTTCCGTCAACGCTTTTTGCGGTACTTGGCGGATTTGGGGTCGTGTTTGCCAGCAGGAAGTATCAAGGTCAGGCGGCGTTATTGGGCACCCTGACTCGCGGTGGCATCGTTTTTGCCCTTGGCTGGTTGCTTGAGTTTCTGCCTGACCACAATATTGCAGTGGTTCTGATCTATTTCGGGGCCGCAATAATGGTCTCCAGTGTTTTTCTGACGTTCCCTACCTGGGCATTAGCGATTAGCGCGGCAGTGATTGCGCTTATTGGCGGGCAG
>DAIOFF010000096.1:0-9850 GCA_036745855.1 Scrofimicrobium sp. | reverse complement strand
CCCACAAAAACCAGCCAAGAGAAAAATTGGTTCCCCAGATCGAACTTCCATGCCATACTCATAGGTGACAAATCGCAAAAGCACGCGAATCGGTATTACTGCCTATTGGGGTTTGCAGATAGGTATCTCAAACCCGGTATGGCAAAAAACGTGCCATTCCCTGTTTTCTGCGACTAGGTGCGCGGCCCAAAATAGGCCATCGCGTGATTGCCCAGGGGGAGTCCAGATGACAGTGGATGGAACAGACAGGCAGGCACCACGGCTTGCTGGTCGCCTTGCAAACAGAGATGACCTTTTTGCGCGGCTAGATTCACTAACGCCTCTTACAATCGTGCGCGGACTACCAGGAACAGGAAAAACAACACTAGTTGCCTCCTGGCTATCTGAACGCGGCTACGGAAAAGGCACCTGGGTCAAAATGGAACCCGGTTCAGATTTGGACGAACAAGCACAATCCCTAACTTCAGGGTTTCTCATCATTGATAACGCCCATTTCTTCCGCGACCCGGCAGCCATTGACAACCTCTGCAAAAGACTAAAAGACCACCTTGACCTGTTTATTGTCATGTGCTCCATGTACCCCCACCCAATTGAAGAGAAAGCACTTCAAGAAAACCTTCCAACCACCGTAATCGCCAGTTCTGAGTTGATGGTCCCACAAGACTCAATGCATAACTTCCTTACTTCATGGGGCTACGACCTAACCAAGGCACAAATCGATATGCTTCTGCAGACAGTAGGAGGATGGCTTGGGCCCGCACGAATCGCGCTGCAAGGATCATCTGCAAGCAGGTTTGCACTCAACATTGAAGACGCCCGGCGTTTTTGCATGGACCGGGTCCTAACCCCCCTGTCCCGCTCTAAAGCCGTCCCCCTTCAGGACCTGGCAACACTGTCACTGGCACGCCTGACCAACGAAAGCCTAATTCAAGCTTTAGGAATCGACGCCGACCTTCACGCACTTGCGCGGTTTGGCATCCTGGAAACCCAAACCGACAAAAACACCTCACCAACATGGGTCTTTCCGCCCCTTATTCGTGACACGTTGCTGCAAACATTCAAAGACGACGACGCGAAAGAAATAAAACACACTCACGCACGCTTAGCGCAATACTTCGCCTCAGACTTAGACCATCTGGAACATGCCATGAGGCACGCGCGAACCGGAGAAGCATGGTCAACACTCAAAGTCCTCTGGCACAAATTTGGAATAGACCTTGCAGGGTCATACCCCAACCAGTTCATTGCAGCATACAAAGATTTTCCTGAGGAAGTACTTCAGGAATACCCAGACCTCGTCTCTGCCGAATCCATAGCAGCTGGACTTTTAGGGGATCCCAACCGCCCCTCGTCAAAAGCAGTCCTCAATCACTTCCTACTGCGGGCTAACGGCGCGGCAGACCTTGGGCAAGGCACGCCCGTAAGCAATGAACGCGTCTTAAATACGGCAGGCGAACTAATCGCCTACCGCCTCAGAAGACAACCCCAACGGGGTGCCAAAATTGCCGCCGATTTACAACACGATTTAGACAACGCTCCGGAAGAAGACCGCCGAGAAATATCTCCACGTTCCTTGGCTTGGTTCGACTTCGAATGGGGCACCACCGAACTAACATTGAACAACGGGCCAACAGCAGCTGCCGCCCTAAACCGAGCCTGCCTGACTGCACAAGACATTGGCGACTCAATAATCGCCTCCCGCGCATCAGGCACCCTAGCCATCATCCACGCAATCGATGGAACAACCAAAGACTCAAGACTCTGGCTTGAAATATTCGAAAGCCAATGGCAAAAAACAATACCCTTCGCCAACGACTACGCTTTGCCCGCCAATCTTGCAGCCACAATATTGGCAATGGACAAAGGCGACGGGAAACTCGCCCAAGAACAGCTTTCACAAACCGAACCACTCACAGGGAACTCAGACCTACTTGTGCAGCAGGTAGTAACCATCACTTGGTTCGCACTTCATTACGGGGACACACTGGCAGTCCTGCAACTAATCCAAGAGCTGAGCAGAGCATTTGCCGAACGCTCCAACGACGACGCCAAATACTCAAGTGTTCGCCTAGTAATCGAACGCTGCCACCTGGACTTACTACTTGCCCAAGGACAACTCACGCAAGTACACAGTCGGCTGATCGGCTCAGAAAACGAGTTCTTCTTTCAAGTACCACGGGCCCGGTTGGCGCTAATCGCGGGCTCCCCCCAAGAGGCATACAGCGTTGCAATCCGATTCCCAACCGACAGCCGCACAATTCTGCGTGATGCCCTAGATATCTCCATCATCGCCGCAGCAGCCGCACTAGAAATTGGTGAACCCACTGACGCAGCCTCAGCCTTTCGCCGCGCCTGCCAACTATCAAAACAAGTCGACACCGTACTGCCATTCAGAACCATTTCGAAAACTCTATTGGACGAACTATTCGCAGTTTCAGGCATAGAAACTGCCGAATCAGACAGAATCAAAAGTTCCCTGGGTAAACCCATCTACCCACAATCTGGCGAACTCGTGATGCTTTCCGCCAGAGAACAAATCGTGCTCGAAAAACTCTCAACCTTTGAATCAGCAGTAGATATTGCCGAAGAACTGGTAGTTTCAGCCAATACAGTGAAGAAACAGTTAGCCTCCATTTACACCAAACTTAACGTTCACGACAGATCCTCGGCTCTTCTCAAAGCAAGTCAACTAGGGCTGCTTCGGTAACGCGCCAACTCTTGGAGGCAAAACGGGTCAATGTGGGCATGAGCATTTTGAACGCGCCGCTCAAACCCAGAATTGCTAGGATTTTTGCATGTACAGCATCGTGAGAACGGGCAAGAACCCCGACGCATTTCGACTTCCACGGTTCGTGATCGGACACGCCATCCGCACCCGCCACGACATTGAAGCAAGCGAAAAAGCGCTGGTCCCGGGCTTATGGAAACGAGTAACAGACAACCAAGAGTTGGCCCAGCTGCGCGGGCGTATTGGCGAAAACTACTACGGCGTTATCAACGACTATGAGTCCGACCAAAATGGTTGGTACACCAAAATAGTAGGCGTAGGCGTAAACCACCTCATAGATATCCCCGCAGACTTAGTTGCTGTATCAATCCCTCACCGCACCCGCATTGTCTATCAAGCCTTGTCGGACATGCCTGCAGCACTTTCTGCTGCCTGGGATAGAGTATGGGAAGAAGTTGGTCCGCATCACAGGTCCAGGCGCATTGCCACAGACGTTGAGATACACCAACCTAATGGTGACATTCATGTCCTGGCCGTACCGACAGATGAGGCTAAATGAGTATCCGACACATAGTCATGTGGGAGTTCACAGGCACCAAAGCCGAACGCTCACACCACGCACAAGCATTTGCTGATTCCTTAGAAAGCCTGGTTGGAGTGATCCCGAACCTTCAGGATTTGCACGCAAAAACCCCTATCAAAGAATACGAAGGTGATTTTGACCTAGTTTTGGTGGCAGATTTTGCCTCTTTTGATGACCTTACCCACTACCAAAAGCATCCAAAACACCAGGAAATAGCCAAAAAACTGGGTTCAGTCACCGCCAAACGCGCCGCGTTCGACTTCGAATCCTGATTTTTCACTTTCCGCATTTATTGCGTATGATTTACTTTCGTGCCCATCGGTTACAGCCAAAGGGTTACGGCCGAAAGGTTACGGGGTGTAGCGCAGCTTGGTAGCGCATCCGCTTTGGGAGCGGAGGGTCGCAGGTTCAAATCCTGTCACCCCGACATTTGATATGGTGGGGCATGAATCCTTTCATGCCTCACCATTTTCATTGATCAAACACCAGGTCAACCCAAGGCTCCTGAGCTGGTGGCCAGAATCCTCCAAAATCGGAGTTACACCCTTAAAGTACAGTCCCGTATCCCGCGTATCCCTCTGGGTTGCCAACCAGCGTTTTCACGGATTTTCTGCGCTTTTTGGCAACCCAGAATGGGCCAGACCGAAGAGCCCGTAAAACGAGCAACTTCAAGCGCTTAGCTGTCGAACGCTGCCCCGACCTCTGGGATTTGAGCGCAGTACTCATCCAACATCTCACGTGCCACCATCACTGAATCAACCAAAGGATGAGAGGCAAGGGCCTGCCACGCCAATCCCTTATCAAACGAAGTAGCGGCAGCAACCACTAGTTCCTCACACGCACTAACCTGAGAAATCAATCCCCGCTGCGGACCCTGCAACGGGGCAACCGGCTGCGGATGAATCCCCGTCGCATCGACCTCACACGGTACCTCAACAACATCTGCAGGTCCAAGGGAAGGAACAATCAAATCACCCGCGATCGAATTACAAACGCCAAGAATCATTCTTGTATGCCCGCCACCCGAAAGTGCCTCCATTAAATCAAGGGCAACTTCTTGATAACCACCTGATTCAACATCATCCTGGTGACGTTCCCCCTCACCCGCTACCTCACGGGCCTCCGCCATATAAGTAGCCTCACGCTCCCGATGCGCATCATCCCAAAGTTCAGTCGCCTGATCAGGAATCTCATCAGCCGCCCGATAGAACTTGCTCTGCTGCTCATCAAGGTACTCACCGCGCGTATGGAATTCTTTTTTGATCTGCGCCACGGCCTCGCGATTATGGTAATAATAAAAAAGGTACTCATTTGGCAACATGCCCAAGCCACGGACCCAATCAAACCCAATTATTCGCGCTTCTTCGATCTCACTTAGCAACCGATCATCAGCCAATAGGCGCGGAAGATGGTCCTTCCCACGAACATTTATAGAACGAAGCCAGCCAAGATGATTCAAGCCAACATAATCGTATTCAATATCTGCCTCAGCCAAACCAAGTGCCCGCGCAGCGCGGCGGACCAGACCAATAGGAGTATCACAAATACCCACCACACGATTACCCATAATTGTCTGCATTGCCCGCGTGATAATTCCCGCAGGATTCGTGAAATTAATGACCCAGGCCTCAGGCGCATGATCACGAACTGCCCTAGCTAAACGGAGCGCCTCAGGAATCGTGCGGAATGCGTACGCGTATCCGCCAGGACCAACCGTCTCCTGGCCCAGCACATCATGATTTAGAGCAACCCTCTCATCAACCACCCGGCTACACGTGCCCCCAACCCGCATCGCAGAAAAAATGAAACTTGCCCCCCTCACAGCCGAAGCCAGGTCAGTCGTGGTTTCAATCTTCAACGCCGCAGCCTGCGTCATTCCACCAAGGACTGCTTTCATCACCCTCAAGCGCTGATCAGACACGTCATACAAACACACATGATCCACATCAAGGCGCTCACGCGACCTTTTCGCCAAAGCAGCAATGATCTGTGGGACGCGAAATCCCCCGCCGCCAATGATTGTGAGTTTCATGGAATCAATACCTTTTTGTCGATCGAACGAAGTGTTTGTAAAGATGGAGTTTCGCTGGGCGCAGTTGTAATCACGCCTTCAAACTCAGTTGCAGAGCACACTGACAACAGTCCTGAACCAGGGAACTTCTCAGCTGTTGCCAGCAAATATGACCGTGCAGATTTTTCAAGAATTGTTCGCTTGATCGAAACCTCTGTTCCAGTTGTGTCCAAAACGGTCAAATCATCACGCACCCCAGAAGTGCCAAGAAAGGCCATATCAGCAGCCAATCCGCTCAATGCAGATTCCGTCAGAGGGCCAACTAAAGACAGGTAAGACTGCCGCAGAACTCCGCCAAGGACAATAAGCTCTGTTGCTACCGAATCCCGCAGTTCGTCGACAACCGCAAGGGATGCAGTCACGACCGTCACTGGCCGATTGCGCAGATACCTGGCCACCATTGCGACTGTGGTTCCAATATCAAGCAGAACCACCTGCCGATCCTCAACCATGTCCGCCGCGAGACGCCCGATTCGCTCACGTTCTATCGATGAAATAGCTGCGACAGTATGAAACGGCTTCAGATCTGCATCAAGTGTTCCACCACCACGTACCCTGCGCAGGATTCCCTCATGATCCATCCGATTGAGGTCGCGGCGTATTGTCGAGGGCGAAACGCGTAACTCATCGGCAAGATCAGCAACAGACACCCCGCCAGTTTGGCGCACGTGACCAAGAATCACGGCATGTCGTTGTTCTGGAAGCACAACGACACTTTATCATAAGAAATGAGCATGAATGAGCATTTTGAATCGTTTGCATGCAATCGAAGCGTGCATTAAGCTCCACAAGGAGAACATATGCAAAAACCAGTACCTGCCATCAGCGAAGGAGCATGATGCAAGGCCTCGCAGAAAACAAAGGGACCAAAAGTTCACCTTCAACTGTGGTAGTTCTTGGCCCACTCTTTCTAGACATTGTCCTTGGACCAATGAACACCCTTCCAAAACCAGGCCAAGAACTGTGGGTCGAAAACTGTGCCTTCATACCAGGGGGAAGCGCAAACCAAGCCATCGCAGCCTCAAGACTGGGACTAAACGCAAAAATCTGCGCATATCTTGGTAAAGACAGTCCAGGAAACATGGTCAAAAAAATGCTGGAAGACGAAGGAATCGACACCTCGTCACTGATACACGTCCCCCATCAATCAGTAACTGTCTCCCAAAGCGTTGGTCACGACCGCGCCATGACTACATGCGGCACAAACCAAGCCCCCGCGTTAGACAATTTCTCCTGCCCAGAAGCACTAATTGCCGATTTGCGAGGTATAATGAACAACCGCAGGATCATCCAAAAATGGCGAGAATCGGAAAATCCCCCTCTTGTCATTGCAGATGTCGGTTGGGATGACAGCGGTAAATGGGATTTAGCAGACCTAGAAGACCTATCTTTAGCCGATTACTTCCTTCCAAATGAAGACGAGGCACTACATTACACCCGATGCGACGACGTAAAATCAGCCGCCCACCAGCTACAAAAATCAGTTCCAAACGTAGTCATCACTCGCGGTGCGAAAGGAGTATTTGCGTTCGACGGTGACACAGAAATCTCATTGCCTGCCGTCCCAGTGACGCCAATCGACCCAACAGGCGCTGGCGACACATTCGCGGCCATGCTGACCTGGGCGGCCTTGAAGGGACTGCCAATTTCGGAAATAGTCTCATGCGCATCACTGGCTGCCAGCTGGTCAGTTCAAGGTCTTGGAGGGTCTTTGTCAGCACCGACACATAAAGATCTGAGAACATGGACGAAAGCCTTATCCCTAGATTCACGTTTTTTCTTAGACGCGTTAGCTCAAGGAAATATATAAAAAGAAAGGACCCGTAATGAAACCGATAATGCGAAAAGGATTCATCGCAATCGGCGCAGCCGGTACACTAGCTCTTCTTGCCGCTTGCGCACCCACCGGAAACGCCCCAAATAGTGGCGACCCTGTGCAATCAGGTGCCCAAAATGGTCAAGCCGCAGGCGTAACCACCGACATCTCATCACTACCTGAACAGACTTTGACCGTGTGGGATCAAGAAGTCCGCGGCGGACAAAATGAGCAAATTGAGCAGCTCAACGCTGCTTTCATGGAGAAGTATCCCAACATCACCATCGAACGTAACTCCCAATCATTTGAGGACTTAGAAACAACGCTTCGCCTGGCACTCACCGACAACAATGCACCCGACGTCGTCCAAGCAAATAACTCGCGCGGAATAATGGGGCAATTTGTCGAGGCTAAACAAATCCTCTGCCTAAACAACTGGAGCGAAGCATACGGGTGGAACGAAAGCTTCCCCGAATCAATCCTTTCACTTTCCTCATACTCGGATGATGGGAAAGTCTTTGGAGAAGGCTGCGTTTATGGGCTTCCACAAGTTGGTGAAGTCGTTGGTATTTATTATTCAAAACCTGCGCTTGCTGAACTGAAACTTGAAGTTCCAAAAACGTGGGATGACTTCACGGGACAGCTAAAGACCATCAAGGACGCCGGAAAAACTCCTCTCATGTTAGGCAACGTTGAAAAGTGGCCAGGCATTCACGTTTGGGGGCCAATCCAAGGCGCACATGAACCCGCAGCAGACATTCGCACTATCGGATTTGGAAACCCCGGGGGTACTTGGGACACAGAAGGCAACTTGGCTGCGGCAACTGAACTGCAAGAATGGGCTAAAGCTGGGTACTTTAACGATGGTTTCACCGGTGCCGACTATGACGCCATCTGGGAAGACTACGCAAAGGGCGAAGGCGTTTACATGATTGCTGGCTCTTGGCTGGCTCCAGACCTTGCAGCCGCAATGGGTGAGGACGTAGGTTTCTTCATTCCCCCAGCAGCATCCGTAAATCCAAGTTCCGCGACAACAGGTGGAACAGGATTACCTTTCGCTATCACCTCGGCCGCCAAAGATCCCAATGTTGCCGCAGCATACATTGACTTCTTAACAAATGATGACGCCATGAAAGTCTTGGCAGACACCGGCAATACTCCTATTAATGACGCGGCCTCATTCGCAGCTGAACAATCAGGCGTAGTGGCAGACACCATGAACGGGTTTACCGACATCACCACAGATGGAGAGCTCCTTCCCTACATGGACTATGCAACCCCAACAATGGGTGACGACCTAGGGGCTGCACTCCAAGAACTAATGGAAGAACGAATAACCCCCGAAGAGTTCGTTAAACAAATGGAAGAGTACTACACCGCATTTGCAGGCTAAGCCTTTAGGGGGCCAGACAGTTCTGGCCCCCTTTTCAATGAGGAAATATGAGTAACACCATCACCAACAAAAATGAACCTCAAGAAGGCAAGAAAAAGGAAAAAAGGAAACTAAAAAACCGCAACATTGGTGCTTCCATCCTTTTCTTAACGCTTCCACTATTGGTTTACGGCCTTTTTATGCTCTACCCACTTGCACGCGCAGTCGTGCTCTCATTTTACGAATGGGACGGAATGACGACCGGAGTGTGGGTCGGGTTCGAAAATTACGCAACAATCTTCGCTGATTCGCGTCTTTCAAACTCCTTTATCCATGCATTAATCCTCATTTTCTTCTACGCCGCAGTACCGATTTTCATCGGATTGATCTTGGCTTCCTTGCTTGTCCGCGCAAAAGTCAAAGGGCTAGGATTCTTCCGAACCGTCGTGTTCTTACCGCAAGTTATTGCCATGGTAGTCCTAGCAATTGCATGGCGGGACATTTACGCGCCAAATGGACTTATTAACACTATTTTGCGTGCCATTGGCCTTGACAGTTTGGCCCGAACCTGGCTGGGAGACTTCAACACGGCCTTGCCAGCTGTAGGGCTGATCGGCACTTGGGTATCAACTGGACTTGTTACAGTCCTACTGATGTCAGGAATCGCCCGCATCCCCAAGGAGTATTACGAAGCAGCACACCTAGACGGCGCTGGCGCACTACGTCAGTTCTGGGCAATCACCATTCCAGGTGTTCGCGGAGAAATGCTGGTAGCAGCAACCCTCACAATCATTGCCGCCCTCAAAACCTTCGACCTCATATACATGACAACATCCGGCGGCCCAGGAATGTCCACAACCGTTCCTGCATATGAGGTCTACAATCAAGCCCTCAAGCTAGGTCATGTTGGAATCGGTACTTCCCTAGCAGTAGTCCTAACTTTGATCATTTTTGTCATCAACCTGACCCTCAACTGGTTAGGAGAGCGCGACCGATGAAACCTAGCCAAACCGAAACCGTCATAAACTACGTGGTGCTGGCATTTTTTGCATTAAGTGCGCTCACCCCCATTTTGTTGATTCTAAACAACTCTCTAAGCGCAGAAGCCATAGGGCAGACCAGTTGGGGACACATCGAAAACTATGCCAAGGCTTGGGAACAAGGAAAGTTCTCTTTCTACATGAAGAACTCAGTAATCATTGCGGTGATCGTGGTTCTATCCGCCCTAGTATTGTCCGTCATGTCCGGATATGTGCTTGGAATCCTAAAACCCCCCGGCG
>DAIOFF010000095.1:0-9968 GCA_036745855.1 Scrofimicrobium sp. | reverse complement strand
CGCAAGCGTTGGAACCAAGGAACTAATTTTCGTGGTTGGGGGGCTTCCTGCTTGCCCCAGCCCAGGGGCTTCTGCGCTTCCATATCCTGCGGATGCGCCAGTTGATCCAAATCGCGATTTGGATGGAGCCAGAAAACGCCTTAGTGACACGCTTGCATTGCTTGCACCTTTCGCGAAAGAAAACGGCGTGCGGATTGTGCTTGAGCCGCTGCATCCAATATTTGCTGCTGACCGGGCCATCATTTCTACGCTCAAGCAGGCACTTGACTTAGCGGCCCCATTTGACCCAGACGTCGTTGGTGTTGTTGTAGATACGTATCATGTGTGGTGGGATCCTGATTTGCAAGCCCAGATTGAGCGCGCTGGACGGGAACGCAGAATTGCGTCCTACCAGGTTTGTGACTGGATTCTTCCATTGGCCAGCGATCCACTTTTGTCAAGGGGACATGTTGGTGATGGTTACATTGATTTCGCGGCCATTACCAAGTGGGTGTCTGATGCAGGATACCGTGGCGCAGTAGAGGTAGAGATCTTCAACCAAGAGATTTGGGATACACCAGCTGCTCAAACCTTAGAGACCATGTCGAACCGATATTTGCGTTTCATTGCTCCATATATGAACAAAGCTTGATGCATGCACTGAGTTTTGTGGGGATCTTAGGAAAACCTAGGATCCCCACAGTCAGTTAAAAGATATTTCCGTCTTCGCGGTATTGCCGCCAGACGTTTTCAAAAAAATCATCGTCTTTCGGGATAGGACGCACCCGGCGCCACGAAGCAGTCGTTTTCAAACTGCTATCTGCATTCCTGTCTAGTGCAATTTCTTGCACCCATCCATCAAGTTCACCGCTTTCAAGTGAGAACCGGAACAACTCTGGCAAAGCTGCATCAGAGTCGAGGTTCCCAGGCAGCATCCCGCCTGGATCTGAGTAAAGAACTGAGCCTCTAGAATGCCCACCGTGCTCAAGATAGTCGGCCATTGCAGACAAGTAAACAAAGGCACTAGTCAATACGTCACGAACCAGGAACAAATGGTCCACTGACCGTCTGGATGACTGCTGAACAGTTGCTTCATCAGCGTATTTCGCTAGGCGCGATGCGACCTCTATGGCTGCTTGTTTGATTTCTTGTGCAGAGCGGACGGGGCCTGCCTTCTCACTCATCAAAGTCTGCACCCATCTCAAGGTGTCATCTGTATTGTCTCCAAGTTCTGCCCCGCGCTTCACGGCGCTATCTAAAAGTGAGCAGTTTTCCAACAGGACTTTGCCTGCTAGAGAAGCAAAATCTGATGCCGAGGGGGCACCAGTTCGCCGGGCTGACACAAAACGCGCGGCCCTCTCAGCGCCCACTTGACCCGAGTTCAGGGCAGAGCCGCCAGGACGGTAAACGCCATGCGCGCCAGCCGCCTCACCAATAGGGAAAAACCCGTCCAAGTTTGACTGCCACCAATGATCGACTACCAAACCGCCATTATTGTGCTGCGCACAAACGGCAACTTCCAGCATTTCTTTCTTGAGGTCAACAGATGGATTTTTCTCTAAATAGAACTGATACGCCGGTTCATTCATTTTGATTAGGCGATCTATTGGCCGCCCATGAAGCGCGTCTGCCTGTTTCAAGTATTCATGTGCTTCTAGGCTCAATGCATCTGCGTCAAAATCCTGCAACCCTGGATTACTGCGGAAGTCTAAGAACACGCGGCGGCCTCGTAAAACAGTTTCTTGATAAACCAAGAGGTCAATTAACGAAGACCCCTCAGCCGCCTTTCGCACATCAAATGGCCACTGATATCCCTTCAGGAAAACTAAGGATTGAAGCTGCTTTTTATCCGTAATGGCCTCGGCAAGAAACTCTTTTTCATCCCCCCCATTTTGATCTGTAGAAACAAAACGAGGAATAACTTGCATGTAGGTTCCAGATACATTCCACCGGGGATGCAAAGAAGCCAAACCAAACTGCCATTCCGTAAGATTCTTTCCACGAACGCCAGCGCGAAATGCAGCGCCAGTAGCGCCCCATTGCCCATTTGGAAAAACCCGCTTGGCGTATATTGCTGCAGGACCACCTGTTGCGTAAATGATGTTCTTCACCTGAAACAAAAGAAACGGAGATTCCTCGGCATCATGCGGAACCTGGGTACGGAGAACCAACAATCCTTGAACTCCGTCTTCATCAGCAACAATGTCGACTATTCGGCAGTCTTGCATAATCGGAATCCCGAAGCTTTCAACGCGTTTCTCTAAGCACTCCACCATCGACTTAGACGTGTATGGGCCAACAGAAGTGGCCCTGCGCCGCGGATCATGGTCAGTTTTATAACCAATATATTCGCCGTACCGATTTTGTGGGAAAGGAACACCCAAGTCACAGAGCCGCAGGAAACACCCAGCCGACAGTGCTGCTTCCGCCAAAGCATTGTCGCCATCCATTGCCCCGCCAGAAAATAGCGTGTTCGCCATTTCGCGAACCGAATCAGGCTCAGCCCCTGCAAGCGTCAACTTGTAATAGGTCTGCTTGTCAGACCCCGCATTACGGCTAGTTCCGCCCCCAACCTTGTCGGTCACCATGACGATGTCCTTGCAGCCAAAGGTCCACAAGCGTTCAGCAGCCGCAAAACCAGCCGACCCCGTACCAACAATCACCGTGTTCGCGGTAATAACCGGGACCTCTTTTTCACCTACCGTTATGGCACTCATGTCAAAGCCTTGCAATGTGCATTCCTCCATCAACATTGAAAACGTCTCCCGTCGAATAAGGGGTCTCACCCCTCGCCAACATTCGAACGGCTGCCCCAACATCTTCGGGTAGCCCCCACCTGGGTACTGGGGCCATTCCTTCGTCAAATAGTTTGTCGTACTTTGCCGACACTGCCGCAGTCATGTCTGTGGCAATCACGCCAGGGCGCACCTCGTAAGCAACAATCCCTAACGGTGCCAACGCTGCCGCCCACAGTTTTGTTGCCATAGATACACCGGCTTTAGAAATGCAATATTCACCGCGATTAGTGGAAATTGTTTCAGCAGAAATAGAGGACACATTCACGATTGTTGCCAGCGGAGTCCGCCCACTGCGCTCACTTGCTTTTTCTTCCAACAGCCGCAGCGAAGTTCGCGCAAACTCTTGCGTCAAGAAGTAAGGGCCGCGCAGGTTTATCCCCAACACGCGGTCAAAACTCTCAGGTGTCGCCTCTAGCATTTCAGCCCTCACACTTGGGGCAACGCCCGCGTTGTTCACCAACACGTCAACCCTTCCCCACGCTTCAACGGCATCAGAAATATACTTACTATGAACTGACAGGTCATCTACAGACCCCTGAAAATATCTGACACTGTTCGCGCTCTTTGCGATTTTGTCGAGGTCTTCGATCAGTCCCGCAGGTTCTTCACGCGTCGCTAACATCGACACGCAATATCCGTCTTCTAACAGTGCCTTTGTTATTCCAAGACCGATTCCGCGGCTACCGCCTGTCACTAAGGCTACTTTGGGCATCATTGCTCCCATCCGTATTGGGTTTGTTGTCCTATGGTGCCATGGCTGCAACACTCACGGCAAGCGCTTACCGCAAGCCGCACATTTTCGCCCCAAAACGTTCAAGCAGGGCTACAACATTTTCCAATCCGCGAACGCGCACCTTCACCAATTTTTTGTTACCAAAAAGTTACGCAAAGACTGAGACATATTCAGGACTTTGTGGTGCATATATGCGAAAAAAGTGCCTACCAAAGTCAGTCAAAAACCAACAGCCAACACGGCCTCGGCCAGACAATTTGACCAAAAGATAACACTGAACGCAAAACAACTTCACTTTTTGTGTTGACCATCTCTTGGATAGCGTTTACCATAGTCTTGTAATGAAAAGCGAGCGAGGAGGCTCAACAACATGAGATTACGCAGAATACGACCACTTTTGGCATGTGCGCTCGTTGGCACGTTGGCACTAGCAGGTTGCTCCGGTGGCGACGACTCCACGTCCGGAGAGAGCGGCGGAAGTGGGCCAGCGCCCGCAACTGACGGTTCCGGGACGGGTGGTATTTCTGGAGAAATATCCTTCACATGGTGGGGAAATGACGAACGGGCCGCCATGTTCGATGAAGCCCTAGCCGTATTCAAAGAACAAAACCCTGATGTGACTATCAACACCCAATTTGCCGCGTTCCCCGACTACTGGACAGCGCGCGCAACCGAAGCCGCAGGCAACAGCCTTCCTGACCTGATGCTATTTGACTCCGCCTACCTAAGGCAGTACACCAGCGGCGGAAAACTCGCTGACCTCACACCTTTCATCGACAGCGGCGCAATCGACACTTCTGGATACGAAGCCTCCCTTGTGGAAGCCGGAAACCTTGGCGGCACACAAGCAGCAATCCCAGTGGGCACCAACACACTCGCACTGTTCAGCGCGCCAACACTGATTGAAAAACTAGGCGTCCCCGCGCTAGCTGAAGATGCCACGTGGGAAGACCTAAATGCATTCGACATTGCAGCAAAAGAAGCTGGCAAGAAGACTGACGAAAACTACGACATCTACGGCAGCCAAGATCATGGTGGCACCTTCTGGGTTTTCCTCCAATGGCTAGTTCAAAAAGACATCCAGCCATTTAGCGATGACGGCAAGATTGCCTTCACCCAAGACGACATCAAAGAATACTTGAACGTGACAAAAGAGCCGCGTGAAAAGAAAGCCGTCTTCCCCGCTGAAAGACTCACCGCACTATCCCCAATCATGTCGTTTGATGCAGGCGAATCCGCATACGAAATCAGCTGGGACAACTTCCTGTCCCGCTATGAGGAAAGCAACGGGATGACAGACCTGAAACTTCAGCCTGTTCCCAGCGGTCCAAATGGCCCCAAGCTGTTCATGCGTCCAGCCATGCACTACGCAATCTCTGAAAACTCAGACAACAAAGATGCAGCAGCAGCCCTGCTGAACTTCTTAATCACAGACACAGAGACAGCCCCAATCTTCGGCACCAATGCCGGCGTTCCAGGGGATGCTGGTCGCCGCGACGCCCTGAACCCAGAACCCGGATCAGTAGACGCTCGCGTCATCGAATACGAAGAGTCTGTAGCTGACATCGCCACCGAAAAAGCTCCTATTCCAGTAGACGGATTTGGAACAATCGAAGAGAAATGGCGTGTCCTAGGTGAAGAGCTCGTTTACGGGACAATCACCGTCGATGAGTTTGCCTCTCAATGGTGGGATGAGGCCGAACGCACTGTGAAGAGCAGCTAACAAGTCCCCCCATTCGCCTCACAACCGATTTCTAGAAACGGAAAGAGACTGTGCTTACCACAACTCTAGAGGCATCCGAAACCTCAAAGTCCCCGGTAGCGTCGCCAAAGAAAAAGCGACACTACCGGGCGACCAAGGCCGGATACGCCTTCCTATCCCCATGGCTTCTCGGATTTTTTGTCCTCACAGCCGGCCCAATGTTGGCCTCACTAATTCTTGCTTTTACCGACTACCACCTACTCCGCAACGGTATCCAATTTGTTGGCATGGATAACTTCAAGCGGATGCTAACTGACCCAGACTTCCTTGCATCCGTAAAAGTCACCGTCACATATGTGATCTTCGGTACCCCCATCAAACTACTTTCAGCCCTTGGCGTCGCCATGCTTCTCAACACCAAGCGTCGCGGCCAAGGCATCTACAGATCAGCGCTTTACGTACCATCCCTTATTGGCGCTTCTGTCTCAATCGCCATCGTCTGGAAAGCACTATTTGTTGACCATGGCATTATTGACCAGATTTCCCAACTCTTCGGAGCCGACGCTGGTGGTTGGGTGGGTAACCCAAGTCGGACAATGCCAATGCTCATACTGCTGACAGTGTGGCAGTTTGGCGCTCCTATGGTCATCTTCCTGGCAGGTCTGAAGCAGATTCCAGGAGAGCTATATGAGGCCGCAGAAGTTGATGGAGCAGGCCCCGTCCGAAAGTTCTTCAACATAACGATTCCAATGCTGTCTCCAGTATTGTTTTTCAACCTGCTATTAGAAACAATTAATGCTTTCCAAATTTTTGCCTCCGCGTTCGTTATTTCAAACGGAACCGGCGGACCCGCAAAATCCACTTTGTTCTATACGCTTTACCTTTATTTCCGAGGCTTCCGCGACTTTGAAATGGGCTACGCATCCGCGCTTGCCTGGGTTTTGATGATTGTCGTTGGAATCATAGCCCTCATCTATTTCCGAACCTCAAAAATCTGGGTTCACTACTCAGGAGAATGACATGTCCACTGACACACTAACCTCCGCCACAAGTATTGAAACCAGTAAGCACTTGCACCAAGTCCACAAAAGGAAGTCAGCAGGAAAATCAATCCTGTTCCACGGGTTCATGCTGGCGCTACTGGTGGTTGTTCTCTACCCTGTTGTGTGGATGATTGCTTCAACTTTCAAACCCTCAGCAGACATCATTGGGTCCGTATCACTGATTCCAAAAACAGCATCATGGGATAACTACATAACCGCACTTGGTGGGATTGGAGGGACGTCCTTCTGGACATTCGTAATAAACTCCCTGATCCTAGCTATCGGTTCGGTTTTGGGTGTTCTCCTGTCTTGTTCCATGGCGGCTTACGCTTTTGCCAGACTAGATTTTCCTGGCCAAAACGTGTTCTTCGCGCTAATGATCTTTACGTTACTGCTTCCATTCCATGTTGTGGTTATTCCCCAATACATTGTTTTCAATATGTTGGGTTTAGTAGATACGTTTGTGCCTCTATTGGTTGGCAAGTTCTTAGCCACAGATGCATTCTTCGTCTTCTTGATGGTTCAATTTATTCGAGGATTGCCGCCCTCACTTGATGAAGCCGCCCGCATCGATGGTGCAGGTCACGTGCGTGTATTCACCTCCATCATTTTGCCGCTAATGCGGCCCGCCATGGTGACCTCATCATTATTTGCATTCATTTGGTCATGGAATGACTTCTTTGGCCCACTTATATATTTGAAGTCGCCCAACATGGCTACACTGCCAGTGGCTCTGCGCCTCTACGTCGACCAGACAACAAACTCTGACTTCGGCGCACAAATGGCAATGGCAGTTCTCGCATTGATTCCTGTAGCAATATTCTTCGCCATCTTCCAACGTCAGCTGGTCGAAGGTGTCGCTACCCAAGGTATCAAGGGGTGACAGTCCTTGAACCGGGAAGCATCAAAGTCAAAAAGCGGAAACAAGAAAGCCGCCACAAAAAGGGTTCCAACTAGAAGGAATGCCCGTTTTGTCTCAGCATTCACGCTGATAGGAAACGTTTTGTTGGTGGCGGTGTTTTTGAGCGTCCTCACTGTCCCGGTTGTAACGATTTTCCCCGCCTACGTGGCTGCGGTGCTATTTTTGCGCCGCAGCCTGACGGGGCGTAGTGACACAGTCATGTCCTTCTGGCATGACTTTAAGCAAGTATTCACCTCTGGTGGCTGGAAGACTTCTCTAGTGTCCGCAGGACTAATCTTGTTATTTGCTTTCGGATACACTTACGCAAACTTTGGAATGCTACCCGTGGCTTCGAAACAGTTTTCTTGGCTGGTCGCAATCATGGCCGTGCTTTCATATCTTGTGTTTTTGAAGTACGCATCCTTGTATGCGTCAGACTCAGGCTCACGAAAACCAGTTCAGCGCATAGAAAGCAGCCTCACAAACCTGCTCTCTCACCCCAGCAACACAGTGCTTTTAGTGGTAGCCGTGTTGCTCTGCGCCGTCTTCATCTGGATGCTGATCCCACTGTTCTTAATCGTTCAAGGTCTGATGGTGTTCGCATTGGTTGCAACAGAACACAAGAGCGGAGAACGCGCCCTAGATTAGACCTCGGCGAACTCAAAAAGGAAGCAAAGTGACAAACAATAACCTCAAAGGTTTCTCAGTTCAACATACCTTGATGGATGACATAAGCGTCAGTTATGAGGGAAAACCTCTTTTCTCATACAAATACGTGCCAGAAGAAGTACAACTTGAATCGCCACGCCCTTTCCTTCACCCTGTGAATACGCTCAGCGGCGAAGAAATTTCTCTTTACAGGCCTCACGATCATGTTTGGCACAAAGGAATCTCTTGGTCACTACCCTGCGTTGGCAAACACAACTTCTGGGGTGGGCCGACGTATGTCCGAGGCGAGGGGTACGTCCAACTGGCCAACAACGGGCGCGCCATCCATCAACGTTTCAACAATCTAGATGTAAACACTAACGGTGTTTCTATTGACCACGTCCTGCACTGGATTAGCGAGGACGAGTCGCATTTGATAACGGAACGGCGCCGAATTACTGCTCAAGTAATCGAGTCCGTGCAGTCTGCCTGGGCACTCACATTTTCTTCTAGCATGACAAACGTCAGCGAAGAAGAGCTAAGTCTGGGCTCCCCCACCACAAAAGGCCGCGACAATGCTGGCTATGGGGGCCTGTTTTGGCGGGGACCGCGCTCATTCACAGACGGAACCATTATTGCCCCCGACTTTGCAGGTGGTGAAGAGTTCCGCGGAAACCGCTCAGCGTGGGCCGGTTACACTGGCCAGTTCGATGGTTCAGCCAACTTTGGGTCAATCATCATGGTTAGCGCAAAGGATAACCCTGGAGGTTGTCCTCAATGGTTCGCACGAAATGAGTGGTTTGCAGGCTTATGCCCAGCACCATTTTTTAGCGAAGAAATCCCATTCACCCCTGAAGACACATTGACTTTTAAGTATGCAGTTATCATTTTGGATGGCGAGGTTTCACCATCCGAAGCTGCCGAGCTCAGCGAAGTTGGGGCATCGTTGCTTGGATAGCTCGACTATTTATTTACCAAGAAAGAGACCAATGAAAACTATCAGAGCAGCCATTGTTGGGACTGGAGCAGTAGCTCACCTTCATGCTGAAGCCATAAAAGAATGCGGAAATGGTGATTTAGTAGCTGTTGTTAATCGAAGCTCTGAACGCGGCCAGGCTTTTGCTGATAAATGGAACGTGCCTCATCTTTATTCGACAATCGAAGAGTTATTCGCGAATGAAGAAATCGACATTGTTCACCTATGCACACCACCTCAAATGCATCTTGAACAGGCAAAAATTGCTTTCGCTAATGGGGCGCATGTGATCTGCGAGAAGCCAGCAGCACTTTCCCTAACGCAAATCGACGAAATGCTTGACGCCGCAAAAGCGGCTGACCTGTTTTTCGCTATTGTCTTCCAGCAACGCACAGGAAGCGCTGCAAGCTGGGTGAAACAACAGCTTCAATCGGGCACTTTTGGTCGCCCTCTTGTTGCTCAGGCTTTGACGCTTTGGTACCGCGACGCCGTCTACTATGACGTCGATTGGCGCGGAACCTGGGATGTTGAGGGTGGTGGAACCACACTTGGGCACGGCGCTCATCAGCTTGATTTGCTGGCTTATCTACTTGGAGACTGGACAGAGGTTGACGGGAGGCTTTGGCGTCTTGATCGTGATGTGGAGTTTGAGGACGTTTCGACAGCAACCATTCAGTTTGCTTGCGGCGCCGTGGCGACCGCTGTGTCTTCCGTGCTTTCCCCACGTGAAACATCAATTATTCGGATCGACACTGAACTTGCTACTGTCGAGGTCGAGCACCTTTATGGTCATTCAAACCAAAACTGGCGAATCACTCCTGCCCCTTCAGTTCCACCAGAGATTTCAGAAAAGTGGAAGCTGCCAAGTGAGGACGAGCCGTCCAGCCATAAACCTTTGGTTCGGGAAGTCTACGCTGCCATCACAAACGGCGAAGACCTGCCTGACTTGGTGGCCCATCAGCGCCGCGCAATGGAACTTGTCGCCGCTATCTATGCTTCGTCCACCCACGGCAAACCAGTGACCCCAGATTCGTTGGCTAGCGACCAGCACTTCCAACGTTCACTGCGCGCGGCAGTGACCCATCTGAAGTAGCCTTGAGGTTTACCTGGCGTGAAGACGGTATTTGCTGGACAAGACCATGAACATCAGTTCTCGGCCCCGTTCATTTGTAAGACGTTGAATCGTGA
>DAIOFF010000094.1:0-10046 GCA_036745855.1 Scrofimicrobium sp. | reverse complement strand
GGCCCGGCCTTTTCTGGTCTAGATTCCGCTAAATAGTTGCGGCACAATGGAGGGACAACAACCGCGTGCCGTGCGAATGTTGCCCCTAACTTTAGGGAGTGGTCACCACCAAATGGCAGTGGTCACAATAAGGACTGCAATAGCCCGAAGCAGTTGCGGAGACGTTCGAATTAGTTCCGCAACTATTCGGTTTTTTGTTTGCCTGTCAACTTCCCAGGCTCTGTCCCTCGATCACACTTCTTACAGCGCTTTCGCTTTCCCATCAGTAACCCTTTCTTATGGGCGGTCACCTCCACGACAGGACTTATATCGGGTTTCGCAGGTGAGCCGCGAAGGGCCCGCGCGGAACATGGTGGCAGGCACAAAGGAGCCCCAAATACGGAAACCCATCCGCTCTCAAAGAGCGAAGTTTGAGGACATAGCTAAAATAGGGTGTAGGTCCTTCGACTACGTGATGAAGATGTTGGCACCTGCTTCATGCGCAGCTTGAGGTCTAACTCGAATATGGCATAACCAAGAACTTTCAAGTCTTCAAGCGTCATGAAAGGCGATGAACTGCAATGGGGAAAAAGAGAATCAAGATTCAGCAAGGTGGTCCTTACGAGGTGGATGCTGATATTCCACTGACCAGTGCAGCAATTGAAACAGACGAAGTCGGCACCAGTGAACGTTGGCGCACCGTCAAACACTACGAAGATCACTTAACGGCACCAGACGAGGCGGATGAACCGTATTATCTTTGTCGCTGTGGTCACTCAAACAATAAGCCTTATTGCGACGGCTCACATAAGACCGTCGGATTTGAAGGCACAGAATATGCAGATAAAGATGCCGCCTACCTTGATGGTTGTCGGATTTATCAGGGCGGTGGGGTTGACCTTCTGGATAATGTTAGCTTTTGTGCTTCAATGCGGTTTTGTGACCGTGGTATAGGTGCTTGGCAAGCGGCTATTGACTCAGATGACCCAGCTAATAAAGATTTGGCAATTGAAGAAGCAAACAATTGTGCTTCTGGGCGTCTCACTGCGGTTGGGAAAGACATGGTCCGTATTGAGCCAGAATTGGCACCAGAAGTGAGTCCAGTTGAGGACACGGCTGCCGGTCAGCGCGGGCCGCTTTGGGTAAAAGGAGGCATTGAGCTTATTGGTGCAGATGGAAAGTCGTATGAAGTGAGGAACCGCATGACGTTGTGTCGGTGTGGGGCGTCTAAGAACATGCCTTTCTGCGACGTGTCCCATATGGGACGTCCGCACATGCAGGGGTTCGATGAATAAGTCTTTTGGGCTAAACCAAATAGAACAATAAAGTTTTTGCCGGGACGTAGCATTAATGGTGTTTTTGTACATTGCGGCGTTTTGCGGTTGCAGGCCGCTTTAGTGCCAGCCCAGACCTCTGGTACTAAAGTACGTGTTGATGAATGAAGAAACGACCGTAAATATCAAAGACAATGTACTAAACAAAACAAATGTCTTACCAGGCCTAGGGATTTGTATGGCGGTAGCCATACTTTGCATGGTGGCCTCAAGGTTCCTTGGGGGAGTCAGTCCGCTTCTGCTTGCCATTTTGCTTGGAGCTGCCGCGCGCAACACAGTGAAGATTCCCCAGTGCCTGCAGCCAGGAATCAACCTTTCTGCCAAGTCTCTTTTGCGGTGGGGTGTTGTACTGCTTGGACTTCAACTCTCAGTTCAAGAGGTATTAGCATTGGGACCTGGTGTTTTAGTGATCGTCGTAAGCGCCGTTGGAATCACATTCTTAGTGACGGTCCTTTTAGGGCGCGCCCTCAAGGTTGATTCTGAGCTGACCGTGTTGATTGCTGCTGGGTTTTCTATTTGTGGCGCGGCGGCAGTTGCCGGAATGCAGGGCGTCTTGAAGGCCCGTGACGAAGTAGTGGCAGCAGCTATTGCGCTGGTTGTTTTGTTTGGTACCTTGATGATCCCAACTGTGGTGTTGGTGGTTTCTGCCCTACATCTGGGCACTGGTGACGGAGGAACTTTTGTTGGGGGAGCCGTACATGAAGTAGCCCAAGTGGTTGCGGCTGCCGGAATTGCTGGCGGGGCACCATTACTGGCCATAGCAGTACCAATTAAACTGGCTCGGGTTATGCTCTTGGCCCCGATGGTAGCGGTGGTATCCCTTTTGAGGCGGCGCGGCTCCAGGTCAGTTGCCATCCAAAAACGTCCACCAATCATTCCTCTCTTTGTGGTTGGTTTCATCATCATGATCGGGGTAGCGACGACAGGATTGATTCCCGAGGCGGCATTGGGCTTGATCAAGGTTCTTCAACAGTTCCTGCTCACCTCGGCAATGTTCGCTTTAGGACTGGGAGTCCATATAAAGTCACTAATCCACCTGGGTTTTCGGCCAGTCTTGCTGAGTTTTCTTGCCACATTGACTATCTGCGGTGTCGTTGGATGCGGGATTCTGCTGGGTATTGGTGCTTGAGACTCCAGCCCAATTAGGCAGTACAGCCGGTGAGTTTGACGCCTTGCCGTGTTCTATAATCCATCGTCAAAGCGTCAAACTCACCGGTCCGAAGTGACTGCTGCCAAACCGGCTAACTGTCGATGAAACTCATTTCTCAGGTCATGAGGGGAAGAACCATCGTGAAGCGTGGTCAAAGTCTAAATCACCGAGGTTCTTTGGAAATTGGTGACTCCGCTGCCAAGCGAAGCGTAAAGTTCCTGCACCGTTATCTGTTTATCAATAAGGGAACGAAGTTCCGGATCAGTGACTCCGACAAACTGAATAAACTCCAAATGCCCATTTGGCGTATCTATCCCTGCGGCTGACTCATCTGGCACTGTGATGAATCCCGTGAGCGCCGAAGTCTGCTCAACATCGATTCCCGCGGTTTGACCTGTATAAACGTACTCGAATGGAGCAAACACCTCACCTTTAGTGAAGGTCATTCGGGCCAAAGCCTGCAAAATCCCTACTACTCCCTTGATTTCCAGTTCCTCATCGCCTAAGCCATCTTTCGCTAATCTGAAAGTGAACTCCATTCCCCAACCACTTTGCTTGGGATCATCAGATTCTTTCTCAAACAATTCAGACAAACCGTACGACACAAAATGCCAGAAATCGCCGCCATCATAAATGCTTACACCACGAAGCGGATCGTTACCACCAAGCTCCCATGAAACGATCGTTCCGTAGTGTTTTGGGTCTTTTTGCTGTGGGTAGAGAGCATCAAATGCTGCTGTAATTGCATCCCAACCTATAGGCTCCATACCTTCATGCGGGTCACGTTCCGCCTCATTTTTTGTTTGTTTTTTCCGGAAACGGTCAAATATTCCCATTATCTTTCCTAAAACGCCTTCTATATGCGATTATGCAATTTGAGGATAGCAGTCTTTAAATAAGTAAACGGCAACTTGAGAAGTCACTTTTCACTGAGAATAAATCCGCCGATGACTGGCAGAAACGAGTCAAATCCTACAACGTAGCCGGTGCCTTTCAGCTCGAACCGGTGGCCCATAATCCACCGGCAAACCAAAAAACTTACCGGCTCAAAAAACCACTATTAAATCAGCAAACGAAACCATTTCCTCACTGAAATGCCTGAACTGCCTGTAATACCGCTTCTTGTGCTTGACCTGCTGCATTGACAGCAATAGATAAACCCATCTTCTGCATGGTGTTCATCATTGGTGCGCCGCAGTGGTTAATCACGACGGCCTCGACATCATTTTCACGAAGAAACCTGACAATCCGTGCATGGTGTGACCCATGAGTGCCCTGATCGTGCAGTTCACCCCAACCAACCTGGTGCACATTCCAACTATCAATCTTTCCATCGTCCACTTGAGCGACAGCGACACTTTGCGCTTTACCGAACCTGGGATCTACCAGCCCGTCTTCCGTCACTGGAATCGCAATAATCATGAAACAAGCATACAGGTGGCTTCAAAGGCAGCAGTTAGAGGCGGAGGCTTCAAAACCGGGCTGATCTGTCCTTTACCACAATTTCGCCTCGGACATACCACATCTTTTGGAATGCAGGTCACATTTTATTTTTGCCTCTTGGAATCTTTGTGCACGTGCCTTCACGTTATAGGCGGAAAAGGGGATAGCCCTCTTGCCGACAATCGAGTCGAGTCAGCTGAGACCCACAAGGCTGCCTCGACCAATGACAAAAGGAGTTTTTGTGAAAATACCGAATAGGTCTCCTCTCAGGCGCTTTCTGGCGGCGCTAGGAGTAATGACGCTTGCCTTCACGGGCACAGCAGGCGCTACACCGCCAGCGGATTCACCAGAACCTGGCACGCTTGACGCGGACATACAAGAGTTTGCCTCGACAGTAGCGAAGCAACGCGATGCCACCTCCCGCATGATTTCTAATCCAGAAACGCCTGGCTATCCGGCTAGCGGTTCGGGGTTCTATTGGGTTGACACTCCTGCTGGAAAATACGTTTGGCTGGGCGCATACAAACCAGTCGGCAACCTGCTTGAGTGGTGTGTAAACATGGGTCAACCGCACCCAACTGATGCAGGTCAAGTACTTGGACCAGCAAAAGCGGATCCAGCGCCTGGAATCCTTGGCGACATGACTGTAACGCCCATTCAAATGGGGTGGATTTTCTATGCCCATCCCGAAGATGACGCCACAACCCGCGCGGCAATAGCGTTTCTGGCTCACGCGAACTTTGAAAGGGGCGAAGGGCGTCAACACGTGCAGGCCATGATAAATGACATCCTTCAGAACCGGGGTGAGATTCGTACAAGAGCCCAAGATCTGGTTAAAGAAGCCCGCGCTAATGCGGCCGTTGCAGGCAAATTCGGGAATGTAACTTTTGACGAAGCAAATGTTGAGTTCAAGGTTGAACCTGTTGGCCTAGTTAACGAAAGCGGTGCATGGGTTTCAGGCGTTCCTTACACGGGCACTATTACCTCTGGCAGCGCTGTCTTTGAAAATGGTAAGAAGACGGTTTCGGGCACGACCACCAGCAGCGGCATGGCTTTCAGTGGCCATGCGACTGCCTCCAGCAAAGAGAAAGTCGTCATTTCTTGGTCGTTTGATTTGACCTATGGTGTGCCAAATGTTGTTACTCGCCCTGTGGCTCAAGATACGCTGCGGGCAAGCACCTCATCGAAAATAACTGGTGAGACACCGGCGTTTCCTTTGAGCTTTAACTTCCAGCCACTGCTTAGCTCGAAGGTAGCTTCAGAGTACGTACCAGCGGGCGGGGATTTTGTTGACACGATTTCAATCAAAGCTGATCCAACCTATGGTGATGGCAAATGGATGAACTATGCTGGAAAACCAATTCCGGCTGTAGTCGACACGCACGTTTACTACGCTGGCAGTGCTGCGCCTGTTGCAGGTAATGATGTGCCAGCGGATGCTGTCGAGGTTGGCAAAGTGACTTCGACATTCGAAGGACCTGGGGACATCGAGATTAAGGTTCCAACCGAGGGCGAGGGCGGCTATTTCGTCGCTAAATCAACCTTCCAGGTGAAGAACCAGCCAGCGAATATGCAGAAGTATTTTGCGGGCGACGCCACCTACCAGTGGGGGCTGCCCAACGAGACCTCGATCATGCAGGTGACGCCTTCTGTCACCACCAAGGCCTCGGACAAACACGTTGTTATTGACGATGAAACTTCAGATAACGTCACGGTTCATCTGAAAGAGGGCGAAAAGTGGCCTAAAGGGGCAACCCTAGAGGCAAAAGGAACTCGTTTTGGTCCCTTTGATACGCCTGCTGCTCAGGCCGCTGAAGCGCCAGCGGGAGCCCCCATTGATGGCACCGCAACAGTCACTTTTGATGCTGACGGCCAAACACAAGAGGTGAAGTGGACGCCGACCAAGAATGGCGTTTACACCTGGCAGTGGGAGATCGTTGCAAAAGAGCAAGCTAACCCTGCTTTGTGGGCTGCGGACTTTAAAGATGACTTCATGATTCCAGCTGAGACGACTATCGCTCAGTGGGAGATCGAGCATTCATCTGAGGCTCGTGAATACAACGTTGCGACCACCGGACGTGCATTCGATACTGTGAATATTGCGGGATTGCCGGATAGTCATGGAGATTATGAAGGCGATGACAACTGGCTTGCTGACGTGAAAGAAGCCCGCGTTGTTGTTTACGATGCCGGTAAGACTGCGGATCTCGACTGGGCAACTATGACTGAGGAGATCCCAGAAACCGCTAAAGTCCATTGGGAAACTAAGGTTGTGTCTGTCAATGGAGTCTTCCGGATTGGTTATGACGACAAGAATCCGATTACGGATTTTGAGCCTGGACATGATTACGTTTTTGTTTATCATTTCGAGGGGGATGACCGGGTTAAGACTTTCCACTCACCGTTTAATGATGTTCTAGAGCGCTTCGGCACAACAGGACCAGGAAAGACACCACCAACTGTGTCAACTAAGGCACAAGAGTCAACCATGGTAGGTGAACCGTTTGGTGACACAGCGATTGTCCGTGGTGACGTGCCTAAAGATGCATATTTGATTTTCGAGGCGTTCTATGGCGATGGCAAGAGTTCACCAAAGTGTGACAAGGCGTTCTTCACCTCTGAATCTATCCCTGTAGCGGGTCCTGGAAGCTATGAGTCGCCACGGATTACGGCCACGCAGACTGGTGATGTCTACTGGGTTGAGACCCTGTTCGACAAAGATGGCAAGGAACTTCATAAGGGCGAATGTGGCATCCCGAACGAAACCACAAAGGTGATTCCATACACTCCTCACATCAAGACTCAAGCGCACTCTGAGGGCGACCGGGTCGTTGGTGTAGAGATTTGGGATGAACTAATTGCTGGTTGGAAGACTCCCGATGGAAAAGATGTCACGGATGCAGGCGTTGTGCCGTGGCCTTACCCGATTGGTTCAACTACCACGGTAGAGCTTTTCCACGCTGCGCCCGGTAAAGCCCTTGTGTGTTCTGCTGAGCAACTTGTTGGTGAAGATTCGATTGACCTAGTTGAAGGAACAACGAAGTACACCACCAAGAAGTGGGTGGCTGATTCTGAGGGCACGTGGGGTTTTGTAGAGACCACTAAGAGCCCAGAAGGCGAACTCGTCTCCCGTGGGACCTGCGGTGACGCCGATGAAACTATCTCTATTGAAAACCCCTCTGCACCTCCTTGTCCTCCAGGATCGAAGGGAACCCCTGACAATCCTTGTGTCGAAGCCCCAAGGGAGATGCCTAAAGAAGGCGACAACGGCGGCGGTGGCCTTGCGAAGACTGGTTTCTCAGGAACCATCGCATTGGTGATTGGCTCTATGCTTCTGGTCGCAGGTGGATCAGTAACTGCCATATATCGCAGCAAATTGAAAAAGAAGTGAACTGTCAGGCGTCTGTGAGAGTTCTGCCAATCTCTTGCAGACACCTTTCAGGTCTCAGGTTCGGGACAGTTCCGATCCCCGGATGTAGCTTTCAACATGCCTAAGCTGAGTATTGAATAAGTTGATACTGCAGCAGGCTTGTATTCTCCCAGTTGAAAGCATGTCCCTGACCTGGCATTTAAAAAGAGGGGGCCTATATGACAAAATGTCATATAGGCCCCCCAACTTTTGTGAGAAACAACACGTAAAGGCCATGTTCAAAATTCTTTTTCCCTGAAAAATAGGACTACACTCTGGTCTCCATTTGACAATCTTGTCGCGGCCGTTTTTCGATACGACCAGATCTGTGAATAGCTAGGTGGCAAAGTATGTTCGAGATCCGTAAATGCTTTGCGGAGAACTATATGCCCACTGATCGACTAAACTAAAAAGTCCTCACCAAACATGTTGCTTAGAAAGGTTAGCAACATGTTCTGCGGCGGCTTTTCTTGCACTCGTATTGCGTAAATCAACTATCGATTTGCCGTTGCGATCGCCAGTTAATACTGTCATCCAAGCACGTGCGGCGTCTTTACCAATTCCGTGGCTCAGTAATCTGGAATCTCGCACAATAAAATAATGTCGATTAGTTTTCGTTTGGCAAGCAATTTCTAAAACCCGGCATGTGCCTGAGAATGCCACGGGGCGGAATATTCCAAACTCAATTAGGTCTTGTACAAATTCCATGAGCTCAGGCCAAAAGTCGTCTATTCCAACTAGGCCTGAGGTTTCTTTGTCCCATTCACGCGTGGAATTAGAAACCGCAGAAACTGCTTTTTCGTTTTCATCTAAATCACTTAAACTCTGGATAAAACCAAATACCTCACGTGATTGATGTTTACTTTGGCCGCTTCGTGCAAAGTTTTTCTGCACCATGTGCTGCAGTAAACCCCATGGATTGTCAGCAGATAGCAAAACGGAAAATTCGAGTCTGACGTGCTGCCATGCAATATCAACGACCTCAAATACGTCGTCTATATCACCAAAGGTTTTCTGCTGTTTGTAAATCTTTGAAAAGCGGATGGGAACCTCTTCCGCAAGTAATGTTCCAAGCTCTTCAGATGCCTCACCCTCCCAACCCTCTATGGAAATACGGGCTAAGAGGCCAGGGAAACTGTGCACGTCAGAAGTGATTTCCTGTGGTTGGGCGGCTGCTTTGTCCGTCTTTAGAATGTCACTAGCCTTTTGATTGTCGTTTGACGTGGGTTGTTTCCATATGAGTCTTACTTTTGAGGCAGCACGTTGCCCATTTTTTGTTCGCCGCGGTTCAATGCGAATCAAGCCTCTTGCCTTGAGTGAGCCATAAATGCGCATCACTGTTCGCCACGTGCAGCCGAGTATGTCGGCCATGTCTTGAGCGGAAATCACCGAAACGCCACGCCAATCTGAAAATGTGGCTAGTTGGCATAAACAGGTTTTTTCTAAAGGTCTAAGACCTTGCTGCTGGCGCGCCCATCCGTCCCAACGCGCACTCATCGATGCCCCCACCAAAAGCACAACAAGGTCGACAATTTTCGAAAATAGTGATTCTGCGCAGGAAAAAATTGAACGAGAAATATATTCTCATACATACTGCTCCAATAAATGTCAATAGTAAAAACTTGGCATAAATAAACAAAATACCTGCGAAAGCTGGCTGCCGTCATTAGCGTGCGGCCTTCCTGGTTTTACCCCCCACCTAAGCACTGCGAAGGTGGACAACCAGAGAATGCTTCTGAGTAACTGCCTTTACTCACAATGACCAAAGTCATTCCCAACCGTTGCCAATAAATTCACTTTCAATGCTGCAAATATTCAGCTGTCACACATGCAGGATTATGCCAAACGAAAATGAATTTCGCCCCGTCATGCGTCATGTCTATATTACAAAAGACTATAGATATCGCAACACCCTTTTCTAAGCCGTCCGAACCCGGATGGTGTAGATTTGGACAGTGCGAGTCCGCAATTTCTTGTCACCATTTACAACCACTCGTATCTTTCAATCGGAGCGATGCTTATATATTTGCCGCGCAACTCCTTCGGCGCATTACGAGCATAGTGTGGATGATTCTTTGGTGGTGGGGAGATGGTGAACTTTGTGATTTAGACATCACTTGATGGCGTGAGGGGTGTCATATCCGTCCCGCTTTAGTGGCTTGTTTTCAATGTATTTTCCGGGTCGCAGTGTCGATTTGGGTCCAGGTGGTGGGTGCGTGATTCCAGGTCAGGTTTTGTTGTCAGATGCCGGTGCGGTCACCGTGGTCACTGGCGGTGGTTTGGAGGGCGCGGGGACTGGGATAGCGTTTCCCCTCGTTCTTTGGGTCTCGTTCAGCTTGCTCAGATTTGTCTTCGTGGCGTGGACGCCGTGTGGCTGCGTCAAGGTCGAATGGAGTACACAAAATGCAGTTATGACGATAATTTTTATTGTGATTTGTCAGACTAAAATAGGACATGGGTCCCAAAAACAGTCAGATTACGATGATTTTCGGTACGACAAGGGCTTGTTGCCAGTCCGCTCGTTCCTGAGTTGTCAATATAGAAATCCGATTGTTCGAAAAGGTACACGGCATGGATATCGGCGGCCTAGGAAACCACACCCAGTGACGACATCGAAGTCATTCGCTGGAAGGTACATCGCCTACAGTCGATTTTCCTGGCAAAAAGACAGTACTGGCAGACTAATGCTGTGAGATAGTACTGTTATGGCGCAGAAAATGGGAACCAGAGC
>DAIOFF010000093.1:0-10124 GCA_036745855.1 Scrofimicrobium sp. | reverse complement strand
ACTAAATGCCTGCGGTCTCTTGGATGTATTTACGTGCTTTTAGTGCATACTCAAAGGGATTCGCCAGGGCTGGGTCCTGTTCTGCTTCAACGACAAACCAGCCTTGGTAATCCGAGTTCACAAAGCGTTTGATCACTGGTGCTATCTCTACAAACCCATCACCTGGAACCGTGAAAACACCACGTTTGACACTATCAAGGAAACTCAGGTTCTTGTCTTTGGTGGCTTGAAGTTGCTCTGGCCGAATATCTTTGAGGTGAACATGTCGAATCCGATCAAAGTATTTCTGCGCGATTAAGTCGGGTGTCTCACCGGAAAAGGCTAGGTGGCCGGTGTCTAATAACAAATAGACTTTCGTGGGATCTGTGTTTTCCATTAGACGGTCAATCTCATCTGCGGTCTGAACGCCCGTTCCCATGTGATGGTGGTAAACGATTTTCTGGCCTGTTTGTGCAGCTAAATCCCCAAGGCGTTCCAGTCCCTTTGTGAGCTGATCCCACTCTTTATCAGTAAACACGGGTTTATCACGAAATACTGGTTTATCTAGCCCTTGAATAGAGTGACCTTGTTCTGCCACCACAATCACATCTGCGCCCATTGCCTTTAGAAAATCACGTTGAGCAACAAAGTCTCTTGCGGTTTCTTCAAACGGTTTGGTTGTTAAGAAGAGACTGGTCCAAGCAGATGCGACCCGCAATCCACGTATTTTGAGCTTATGTCGCAAAACTTCAGGGTCCCGCGGATATTTATTGCCGACTTCTGTACCTGTATAGCCAGCCAAAGCCATTTCCGAAATGCATTGCTCGAATGTATTGTCGGCCCCAAGTTCAGGCATATCATCATTAGTCCATGCAATTGGAGCAATTGCTAATTTGATTTTACTCATTATGTAATCTTCTTCCTCGACTACTACCTATTCTGAGCTGCGACAGACAGCACCACTCTGCCTCTGTGTCTTGCACAGCTACCGGGCAAGACGTACAACACAATGAGTTTTACATATGTCTTAACAAATATTCAAGTTGGCACCCAATGCTACCCTGAGACCCAGTTTGAAATGCCACATTGGTTTGAGATTTTGATTCAGGCGGTCGATGATCCAAGCAGGCCCCTTTGTCCGCCTGACTAAAACTGACAGTCGCCTCGGGAAGAAAAATGTAAATGTTCCACGTAGCTATCTCCCGATAATCAATCTGCTTCCAGCTCCCCGGCCTCAAAGTCAACTTCTTCTTTCACTTCCCAACCAGGAATGATCCTGTAAGAACTCTTGATCTGTTCCTCAAGTGAGCCCGGAGGACCACCTGGGCGGTTTTGGAGCGTAGCAATCTTTGGCATTGTGTCATGCCCATGTAAATAAAGCGCAACCACATTACAAAACGAAACCAACGGCACCGCGAACAAGGCGCCGGGAATGCCGCCAACAATAGTTCCAACAGCAACTGAAAGGACCACGGCAACAGGGTGAATAGACACCGCGCTGCTCATGAGCCAGGGTTGCAGTACATGACTTTCAAGTTGCATCACAACAAGTACCACAATCAACATGATGATTGCCGTAGTTGGGCCGTTATTTACCAAAGCAACAAAAACAGCCACAGTCCCCGCAACAAATGAACCAATAATCGGAATAAATGAGCCCAAAAACACCAAAACTGCAATCGGAACAGCCAAAGGTACACGCAAGATAAGCGCACCCAAACCAATTCCAATGGCATTTATTGCCGCAACTTGAACCTGGGTTCTCACATATCCACCTAGAGTCACCCAACCACGTATAGCGGCCTCATTAATAGGATTACGCGCCTCGCTTGGAAGCATTCGTAAAAACCAAATCCAAATTGAACGGCCGTCTCTGAGCATAAAGAATAGAACGAACAACATAATTAACGCAGCCGCCAAAACACCAACTGTCGAGGCAGCAAAACTCACGGCCTCAGTGGCAATAGTCGCACCATTGTCTTTTGCCGCATTCATTATTTCGTCCTGCATCGAATCAAGCCACGTTTGTACCTGATCCGACTGACTACCCAGCCAAGTGCCGCCAAACCAATCGATGAGAGAAGAAATGCCTTCAGCTGTCTCTTGTACAAGAGTCGGAACCGAACGAATCAGTTGGTCAAGCGCCAGTGCCAGCAAACCAATTACCACAAATATGCCCACCAACAGTCCAGCGCCCGCCGCCAATGATTTGTTCCAATGCCAACGATTACGCAAAACACCCACAAGCGGAGTTAGAAGAACATTTAGTAGCAGTGCAAGAAAAATGGCAACAACGATTTCTCGGATAGGCGCAGCAATCCAAACTACCGCCGCCAAAAGTACCCCAACAATTAGCAAGCGCAAAGACCAGGCAGCCGCTATTTGAAGGACAGTTGGAACTTTGTCTCTTTCGCGATCAATGTTCTTCACACTACGATGTTACCTGTGAGTGAAGAAATCTATTTGGCGGGCGGATGTTTTTGGGGCTTAGAGCGAATATTGTCTGCACTGCCCGGCGTCATTGAGACTTCCGTCGGATACATGGGCGGCCACTCAGAAAACCCCACATACGTGCAAGTATGCACTGGGACTACCGGTCATGCTGAGACTGTGAAAGTCACCTTTGATTCATCCAAGACCTCGACAACTGAGATATGCGCCCGTTTTTTCGAGAACCATGATCCGACACAAAAAGATGGACAAGGAAATGACCTTGGAACCCAATACCGAAGCGCGATTTGGGTTTCAAAATCTCATGTTGCTGAAGCGGTCTTGGTGAAATCGTCTTATCAGAAAGAACTAACTGCCGCCGGTAAAGGCGAAATCACGACCGAAATACAGGATTCTTCGGGGGTTCACTTTTGGCCAGCCGAGGAATACCATCAAAAATACTTAGAGAAAAACCCGCTAGGGTACTGCAACCACGGTTTCAACGGAGTTGCCTGCCCCAGCGGGGTTCTCTAACTACTATTACTGGCCTTTAATGCCCAAAATATCGGTGACGAAAACTAACGTGTCCCCGCCTTTAATGCCCGCGTACGACTGCCCTGCAGCGCCGTAACCAAGATCAGAAGGTATTGACAGCAAGACACGCGATCCAACACGCTGTCCAACCAAACCATCATCCCACCCGCGAATCACCATGCCAACCCCAATTTGGAAATCTAGAGCCTGACCGCGGTCAAACGAGTTATCAAAAACATGTCCATTCCAGACTTGCCCCAAATAGTTACAAATAATGTCGTCCCCTGCTTCAACGACTGGGCCAGTCCCTTCGACCAAAACCTCAACCTCAAGTTCTGGCGAAGCCGCCGCCTCGGCAAACTCAAGAACTGGTTTCTTGCCAAAGTCTCCGTTTACGGTCACGTTTTCCATTTCACTCCTGTTTAATCGCTTGAGCCGAACCTTGCAAAAATCTTCAAGATTTCAACGTACAACCACACAATCGTAACCATCAAACCAAATGCGCACATCCACGAGTACTTTGTGGGAACGCCTTGTTCAACGCCAACCTTTGCGGCATCAAAATCACCAATCAGGCAGAACACGCCAAGAATGACCGCAATTACAGACACCAAAAGTGAAAGTGGCACTGTGAACCCAGCAAAAGAAATCGCGTACGCGTCCTGAGCGTTACCGATGACACCTAGGGCACTTAGCCCAAACAAAACCAGACGTGAAGCCAGCAGACCGATCAGACCGATAAGCGTGAACCGCATGAGCTTTGGTGAGTTGCGAATCTTTCCTGACATGAAAAGCAGCAAAGTAACAACAAAAACAACAACAGTTGCAACCACGGCTTGAATCACAACGCCAGGAACTAGCATCTCCATAACCGCAGAGATAGCACCAAGCATTAGGCCTTCGGCGACCGCGTAAGCCACGATTAAGGCAGGCCTGATTGTGCGCGAAAATGAGTTCACCAAGACCAGAACCAGCGCCCCGATAGACCCAATGCCCACCAGCCCTGCTGTCAGCGGCGAAATCGACATCATTTCGCGGTTTGCCCCTGTCAGGAACCATGACACGGCCCCTGAAGCAACTACCACTGCAAGAAGAATCGCAGTCTTCATGATCACGTCGTCAAACGTCATCCGGCCCCGGTCGACAGCGTCAGCAGAAGGGGCGGCATACCCCTGTTGTAACTGCTGGTAGGCCTGGGGGTCATAAGCCGGTGCATGTCCCTGGTATTGACCAGCATTTCCATCTTGAGCCTGGTAGCCCTGCTGCATTGGATAGCCGGGTTGAGCGGGAGCGCCGCCTTGGCCCATATTTTGGTAGGGATACTGTGCAGCGCGCTGTTGGGCTTCACTCTCCCATTGTTTATCGAGTCTGTTCATTACTGGGTTGCTCACGCTAACCCTCCTACATCCGGGATTATTGTTGCTTTAGTCTCTCACAATGCCCGCAAAAGACAAGATGCTCTCAGTAACAGGACAGTGCGGTGTAGCCCAAAGTTTTCTTCGCGAACGCACTACTTTAGCTGCGCCTAACTGTTGATTCTCTGACAATCAAAGAGCTCGGCAGGCTTATGTGCTCACGCTTTTCTTCCCAAAGCGCTTTTATGGCAGCTTTACCTGCCTCCACCCTTGGAAGACTAACAGTTGTCAGCCCCGGCGTAACGATCTCTCCAAGCGGAATTCCATCTATCCCAACTATCGACAATCTTGCCGGAACATTCAGACCATAGGTGTTCATCCGTTTCATAATCCCAACGCCAACCAAATCGTTATAAGCAATGACGGCCGTAACGTCAGCATTTAGCGCCGCATCTGCCGCTTCCC
Source organism: Scrofimicrobium sp. (assembly GCA_036745855.1). Lineage (GTDB taxonomy): Bacteria > Actinomycetota > Actinomycetes > Actinomycetales > Actinomycetaceae > Scrofimicrobium. Next base: position 5,361 of record DAIOFF010000093.1, on the reverse strand, counting down.
GGCCGCCAGAAAAGGTAGGAGGGAACTCGCCTATATATAGGTCATCAAAATCATCCCTGACACTCTCTTTGAATGCTTCTAAGCGTTCCATCGCAGAATGACTTGCTACCGGCCCACCACAAAACCCGATTCGCTCATGTCCCATTGCCCGCAAATGCAGGACTGCTTTGCGGATGACCTCGGCATTATCAAACCCCACGCAGGAAACATCTGGCACACTGCGATTAACCACAACAATCGGAGTGTCCTTACTTATTTCTTGGATTTGTTCATCAGGAATGCGGGGTGAACATAAGATCAATCTGTCAGAAACTTGCCGGAGAGATTCAATGACAAGCCTCTCCTTGTCTTCGTCCTCTTCAAAATCAGCCAGTAACACTCTGCTTTCTGTTGGCGTGGATGCCTGTATGCCCTCTACGACCTCGACAAAGAAAGGATTATTGATATCCGGGAGTAAGACCCCCATGCGGACAATACCGTTCCCAGATTTTGAGTCACCAATATGACGCCGCGCCGGTTCGTACCCAACTTTGTGTGCGGCTCGCCGTATCCGATCAAGAGTCTTTGCTGCAACCTTTTCAGGGTGCCCAAATGCACGTGAGACTGTCGAGGCCGAAACTCCGGCGGTTTCGGCTACATCATGAATCGTGGCGTCCAAAGCCTCTCCCGTCACCTTCGGCACTAAATGCTAACACAGTCACAAATTTTCATCCCGTGACAGTTTATTACAACTTTTTGCAATTTTTCGATAACATTGCAGCAAATATTACTTTCGAGGATCATCACGAAGAAGCTGCAATGACAAACCCAAAGCCACTAACACTGTCTCCCACCCGCGCCCTGCCAGTCGACCGGGCCATGCGAGAATCCGCGCTCAGAATCTACTCCGAAACCGCAAACCTGCCGCTCATTTCGATGCACGGACATGTTGACGCAGCTGTTTTCGCTGAAAACAAACAGTTCAGCAACCCCGCAGACCTTCTCATAGTCCCAGACCATTACGTGTGCCGAATGCTTTACTCACAAGGAGTTCGTCCTGAAGAAATGGGAATTCCTCGCACTGACGGGGGCCAAACAGAAAGCAACCCCAGAAAAATATGGAAGACTTTCTGCGCAAACTGGAAGCTATTTCGCGCAACCCCTAGTCGCTACTGGTTAGAATCTGAGTTCTCACAGGTTTTCGGAGTAACTGAGCAACCCAGCGCCGAAAATGCAGATGACCTCTACGATCAAATCAGTGCGGTAATAGAGTCCCCAGGCTTTCGTCCGCAACAACTATTAGACACGTTTAATATCGAAAAAATCTCCACCACCGACCCTGCTTCCAGTGACTTGACGTGGCAAAAATCTATCGCTGACCAGGGACTTGGGCAGCGCATCGTTCCAACTTTCCGCCCAGATGCAGTGGTATATATGGATAGGAACGACTGGGACAAAGAAATCGCGGGACTAGGCAGCGCCTCGAACACCGACGTCTCCACATATGATGGATATCTGGAAGCACTTCGCGAAAGACGCTTGGCTTTCAAATCCATGGGGGCAACCGCTTCTGACCACGGCCATTTCTATGCGGATACGACACCGATGGATCACGCTGCGGCCTCTGCGCTTTATGCCCGCCGCTTCAAGGGCGAAGAAGTCACGCCAAAAGAAGTGCACGCGTTCGCAGCAAACATGCTCTACCGGATGGCTGAAATGGCTTGTGAAGACGGTCTTGTAATGCAGATTCACCCCGGAGTGCTTCGTGACCACCATCGCGGCATTTTCGAAAAGCATGGTCAAGATAAGGGCTTCGACATCCCCTTCTCTGTCGAGTACACATCCGCACTTAGACCACTGTTGAATGCGTTCGGCATGGAGCCAAACTTCCGTTGCATCCTTTTCACGATTGACGAGACCGTCTATTCGCGTGAGCTTGCTCCAATAGCTGGCGTTTACCCCTCAGTTCGAATCGGTGCCCCCTGGTGGTTTATCGACTCGCCTGTTGGAATGCTTCGATTCTTCGCAGCGGCAACAGAGACGGCCGGTTTTTACAACATGTCTGGTTTTGTTGACGACACCCGCGCCTATTGTTCTATCCCGGCAAGGCACGACCTTTATCGCCGCATCAGCGCAAATTACCTGTCTCGGTTGGTCGGCGAAGGTCGCCTGGATGAAGACGACGCTGTTGAAGTGGCAGTTGACTTGGCATATAACCTGCCCAAACTTGCTTACGCTGCCCGCTAAGCCACATGCACAGTCAGGAAAAGTGACAAAAATGAGCCAGCTACTAATTTTGGATGAGAACGACAATGTCGCAGTTTCGATGGGTGACGGTGACATTCCACAAGGACATAAAGTGGCCCGTGTGCGGATTCCAGCGGGTAGTCACGTGATCAAGTATGGGCAGTCCATCGGCATTGCCAGTCAGGATATTGCCGAGGGTGCCCATGTTCATACTCATAACCTCGCTTACATCGAAGAAGAAGGAAAATACGAGTTCGCCACCGATTCTGGCACTCTTCCCCCCTTTGTCGAGAGAGCTTTTCTTGGGTATCCGCGCGCTAACGGCAAAGTGGGGACCCGTAACTATGTTGGTATTTTGGCTTCTGTGAATTGTTCGGCTTCCACCGCCAAGATGATTGCCGAGGCCGTCAAGCCTTATTTGGCCGAGTTTCCCCACGTTGATGGCGTGATTGCGCTCACCCATACTTCCGGATGCGGGATGGTGCCGGATTCTGAAGGGGGCTCTACGCTGCAGCGCACCCTTCACGGTTATGCTGGGCACCCAAACTTTGGCGGAATGCTGCTGCTTGGCCTTGGATGCGAAATGCTGCAAGTACGCCAAATCATTGATACGGCTCCTATTCCAGAAGACACGCTTGTCGACACTTTGACTATCCAGGAGACCGGTGGCATTCGTGCCACAGTTCAAGCCGGGGTAGATGCCATTCGAAGAATGCTGCCTGAACTGGATAGGCGCACGCGTTCTCCGCAGCCGATCTCTGAACTTGTTTTGGGTTTGAACTGTGGTGGCTCTGACGGGTATTCAGGTATTACCGCGAATCCTGCCCTTGGGTATGCGTCCGATTTGTTGGTGGCATCTGGCGGAACCAGTGTTCTTGCCGAGGTTCCCGAGGTTTTTGGTGCCGAAAGTTTACTCACGCGCCGCGCTGTTTCTAGGGAAGTTGGGCAGAAACTATTGGACCGAATTGACTGGTGGAAAGGGTATATGAAGGCTGGGTCAGGCAGCCTTGACAACAACCCGTCACCGGGAAATAAAGCGGGTGGACTGACCACGATTTTGGAAAAGTCGTTGGGTGCTGTTGCCAAGGCAGGCCACGCACCACTATCTGATGTGGTTCTTTATGGCGCGGAAGTCCCAAAAGGACTTGTCCTCATGGATACCCCCGGATACGATCCGGTGTCAGTCACTGGTCTTATTGCAGGCGGTGCCACTGTTGTTGTTTTCACGACTGGCCGTGGCTCTGTAATTGGTGCCCGTCCGACTCCAGTTATCAAGGTTGCAACAAACAATGAGTTGTTTGAACGCATGCGCGAAGATATGGACATAAATGCTGGGGAAATTGCGACTGGGAATGCCTCACTTGAAGACATCGGTAAAGAGATTTTCGAGGCTATTATTGCTGTCGCATCCGGAAAGAAGACTGTCAGCGAAGAAATGCTTTTAGGCCAAGACGAGTTCGTGCCTTGGCAACTTGGCGCAGTTACATAAGGAACTACTATGACACAGCTAAACAATGCGGCAGTCAAACGAACGGCACGTCCAACAGAAATACTGCAATTTGGTTCAGGAAACTTCTTACGGGGTTTCGTAGATTGGATGGTCGCGCAGAGTAATGCGCGGGGGCTAACGAATGCAGGGGTCGCCGTATCATACGCAACAAACCGGCCAAATAGACATGACGCTTTGACTGAGCAAGATGGCTTGTACCATGTTGTTCTTGAAGGAGTAAAGGATGGTTCCCCCATCCGCTTGGTTGAGTTAGTGGATGTAATCCAAGCTATTATTGATCCTTTTCAGGATTGGAATTCACTGTTGTCAGTCATTTGTTCGCCTGATTTGAAAATGATTGTCTCTAACACTACGGAAGCGGGAATAATATATGCTCCTATGGGACATGATGAAATCCCAGACTCTTTTCCAGCGTTATTGACAAAAGCATTGTTTGCACGTTTTTGTGCTGGCGGTAGCGGACTGGCAATAGTTCCATGCGAGTTGATTGAAAATAATGGACAAACCCTCAAAGCAATTGTTCTCCGCCACGGGGTTGAGGCCGGACTTGGCGAAGACTTTTCCAACTGGGTTACCAACAAATGCCATTTCTACGACACGTTAGTAGACCGCATTGTTGCAGGCTACCCTGAAGATGCGGAGACCATTCATAAAGAAATCGGCTTTGAAGACCACGCCTTAGTGAAGGGGGAATACTTCAGCCTTTGGGTAATTGGTGGAGACGATTATTTGCCAACGATATTGCCCCTTGACCGCCTTAATGTCGGCGTCCACTTTGTACCCCCTGAAGCTATACCCCCATTTCGCACCAAGAAAGTTCGCGTGCTAAATGCCAGCCATACAGCGCTTGCCCAGGTTGGACTTCAAATGGGGTTCACAACTGTTCGTGAGGCCTTCGAAGACAAACTAACCGGTGATTTTGTTCGCGCCATGGTGTCTGAAGAAGTTTTGCCAACGATAGATGAGGACCTGTCAGAACTAACCAAGTTCGCTGCCTCTATCCTTGAACGTTTTGAAAACCCATTTCTGCAGCACAAACTCATTGACATAGAGCTCAACTCTTTGGCCAAATGGAAAGCGCGGAACCTACCGATAATTGTTGACCGCTGGCATGCTGGCAACTCTGCAGTCAGATCCGTATTCTCACTGTCGGCGCTGCTTGTCCTTTACTCAGGTCAAGCAGACGGCAACTTTTCTCTAAGTGACGACACCGGCGTCATTGAGTTCATCCGGGATTCTTTTGACAAGGACGACCTGGACGGTTGGGTGGCCGCAGTGATCAGCAAGTTCAACCTTAGTGACGGCCTTACCCCCCAAGACCATGCCACTCTTGCGGCTGAAGTTGCGGCGGGCGTTGACCTGATCCTCCAACTAAGAATGGCAGGTGCACTGCGCGCCTTGGTGTGACCAGAGACGATGTTCACGACTCAACTTTCTCAGAACATTTCATCACAAATGGCACTTGGACATTCAGTCATTGCTTGGGTAGTTGGGCGGCAAATCTCCCCTACGGACAACACTGTGTGTGGCCTCGTCCCAAGAGAGCCCAGCGCAAGCATCATAAGTCTAGTAATCCACATAGCGGTCGTACTCACCGCTCACCCCCCCAGCCGTTTACGCCATCT